>NZ_JAMPLV010000011.1:0-46004 GCF_028477785.1 Providencia sp. PROV269 | reverse complement strand
AACATTTTGATTTATTTTGTTGCGTTTTTTTTGCATTTCAAAAAATAAATTGTTCACTTTATAAGCGGTTCTGATTGTTTTGCCACATTACACAAGGCTTTAATTGGTGAGATATGAAAAGTAATAAATTAAAGACCAGTATAGATAGCTTTCAGAAAATACTAACTGAACAAATTGGCATGGAATTATCGCATCTTAGAAAAGAGAAAGGGCTTAGTGGTAGTGATCTAGCTAAAAAATTAAAGATATCACAACAACAAATATCTCGTTATGAAAGAGGAATATGTAGCATTAATTGTGGAATGCTATTTTCAATTTTATTTTATCTAGAAATTAGCCCGAGTGCATTTTTTGAAAGTGTATCATTGAAAATAAATGAAAAAAATCCTAGTGCTAATTCATTTATTCATAATAGTGAATGCTTATCCGATGAAAAGGATAACTACCATTATATTTTTAATCGACAAACAGAAATTATTTTAAATTCTTTATACAGCAAATAGTTATTTTAAAAATAATAAATTCTAACTATGCCCTACATCATGTTGGGTAATCATCACGTTGTTATATATAAATGAGGTTCAAATGAAAAAAGTATTTTTAGCCGCGCTAGTTTCTGCCGCTATTGCATCTCCAGCACTTGCTGATCAAGGGCATGGTAAAGTCACATTTAAAGGTGAAATCATTGATGCACCTTGCTCAATTAGTTCAGATTCTATTGACCAAACAGTATGGTTAGGCCAAATCGCTAACTCTGTTTTAGCGAATGGTGGTACTTCTAGCGCGAAGCAATTCAATATTGAATTGGAAGACTGTGTATTCCCGAAAGATGCAGATGATAAAGTGTACAACGATAAAGTGAGTATCACATTCTCTGGTGCTAGCGCTGCTTTCAACTCTAAATTACTCGGTGTAACAGGCTTAGATGCAACAGACCCAACTATTGCTGGCAACGTGGGTATTCAATTAACGGATACTAATGGTGCAGCGTTAAATATGGGAGTTGCAACAGCTCAAGAACACCAATTACAAGCGGGTGATAATACATTGCGTTATAGCGCTTATGTACAAGGTGCAAACGTTGCGGTTGATAAAATTCCATTAGGTAAATTCGAAGGCGTAACTAACTTTACCTTAACTTATAACTAATTGATTAGTTTAAGAGGAATACCTTTGTGTTCCTCTACTAATCACCAAATTAAGTCAGAGGTTAAAGTGAAAGGATTTATCTATTTGCGAAGAAAAGTATCTTCTCTATTTCTTCTAACATTATTTCTTTCGCCACAAATGGCTGCATCATCTCATGGATGGGGAAAAGTCACGATGAATGGCGAAATAGTCGATACTGCCTGCGCAATAGATATTGGGTCTAGGGATCAGACCATTAATATGGGGGTGCTTCCAACAAGCTATATTCGTGAAGTTGGGAAAGGCCCCATAAAAGAATTCAATATTAAGCTCATTGATTGTCGTTGGGAAAAATATTCGAAAGATAATAACGAATGGAATTCACTCGAAGTCACTTTTGATGGTCCATCAGAAGGTGATTTTTTCACACTCTCGGGTGAAGCAAAAGGAGTGCAATTGGCATTGCATGATATATCGGGATATTCCATTACACCAGGAAAGCCATTACCCGCATTAGGAATTACGCCAGGGACAATGATCCTGAAATATCAAATGCAATTAGTCACCAATTATCATCCTGTTAAAGCGGGTAATTACCAAACCTTATTAAGGTTCAAGGTCGATTATTATTAATTCTAAGAAATTATATTGGTGTTTTAGGGATGTTTTTTATGTTTTTTAAACAACACAAAATAAATATAATAACGACAACGATAATGATTACATTTGGATCATTATCCGCTCAGTTATATGCTGCCGATACCATACAATTTAATACGGCATTATTTGATTTAGAAGACAAAAAAAACATTGATATTAAGCAATTCTCACGTGCAGGCTATATTATGCCTGGTATTTATCCCCTCAAAGTACAAGTAAATAAAGAAACTTTACCTGAGCAACGGTTTTCATTCTATGCACCAGAAAACGACCCTGAAGATAGCCTCGTTTGTATCACACCAGAACAAGTCCAGCAGCTAGGATTAACAGCTAGTTCGTTGAAGCAAATTACGTGGTGGCATAATAATGAGTGTCTTGATTTACGCAGTTTGCCTGGCTTTCAAGCTCGAGGGGATTTATCTGACTCTACGTTGTATCTGAGTATACCTCAAGCCTACCTTGAATATAGAACAGCTAACTGGGATCCGCCTTCTTTGTGGGATGAAGGAATTTCAGGGGCTATTTTAGACTACAATATAAACGCAAGAGCGAATAAGCCTCATGATAACAATAGCAACTATAATGTGACAGCAAATGGTGTCGCAGGTGTGAACCTTGGTGCATGGCGCTTTAGGGGAGATTGGCAGGGGCGTGCTCAACGAGAAACTGGCTCGAATAGTAAAAATGAGCATGACTTTCAATGGAGCCGACTATACGCCTATAAAGCGTTAACCAGTATTAAAGCGAAATTGACCTTGGGTGAGGACTATTTTAACACCGATTTATTCGATAGTTTTCGATTTACAGGTGTTGGCTTACGCTCTGATATCTTAATGTTACCACCTAATTTACGTGGGTATGCACCTGAAATAACAGGTGTTGCTACGACAAATGCGACGGTGATTGTTAGCCAACAAGGGCGAATTATTTATCAAGAACAAGTCGCCGCGGGTCCTTTCCGTATTCAAAATTTAAGTGATGCGACGACGGGAAAACTGGATGTTCGAATCGAAGAGCAGGATGGTTCGGTTCAAGAATATCAGGTTGAAACAGCCAATATCCCTTATTTAACTCGACCAGGTAGTATTCGATATAAACTAGCGATGGGTCGCCCAACGGATATGGATCATCATGTCAATGGAGATACATTTGCGAGTGGTGAAATGTCGTGGGGTGTCACTAATGGTTGGTCATTGCTTGCTGGTTCATTAAATAGCCAAGACTATAATGCATTCAACGTGGGTGTCGGTCGTGACTTATTGGCATTTGGTGCCTTATCTTTCGATATTACGCATTCTATTGCAAATATTCCTAATGATAAAAAACTCACAGGTAATTCTTATCGAATAAACTATTCAAAACGTTTTGATGACTATGATAGCCAAGTTCAGTTCGCAGGTTACCGATTCTCAGAACGCAGTTTTATGACTGTAACCGATTTTTTAACGGCTAAAGATTCAGGTGAGCGTCAAGGTAGTAATAAAGAAATGTATGTGATTTCTTTAAATAAAAACTTTAGAGAATCGAGAATTACAGCTTATTTAAACTACTCGCACCAAACCTATTGGGATAAGCCAGAAAGTAATCGCTACAATTTAATGGTGACAAAAACCTTAGATTGGGGAAGCCTGAAGAATATTAATATTTCGTTATCGGCCTATCGTAATAAATATAACGAAACAAATGATGATGGCCTGTATATCTCAGCTTCAATGCCTTGGGGAAATGGTGCAAATATTGGTTATTCATTACAAGCAACACGGGATGATACTGTTAATCGAGCAACCTATTATGACAAATTGTCAGATAGAACCAATTATCAAGTCAGTGCAGGTTCGACCAACAAAGGTGGAACCGCAAGCACCTATATTACCCATTATGGTGATAATACTAAGTTAACTGCGAATGCCAGCTATATTCATAATAATTACACATCATTTGGGGTAGGGGCACAAGGCGGATTTACCATGACTTTAAATGGTGCGGATGCTCATCGAGTCTCAAATATTGGCGGAACTCGTTTGCTCATTGACACTGATGGTGTGGCTAAAATTCCCGTATCAGACCGAGGGATACCTATTGCATCAAATGCATTTGGTAAAGTGGTTGTCCCTGATTTAAATAGCTACTACCGCAGTAAAGTTAAAGTCGATTTAAATGCATTACCGAATAATGCCGAGGTAACGGATTCTATTGTTCAAGCGACATTAACAGAAGGCGCGATTGGCTATCGCAAATTTAATGTGTTGTCTGGTGAAAAGATGATGCTTTCAATGCGTATGTCTGACGGTTCTGCACCGCCATTTGGCGCTCAGATCACGAATTTGAAAGGAAAAGAAACGGGAATAGTCACTGATAATGGATATGCCTATGTTAGTGGTATCAACCCAAATGAAGTCATGATTATTCATTGGGGTGGTGAAGCACAATGTGAAATTAATTTTCCTGAAAATTTAGAAACAATTAACCAAGGATTATTTATTCCTTGTAAACCATTATCAAATAAACGTAATGAAGCAGATAATAATCTGTAAATGAGTGATTGCTATGAAAAAATTAACTAATTTATATATCAGTACTATTTTATTAAGCAGTTTAGTTAGCGGAAGCGCATTCTCGGCAATTGCTTTAGATAGAACCCGAGTTATTTTTAATGGCGATCAAAAAAGCGTTTCAATTACTATTACTAATAAAAATAACCAGCTACCTTATTTGGCTCAAGGGTGGATTGAAAATATTCAAGGGGTAAAAATCACTTCACCGTTTGCTGTATTACCGCCAGTACAGCGAGTTGAACCCGAAAAATCAAGCCAAGTCCGTATTGAGGCGCTTCCTGAAATTAGTCAGTTACCTCAGGATAGAGAAAGTGTTTATTACTTTAATTTAAGGGAGATCCCGCCAAAAAGTGATAAACCGAATGTTTTGCAATTAGCGTTACAGAGCAAAATTAAATTATTTTATCGTCCTAAAAGTATCATGCTAAGCGAAACAGAAATGCTGAATAACCCTTGGCAAGAAAAAACACAGCTTATTAAGCAAGGTGACCAATATATCATTAAAAACCCAACTCCCTTTTATATCACGATTATTGGTGCGGCTGAGCGAAAAAATTCACCGGTAAATCAGAATTTTAAGGCAGTTATGGTTGCACCATTTAGTGAAGAAAAATTAGGAGTTCCAAGTTCTACTGTGGGGGCAAATCCGGTATTGACCTATATAAATGACTATGGTGGCCGGCCAAAACTTCAATTTAAATGTCAAGCAAATACATGTCAGGTTGTTCCTGAAAGTAAATAGAGAGGAAAATGATGATTAATCAAAAAAGCTTTTCCTTACTCTTTGGATTATCTCTCATATTTCATTCAGCTGTGATATATGCGGCCTCAAATAATGCCTTTTATAACACAACAGGTAATTGGGATGTTGAAGGTGCAAATGGTAAAATTTTCGTTTATGGCTCATTAACGGAGAGTGCATGCCATTTATCGATGGATTCTGCATTTCAATCCGTTGATTTAGGAAATATTGAAACTGCATCATTAAAAACAATTGGCGCCCAAGGCCACAAGACGCCGGTAAACATCGAGTTATTGGATTGTATCGAAACCCCAACGGTATTGAGAAACAATAAATCCGGTAATGTCACATGGAGTCTTTCTCAGCCAGGTATGAAAATTAGGTTTATCACGCCAGTTGTCCCTTTTAGGCCGAACATAGCGAGAGTTGAAGGTGTTAATGGGCTTGGATTACAGATAACTAATCCTAAAGGAAAAGAAATTGCTTTTGGTGAGTACAGTGAACCTGAGCTTATTTCTCCGGGGCAAAATATTTTAACTTATTATGTAGCTCCCGTAAGAATCGCAGAAAAATTACAGGCTGGAGCTTATCGAAGTGTTATTTCTTTTCAAATAACGTATGAATAATCTTAATAGATTTTCTGATATAGCATTGAAGGTATTTATATGAATAACTTAAATTTCAATTTTTATAAATTTAAAAAAATAATACTCTCGATGCTATTAAGTTTGTTATTTTTTCCGTTACCGAGTCAGGCAAAAAATGGTCAAATCGGTGAAATTAAGATACGAGGACAACTTGTCGCAGAAGCTTGTACAGTAAGACCTGGTGATGAAAATATCATTGTGGACTTTGGTACTATTGTTAATAAATACCTCTATATTAACCAAAAAACACCACTTGAAAATTTTAATATTCATTTAGATGACTGTGATAATAGTATCTTTAGAACGGTGACCGTTAAGTTTACAGGAAGCGAAAATACCCATTTACCAGGCCTTCTTGCATTAGATTCTGGCAGCATGGCTTCGGGTATCGGAATTGAAATCTTAGAATTTAGTGGTAAAAAAATTCCTATTAATAGTACGACGCCTGCATACAATTTAGAGAATGGCACGAATATTTTAAGTTTTAATGCGAATGTGCAAGGGGAACCTGATGCAATAAAAAATAAAAGTATTGCGTTTGGCCATTTTACTGCAACCGCTATTTTTAGTTTAATTTATGATTAAGGTATCAGTAACAATGAAGATGTTAATATTACTTCTCGCAACCTTATTATTTTCCCCGACTATTTTTGCTTTCCAGTGTAAAACTAATGGAGGACAAGAAGTTGGTGGGGGAACACAAAGTATTTATGATGTTCCTCTAGATAATGATATTTTTGCTGTACCTAATCGTATAAATGAATTTGCGGATGTGAGTGATTTTATGACCTGCCGTAATGAAGCCCCTAGTGCTTATGTTGATTATTTAAATGTGACTGGTGCTGACCTTGGTCCCACATTTAAGAATAACCCAGAATTAAAAGCGGGAGTGGTCGTGCGTGGTGCTTACTATTTAGCACCATTTAGCGGTAAAGAAATTCAAGTATTTCGTTTAACCACAGCAAGTGAACCTTTACAAATTAAATTATATTTACAGGTAAATGTTAAACCAACGCCATCAGTTTTGGTAAGAAAAGGCGATTTGCTGATGACGTTAGATCTCCATAAATATGCGACATTTGTAAATAGTAATCAGCATATTGACCATGCTTATTTTAAATGGAATTTCTATGCAGGTAATGATGTAGTTGTTGGAACGGGTACGTGTGATATCAATGATAACCAAATCATCATTGTTGATTTTGAAACAGTAAATGCATCGGGTATTTCAACAGTGGGAAGTGCAAGCCGTTTTCAACGTAACGCAGAAATCACTTATAGTTGTGAAGATAATAATCTGACAGCGCCAATAAAGATGATTATTAGCGGAGAAACTTCGACTTTTTCATCTGACGCTTTACTTGTTAGAACTGGAGATATTGGTAGTCAAGGTCCTATTATGCCGGGATTAGGTGTTGAGATTTATCATCAAGGGCAAAGAGTTTCCCCTATGAATGGGCATTTCGATTCAAAAATAGAAAATGGGCATGGTAGAGACACACTAATGTTTACGCTAGTTAAAAAACCTAATTTATCGCCAAATGAATTGATAGAAGGCCAGTTTAGTTCAGCAGCTACCATTATTATGTCCACTCCGTAGTTATTGAAATAGAGAGGTTTTTATGTGGATGAAAGCCTCTATTTTTTCTCATCAGCTCTCTATGGTTACTGAGTAAATCGTGCCTATAAAAAATCACAATATATTGATGGTTTTTTATAAACACATTTTAGATTAGACAAAATAAGTTAAACACGCCGAATTTTGAATTATCCTCGTTAGCATATTTTCTTAAATAACATCACATAATTTCTCTATCAATGAAGCTCAAAGCCTATCAGGTCTCAGCGGCTAAAGGTATAATCACATAATTATCTGATAGATTTAGAGGCGAAGATGGCAAAACTCACCTTACAAGAGCAAATGCTAAAAGCAGGATTAGTCACCAGTAAGAAGATGGCTAAAGTGCAAAGAACGGCTAAAAAATCACGCGTTCAAGCGCGTGAAGCAAGGGAAGCCGTAGAAGAGAATAAAAAAGCACAGCTTGAACGTGATAAGCAATTAAGCGAACAGCATAAGCAAATGGTGCAATCCAAAGAGTTTAAAGCGCAAGTTAAACAACTTATTGAGATGAATAAAGTTGATATTTCAAAGGGAGATATTAGTTTTAATTTCACCGATAACAATGTGATCAAGCAAGTTGTTGTAGATAAAATAACACAAACACAATTGATCAGCGGTCGTCTGGCGATTGCCCGTTTAGCGATTGAGAATAGTGATAACAATGAGTATGTGATTATCCCTGCAAGTGTAGCGGATAAAATAACCCAAAGGGATGCGGATAGTATCGTACTCAATAATGCGCTCAGCCAAGAAGAACAAGATGAAGATGACCCGTACGCGGACTTTAAGATCCCTGACGACCTGATGTGGTAATATTCGTCATAACTTAAATTGAAGTACGGCTAGCGATGTGCACTTACAGGGCAGAGCAATTTATTTTACCAGTCATAAAATGAGACAGTGGTTACTTGGGCGTTAAAACGGGCTCGCACAGCGAGTATTAACGCTTTCTTGGCTAATGGGATGAACAAAATGCAGTTCGCTGGCGTGCAACATGAGCCGAGATGCATGCTCTGGTATTTGGCCCCCATATAGGTCACAGCCTAATATAGGGTGACCTAATTGTTGGCAATGGATACGAAGCTGATGCGTTCGACCCGTTTCTGGAATTAATTGGACTCGGGTTACTGGAAGCAATGTGCCATTATCTAGTGGGTGATACAGACGTTCAATCACGTGATAGTGGGAGCGGGCAGGTTTGCCATTAATTTCGCAAAGAGACATGCGAGGAAACAGTGCTGGGTCTCTTGCTATTGCAGCATCAATGATACCCTCATCATCAGTTAAGTGACCACAAAGTAGAGCTTGATATACTTTAATTACCGTTCGCTGGCTAAATTGTTGGCTCAGAGCGGCATTCACTGCTTTATTACGTGCAATCACCATTAATCCTGAAGTGCCAAAATCGAGTCGGTGAACAAGAGTACATTCAGGGAAGATTTGTACTAATCGGTAATGCACTGAATCTAAGTTTTGTGGGTTTTTTCCAGAAAGGCTTAGTAGGCCACTCGGCTTATTAATAAGAGCAAGATGTTCATCCTGGTAGATAATTTCTATCTTACCGTGGCAGGGCGGCGCAATAAAGGTGTCGATGATTTCAGTCATTAGCCTTTCCAACAAAGAATAGCGGTTGATAATAACCAATTTTTAGTATGCAGGCGAATGCTTGCTACTTGCATCACGTAAATTTATCACTCAGACTAAAAGTAAAGCCGTAGTCTGCACACGCATTGTGCTCTATACTGCGCGTTGTAAAAACTGAATCAATAAAAGATTAATTAGGCGGTAATGGCGATGAATGGAACGATCACAACATGGTTCGAAGATAAAGGTTTTGGATTTATCAAAGATGAGAATGGCGATAACCGTTATTTTCATGTGGTTAAAGTTGCCAACCCTGAGTTGATTAAAAAAAATGCTGTAGTCACTTTCGAACCGACGACAAATAATAAAGGGTTGTCTGCATTTGCAGTCAAAGTCATACCTGAAAGCAAATATATTTATATTGCGGGTGAGCGCATTAAGATTACATCTATAAAATCTTATCGCGTTTATTCGGTGGACGTGCCTGCCGATACACGTATTGATAAAGAAAATACTGTGTTATCTATTGGTGCATTGATGAACAGCATTAAACCTAAATCAGATAAACCGGACCAAATGCGCTCCTTGAAAAAATTAGAAATTAGCACATTACATGGTACTGCTTTAACATTTTCGGAAGATGAAATTGATATTGATGAAGCTGTGAAGCAACTCAAATTTAAGTGATTTTTTGTAAGGCAAATAGCGCTCAAGGGAAGCGCTATTTGCTTGTTTATCATGTTATTCTTTCTTCTACTATTCAGTACTAGAAAGCATCAGATTGACGACGAGCTCCCTAGTGAGAACACTCAATGTACCGTGTTTGTAATGGTGCTGATGAAGTAGCTGAATTATTTGTATAAAAGGTATCACAAAGGAAACAACCTATTGTGATACCAATTTTTCCTCGATTACTGTCGCATTTCACAAAAATCACTTCTTAAATTCAACATCGGTTGCTCATTTAACGTATAATCAATCGATTGGTTGCCTATATTGACTTTATTATCATAAAAAGAATGACTTCTGGGTTAATTAGGCTGATTAAGGGGGGGATATGTTGGATTTCTTAAAAAATTACGATAATTTAACCATTAGCGAAAAAAAAGTTTTAAAATACCTGACTGATAACATTACGGATATCCCTTACTTAAATATTAATGAGCTGGTTGCTAAAACCTTTGTTTCTAAAACAGTTATCATTAATTTATCGCAAAAATTAGGGTTTAGTGGGTTTAAAGAGCTTAAATTTCAGATTAATAATTATATTTTAACAAAAAATAAAACTGAAAAAATTATCCCGTCATCTTATAAAAAACAACTCGAAAAAAATATTAATAAAAGCTTTACGTTAATTAATGAAGAGCAAATTAGTGATTGTGCTAAAATACTACATAAATCGAGAAATATTTTTATTGTTGCAAGAGGAACAAGCAAAGCGGTTGGTTATTACCTTGAGCATTTGCTATTTGCGTTAGGACTACACTGTTTTTTCATTAATGACTACAATTTATCTGACTCTTTCACTCGATTAGTTAGCAAAGATGACACTGTCATTTTTATCTCGCTATCTGGTGGAACAAAAAAAATTATTGAAACAGCAAAAATTGTGCAATTAAAAGGGGCGAATATTATTAGCATGACCGCTTTTAATACCAATGAATTAACCACTTATACTGATAATACTCTGTTTTGTTTTGCCGATAATTTTGATACTAAAAGGGATGATACCAAATCCAGAATTGGCTTTTTTATTTTAGTTGATTTACTTATCAATGAATTAGAAAACCTACTTTAAACTTCCTTTTTTACTTCCTAAAAAAATTTCACCTGTCTTTCATTTTTATTTTTGGCAATGAGTTTTGTATTAAAATGACCTAGGTCATTAATTATGACCTAAGATAATTTTTAAAACCGTGACATCATTTCTTTTATAACCCCCCCAAGCTAGTATGCCTTTAATTCTAATAATAGAAGTCATAAGGAAACAGTATGGCCAGAAAAAAGTTTGGTGAATCTATTCAACGCTTTGGGAGAACATTACTCCTTCCGATAGGTGTATTAGCCCCTATTGGTATGATATTGGGTATCAGTGGTGCATTAGTGCAGACTTATATGATTGCACGTTTTCCTTTTCTTGGAAATGAAACGGTTAATGCATTACTTGTCAGTATTCGTTCAATCGCAGGTGTTATTTTTGATAATATTCCCTTGCTCTTTGCAATGGGTGTGGCCTATGGGATGAGCCATCGAGATAAGGGAATTGCCGTCTTTGCCTCGGTAGTCGGTTACTTATCGCTGATCATCACCATGAATATTTGGTTAGTCCTTACCGGCAAACTTGCAGACCCTGCAATGATGGGTCAAGTGGGACAAATTAAAGTTCTTGGCATACAAACTTTAAATATCAGTGCTGCCGGAGGGATTATTACTGGTTTGATTGCCGCTTGGGCCACCGATAAGTTTTATAACCTTGAGTTACCGACCGCATTCGCTTTCTTTTCCGGTAAAAAATCCGTTTCTATTATTATGATAGGCTTAATGATTGGGGTGGGAGCGTTATTACCGTTTATTTGGGAAGTATTAGTTCAAGGTTTAATGAAACTCTCTGCGGTATTTTTAAGTCCAGTGGGGCCATTTTTTACGGCTGGAGGCGAACGTTTATTTATTCCATTTGGTTTACACCATGTATGGAACGTTTTGTTTAGATTCACTGAAGCGGGTGGTACTTATATTATTGATGGCCAAACCTTTGTTGGTGTTGTCCCTGCATTAACTGAAGTGCTATTTAACCAAGGCCCGGATAGCGAATATTGGGCGATGATGCCAAGTTTGACTCGCTTTATGGCGCAGCAACAAATGTTGGTTACATTGTTCCTCTTCCCTGCGATTGCTCTTGCTATATATAAAACATCGAAGAAAGAAAACCGCGCAGAAGTGAAATCCATGCTTGTCACCATGGTATTAACGGCAATGCTTGGTAACGTCACAGAGCCACTCGAATTTACCTTCGTATTCATTGCGCCATTACTGTATTTAATTTATGCCATTATTGTCGGTATTGGTGCGGTGTTACTTTCATTGGCTGAGGTTGGTATCGGTTATATTCGTGGAACCGTCTTTGATTTTACTATCTTTGGTCTGCTGTACGAACACACTAACTGGATCTTCCTTGTTATTATCGGTAGCTGTTTAGCCGTCGTCACTTACTTTATTTTCTACTGGGCAATTATTAAATTTGATATTAAAACTCCTGGTCGTGAAGAATCTAGTAATCTGAAAAATACTTTAATTAAAGAAAAACGCTACGGCGAAATCGCAGAAATTTTAATCCAAGCATTAGGTGGAAAACAAAATATTCGTAACGTAGATAACTGTATTACTCGTATGCGTATTGATGTTGGAGAAGTTAACCAAATTGATAAAGATTTAATGTTGGAATCAGGATGTACCGCATTCTTCTTTCCATCGGCAAACCACGTCCATGTCGTATATGGACCAAAGGTTGAGTTCGTTCGCAATGCTGTTGATGAAGCAATGAAGAAATAAAGAAAGGATACGAAATGAGAGCATTATACGATTCTAAAAGTAAAACTATTGATGACCGTGGAATTAAAGACTTATTGTCTGATGAAGCAAAATATTCTACTTGGTTAATGTTTGAATCCATGTTGGCCCAAGCTCAAGCTGAACTGGGATTTATTCCTCAATCAGCGGCAAATGAAATTAAAGAAAAGGCCGTAATCGAAAATATCGATTTTGAAGAAATGAGCCGTATTTACCAAAAAATAGGCCATGGTTTCGTACCTTTCTTAAAGGTTTTAGTGAATGCTTGCTCTGAGGAAAGCGGTAAATATATCCATTATGGTATTACCACACAAAATATTCAGCAAAGTTCACAGCTGTATATGATGAAAACCGTACACCATAAATTTATGTTGTTATTGGGTGAAATCATCGAAAACTTGTCGAATCTGGCTGAAAAAACCAAACATATGGTGATGCCGGGAAGAACCCATGGGCGTCATGCAATTCCGATAACCTATGGCTATAAGGTTTCAGTGTGGATCAGTGACTTTATTGACTGTTATCAGCGAATGAAAGAGTGTGAAAAGCGCGTATTCACTATTATGATGGGCGGTGCAGTTGGCGCTTTTAACTCGATGCCTGAGGTTGGAATGGCGGTACAAAAACGTGTCGCTGAACTGGTGGGGATGGAAGCCATGGAAGTACCATCCAGAAATTTGAGCACCCATAAACTTGAATATATGGCAAATTTAGCGCTAATGGCGAATATTTGCCATAAAATCGGCGAAGAGGTCTATAGCACAACGTTAGAAGAAATTGCAGAAGTTTCTGAAGGGTTTACCAAAGGAACAGTAGGCAGTAGTACTATGCCACATAAAATAAACCCGAAACTGGCAAAGGGAATTATCGCTAACTCGCAGAAATTATATTCCTTACCAAGTGTTGGTATGTATTCCGCGGTAAGGCCTTATGAAGGAGATAGTAGTTCTTATATGTTATTTGATGGGTTAATCGAAGAAGCTTTGGAATTAACCACAGAAATTTTATTAAGAACAGAGGAGCTTTCGAGGACGATTGTGCCACATGAAGAGAGAATGCTTCATAATGTATTGAGAAATAAAGGTCTTGATAATACTGAATATGTCATGATGAAGATGGCGGAAAAATTAGGTAAAGATAAAGCTCATTCCCTTCTGTATGAAGAAGCTATTAAAACGGCAGCGGATGGGGAGGATTTCTACACTAATTTAACCAAAAACAGTGTGATATCAGCAGCGTTCAGTAATGAAGAAATTAAAGCCATGCTCGACCCAAGGTCTTATATTGGGTTATCTGTCGAAATTGCTGAAAAAGAAGCAAAACGTGGATTAGCAATTGCCCAAGAAATTAAGCAACAATATCAATAGGTATTTTTAGTATATTATATAAAAATATTTAAAATAACGGCCTATCTATTATATAAATAGGCCGTTATGTGTTTATTCGCCAGCGAGTGCTCTTGGGAATAATAAATTATTTTCTAGGTTAATATGATTCATTAAGTCATCAATCAATTCATTGATACCATTATACAATACACGCCAGGTAGTACAGGCTTCTGGTGGCGGTGTAACATTATCGGTAATGCCTTTAATGGCCTCTAAGATATCACCAGCATCATCATGTTCTTGCTCCATCACACTAATTGGGCCTGCCGCGTTTTTGCCCATTCCATTTTTTATCATAGGGAATAAAACGCGTTCCTCTTTCATCATATGGCTAGTTAATTCTTCCAGTAATGCTTCTAAGTATTTTGATAAACCTTTTGGCACGCTTGGCTTATTTGCATGAACGCGTTCAACTTTTTGTGCTTGTAAAATAAGCTCAGGTAATTGTTCTCTATGCCTATCATGATAGCGAATAATGATAAAATCGATAATTTCACCGAGCGGAGCTTTACGCCAGTCTTTTTCTAACGTTTCTGTGGCTAATTTAGCTAATTGGCTTTCTAATAGGTCAATATCTAAATTTAATTTTTCTGCACTACGGCTGAGAGTCTGTTTTCCACCACAACAGTAATCCATATTATATTGGCGGAATAAAGAAGAGGCTCTAGGAATAGATAATGCGAGCTGTCCAAGTGTTTTATCTCTAAATTGCATATGAGGTATCCTCTAAAAAATCATAAAATTCTGATGCTACTTTGTTAGTTAATTTATGCAGGTAATGCCCATTGGCGAGCAATATTACGTCCATACTCACGGCAGTCATCTAATGTTTTTGTGTCTGGTTTCCATTTTGCTTTTAAAGATAATGCGGTATCAAAACCGGCATCCATCAAACGTGTTTGAACACGATCAACAGCGCCACCATTCCAGCCAAAACTCCCAAAAGCAGCGGCTTTTTTATTTAAAAAACGTAAGCCAGTAATTTCTTCAAGCATACCTGCTATTTTGGGCATCATGACATTATTCATGGTTGAGGTACCGACCAGTGCCGCCTTGGAGCGGAAAACATGAGTAATAATGTCGTTTTTATCACTGCGTGCAACGTTAAATATTTTAACGGAGACATTAGGGTCGGCCTCATTGATGCCTTGAGCGATTGCATCTGCCATTAAACGGGTATTATTTGACATGGTATCGTAGAAAATAGTGATTCGGTCTTCTTGGTAATCTGCTGCCCACTTCAAATATAATTCAATGATTTGATTTGGGTTATTACGCCATACTACCCCGTGTGACGTGGCTATCATATCGACAGGTAGGTTAAAGCCTAAAATTTCATTTATTTTTGGCGTTACTAAGCGGCTAAATGGTGTAAGAATATTGGCATAGTAGCGCTGGCATTGCTCAAATAATTCATTTTGGTCGACCTCATCATTAAATAATCGCTCATCACAATAGTGCTGCCCGAAAGCATCATTACTAAAAAGCACTGCATCTTTAGTAAAATAAGTCATCATACTGTCAGGCCAATGTAGCATTGGAGTTTCAATGAAAATCAATTGCTTATTATTACCTATATTGAGCGTATCGCCTGTTTTAACGATCTTAAAATTCCACTCGGGATGGTGGTGGTGACCATTTATTGAATCAATAGCATTGGCGGTGCAATAGATCGGGGTATTAGGAATAAAGCGCATTAATTCAGTTAATGCACCGGCATGATCTTCTTCTGCGTGGTTAATCACGATATAGTCAATATCATTTAAATCAATTTGTGAACGTAAGTTTTCAACAAATTCACGACTAAACTTATGATCGACAGTATCAATAAGGACATTTTTTTCTTCGCGGATTAAATAACTATTATAACTACTTCCCTTTAATGTTTTATATTCGGTTCCATGAAAGTCACGTACTTCCCAATCACGTTGACCCACCCAATGAATATTATTTTTTACATGAATCGCCATATTAATTTTATCCTGTATTTTTTAAAGTATAGGAAGATATAATCAATATTCATGCCAATATTTAACCAATTGATTTTTAGATAAATTTAAATAAATATTTTTAATTTATAGTCATAATGACTGTATCAATAATCGTCATTATGACTATACTTGTTGTCAAATTGACTATGGGGAGTAGATCATGGGTTTTTCTGTTGAAGCATTAGCAAAGATCGCAATAGAGTTACAAGATGGTATGGAACATGCAGATCGGTTTCAGCGTTTGATTACTACATTAAGGCAATCATTAGGGTGCGATGCTTGTGCGTTATTGCGCTATGAACCAGGTCAATTTATTCCCTTAGCAATTGATGGATTAATGGCTGATGTTTTAGGTCGCCGATTCTTTTTGACGGGACACCCTCGGCTTGAAGCAATTGCAAGAGCTGGCGATGTAGTACGTTTTCCTGCGGATAGCCAGCTCCCTGATCCATACGATGGGTTAATTCCTCATCATCAGCATCTAAAAGTCCATGCTTGTGTCGGCTTACCTTTATATGCGGGGCAGAATCTTATTGGTGCATTAACATTAGATGGCATGGAACCTGATCAATTCGATGCATTTAGCAATGAGTCACTTAGGTTAATTGCTGCATTAGCTGCTGGGGCATTAAATAATGCATTACTTATTGAACAGCTTGAAAACCAAAATATATTGTCGGGTAAACCTATACGATTTAAACCTTCAGGAGAAACCGAAATCATCGGTTTATCTCTTCGTATGCAACAATTAAAAAAGGAAATCGATATTGTTGCTGTGTCAGAATTAAATGTTCTGGTTAGCGGAGAAACGGGAACAGGAAAAGAATTAGTTGTTAAATCCATTCATGAAAAATCCCTTCGAGCAGAGTATCCTCTTATTTATTTAAACTGTGCGGCATTACCTGAGAGCGTGGCAGAAAGTGAATTATTCGGCCATGTTAAAGGGGCTTTTACGGGAGCAATTAGTCACCGTAGTGGTAAATTTGAAATGGCGGATAATGGCACTTTATTTTTAGATGAAATTGGAGAGTTGTCATTAGCATTACAGGCAAAATTACTGCGAGTATTGCAATATGGTGATATTCAACGTGTTGGTGATGACCGCAGTTTACGCGTTAATGTCCGTGTATTAGCGGCAACTAATCGTGATCTACGCGAAGAAGTATTAGAGGGGCGGTTTAGGGCAGATTTATTCCATCGTTTAAGCGTATTTCCTCTACTTGTTCCCCCATTAAAAGAACGTGGTGAAGATATTATTTTATTAGCCGGATATTTTTGTGAGCAATATCGTCAGCGTTTTGGTTTATCTAGTGTGGTACTGAGTTCTTCATTACAAAGGTATTTACTCAACTATTCATGGCCTGGCAATGTACGTGAATTGGAACATGCGATTCATCGTGCTGTTGTTCTTGCTCGTGCCTCAATTGACACTGGCGATATTATCTTACAGCCTCAATATTTTATCTTTGATAACAATGAGTATGAGTTTACGGAAACCTCAAAGAAAGTAATACCATTAACTAAAAACTTACGTGAAGCAACAGATGACTTTCAGCGTAAAGTCATTACACAAGTACTGGAACAAAACCATCATAATTGGTCTGCATGTGCTAGAGAATTATCTTTAGATATTGCTAACTTACATCGACTAGCTAAACGACTAGGCCTGAAATAAAGTATTAAGGGCATCGTAATGCTGCCCTTAGAATCTTAATTTTCTAATCCATTAATAATAAGCTGTAGCCCGTCAGCAAATTTCAAATCGTAGTTATTAGCAAACAACATTTCTTTGGCTTTCCATGTATAGGGATATTTATCTTTAGATAATTGGTTAAATTCAGATTATTTCTTGCCTTATTTTTGGCAATATTCCTTTTTCATATAGAGTTTCACATATTTCTCGAGTTGCTCAAGCTCTTCATTATCACTTTCGTTACGTTGTAAATGCCGAAATAGTGTGGAGATTTTCTTCAAATCAAACCGGTTTTGTTGAATACGTTTTTCAAGTGCAATAAGGGCTCTTTTCTTTGATGCATGATGTGCAAATTGCTTTTGTAAAATAAGTAGGTACAGCCAAATACTTTGCCGAGTGATAAAAAAATCGAATATAGGTGAGGGCGAGAAATTTGCTTTTTTTGCTAGTAATAATCCACTAAATAAGCGGTGGATAAACTGAGTTGTAGATGGTTTATGGCTTTGGATTAGAGCTGTAATTCCCTGTTTAAATTGCTGTTCTGAAAGATAAATTAATTGCTGGTAACGTTTTTTAGGGCTGGTGGGATAAATCCATGCGAAAGCGGCCATTGCAACTAATGGGCCGGAAACAATCGCAATGGCATTACCGATGCTTTGAGGGAATGAAAGCGCAAAAGGATAAGACGGTTGCAGTAAAATCAACGAAACCATGATGTAATCAAAAGCGATTAAAATTAAGCGATTATGAGAAAAAATCACAATGCCGCTAATAATCACAGGAATGATGAGAAAGGTCATTTGCCAAGATGAAGAAGTAAAGGGCCATAAACACCACATACAGATTAACGCAGCAATAGCACCAAAAAATTGCCCTGTGAAAATATTTTTCATGAATCTTGCGGGGTGATCAAGGGAAGCGAATAGAGCCAACATCACGGAAAGGCCGAGAATGAGGTAAGCCAACATTTGCCATTGTGTCCAGAACCATAAAACACCGACGGCGCCTATTGTAACAAAAGAACGAGTGAAAGATTGCCATGCGGAAATTTTATCTTGGTGGAGTTTTAATTTGTCAGTTTTATTTATCTTCTTGATTGATTTACCTAAAGTAGCATAGTAAAACGGGACTAAAAGCATTTTAAGTACACCATTGGGGCATAATGATAAAATATATTTCCACTCTTTGTCAGCGGGCTCTTGTGCAGGAAAATAAAAGGGTGCAATGGATTGATATTTATCTAGGTGTAATAATATTTGGCTTTGAAACATAAGTTTTTGACGTGCTTTAGCAACTTGTTTACGGTGGTAATGACAGCCGATGCGATTCGTTTCTAGAATTTCCTCATAACTTGTCATCACTTGCCAGAGTTGGTCAATTTCCTGTGACTTAATTGGTTTTTTTTTCTCAAGTGTGCGATGCAAAATTTGATAAAATAGTATATCAACTTGGTTTTTAAGTGTAATAACGGGTTCTTGTTCACGTTTTGGTGTAAATAAAACATTGAAAACTACTGCGGAAAGAACGCCAACAAGGATAGTCCATAGCCGATCCCAAGCGACCATAAACAGGTTATCTGTAATGTGGACACTTAGCATGCTGACCATGACCGCGGAATAACCCGCTAAAAAGGTACCATAGGCCACAAAGCCTTTTTGCAGTTGACCAATACCGCTACATGCTCCTAACCATAATGCCAGCCCTACGATAAATAATAGCGGGCTGATAATGTGTAGTTGAATTAATATTACGCCAACTAGCACGCCAATGACTGTTCCCGCGAAACGCCACCAACTTTTTTCCAGTAAGTTTTCGCGCCAAGGTTGTGCAGAGGCCCAGACGGTCATGGCTGCCCACTGTGGGTGAACAAGCTGCAAATATTGAGCAATAAATAGAGCAGCAATTGAGGCACAAGCCGTAATCACCGCAAAACGAAAGCGTATAGGATTAAACCCTAAACGGTGCAAAAAAGTGATGTTTTGTAGCATTGAGTATGAGTAAATTTGGCGTGTTAAATGGTTTATTAGTTGATAATATCAACTAAAGTCACAGTAATTATTAACTAATTAGTTGATAAAATCAACTAAAGAGGCATTATGCGTACAGAGCAAGCCAGAGTGTTTGGGGTGATAAGCCGAGCTGCTCATCATTATATGAAGTGGATGGGGGAGCCTTATGGTATCAATGCCATTGAGTGTTTGATGATTTTGCATATTGATCAGTATGATGAGTCAACCCTAGAGCAAATTACAAAAGCCATGGTTGTGGATAAATCAGTAACGACTCGAGGAGTGAGCAAATTTTTAGCTAAGGGGTGGGTTGCTAAAACGAATAGTTTAGTTGATAAACGGGTTTATCATGTTTCGTTGACATCACGCGGCAAAACGATTGTGAATGAGTTAAATTACAAACTAAATAAGTGGAATGATTATTTAGCAGCGGACTTGCCAGAACAAGAGGCTGAACAGCTATTTAGCGCACTAGAAAGTTTGGCAAAACGAGCCATTGAAAGCTCGGTGGCAGATTTTCCGCGTTTATTAGAAGAACTCAATGAGTGCCGGTAAATATAATTCCCCATTAAGAGGGGATAGAATATTTTTAATTGGTCTTGATGAAATGAGTGTTACTATTGCTGAATGGCAGCCACCGGAAGTAGTACTATTTCAGATAAGTTCTCAGGTATTGGGCTCAATTTATTACTCATCATGATTAATTCACCATCTTTTTCAATTCTTGCACTCATTCCTAAGGTATATCGTTTGGATTGAAATTCTTCAGGAAGAGCGACGGTAAATGCGATACTACGTCCTGCACTTTGTGATTTGAAACTGTAATCAAGATTAGACTTTGCATTGTTTTCATTCTGTAGTATTGACGTCAACGACAGTGTGATTGTGGCATTTTCAGGAATATCGTAAGAATGTGAATAAATATTACCATTGATATGATAAGTGGGAGTTTGAGTAAAATAACTCATTAAATTATTACTACAAGCGGATAGCATGAAAGTTATAAAAAATATGAATATTGAAAAAATGTGTTTTTTTGAAAAGTTGGGGTTAATATTTAACATTAAATGTTCTCTTTGGCGAAATCTAATTATAGTGATTAACGAATAAAAATCTTCTGAAAAAAATATCGCATATAGGTGTAAATACTTTTCTTGGCATCGTATTTAGAAAGCATCGGCATTTCTGATTTTTCCCCTGTGTATAAAATACCAATGCGAGGTAAAGTCATAATTAAATTTTCATCTAGATCAATTTTTTTAAAGGATTGTCGCAATTGTCTGACTAGCTTGTAATAGCTACTTTCAGTCACGATAGTGCCTCTTTTTTCCCAAATCTCGTACATAACTTCTCTTTTACTATTTGTTTTTACTAGTAATAATTTAAGAAGGCATGATTCATTTTCTGAAAGGTTAACGACTTTTTTTTCACGCGAAAGTGTTCGCTTGAGTGGGTCATATACTACATGCCCAGACAAGAGAATCATTGATTCTTTTTCACTATAGTCAATGTTATCCATAAAATTATCTATTGTTGATAAATCGGTCATAATCTATACCTATACTAACTGTTGATGAAATGTATTCCAATATAAAAAAACGAGGCTAGTCAGAATATTTAGAAAATAAAATCGTTTTTTGATATTGGGTTCATGTGTTTTGATGGGGAGAATTTAAACTATATTCATGGGTTGTATATATCAATTTTTATTTATATTTTTTATATTTATTTGTTTTTGTCAAATAAATAGGCTTAGCATATTAAAAAAACATACCAAACCTATAAATATTAGTCGATGGGAAATAAGTAAATGATAAGGGGGGAGAGAAATTTAATGTTAGATTAGTAGTTCGTCTTCCTCATTATCGTTACCCTCTAAATTAATGTTAGTCATATTATGACGAAGTTGGTTGCTAAGAGGAGCACTCATCAAACTGATAGCCATATAATGGCTGAGCGAGCGATTAAATTTTTTATTTAATGAAACTAGCTCAGGGTCACTTGATGATTGTAATATTTGACTAACACCGGTAATAAAGTTTTGTTTTTCATCTCTACCTAATGTAATCATCGTCTTAAATACGTGAGAAAAAAATACTTTTCTATCTTCTTTTGACTTAAGTTCATCAATAAACTTGTTAATTTTATTTTTTTCTTTAGGGGAAAAATCTATTTTTTTACTATCCATATTTTTCTTCTGCCATAATGAAGTCATTTTATTTTGAATGTTTTCAGTGTGAATTTGAGATCTGCTATGTTGAGGACTGATAGCCTTAGCTTGTAAATTGACCAGCATCTTTGTGTTCTTCCTGTATTGAATTTATTGTGGTTATTAAGTTTTGATAGGTCTTTTTATGCATTTTTAAAATTTGGCATTGTGTTGGAACAGAAAATACATGAGGAAAAATATTTTTAGAGGCGGTAATAGGGGAAAAATAGGTAATTTTATTATCAACCTCTAAGGCGATTGTATTATCAGCAGCGGTTGAAAATTTCATATCAGAGCCGCTTTGGGCAATACGAGTTTGCATTTTTGCTGGTAGATGTAATGTGGTATTTGTCACTTTTGCATATTGCTTTTCAAAATAAACAGCAACCACCTCTTGTAGCTCATTATTACCAAAAATGTCATTCAATATTTTCATCAGCTGTTCTTTGCTTTGACTGGTATTTTCTTGGTACTGAATTTCACTGGTTTCTAATACGTGAATAAAGTCAGTTAATAGTTGTTTAATGCCGTCGTAATAACCTTGCTGATAAGCACTTTGATAGATAGTTTCTTGCTGTTGTTTCGCTTGTTGGTAATACTCACTTGCCTTTTTTTGAGCTTGTTGAGTCATAGTTTTGTGGTATCTATCGGCACTTAATGCTTGATATTTGATCAAGACTTTTTCAGACATTGTCTGTTTAACATTCTGGGGTATTTTCTCTGACATAACGGCATGTCTCTTCAATAGTATTCCAAGGTAGCATCGTTTTTACTGATGACGGTATAAGTTGCTGAGTTTCAAGACTAAACATATATTTAGCTCGAAGGGTGTAAGCGGTGCCAAAGGGGGCTAAACACATCAATAATTGTTGTACCCCAAGGGCAGTTAATACCTGTGGTGAAGTTGTAGGTTGATTTTCTGATTGCCAAAGTGGGCGGCTCAAGCGTGTATGTAAGACACGATATTTGGAAAGTTCAACCCACCAAGGAAGCGGTTCAGCGTGTAACAAAATCCCTAAACCTAACGCTACCTCTGGTAATAAAGCCCAATGTTCAGATAATACTTTGGGTAACAAGGGCGTTTTCTCGTTAGGTAAAGGTAATGCGTATTGCTGAATCAATTGCTGGTTATGTTTACGTTGCAGTATAGGAGGAAAGTCTTTATATCCAACCCCATTAAATTCACTATGAAAATAACATCCCGGAGCGAGGAAAATATTTCCTTGTGTAATGAGTAGATTATTCAGCACTGTCATCAACAGGTTTCCCTACCAGATTAGTTGCTGATTTTTTGTTACTTAGCTGGCGCCACAGTAACAGTAAAATAGTCAAAAGAATGATCATTGCAGCAATAATTGAGCCGATTATGACTGGGTTAAATGTATGTTCAGGCTCAGACTTAACTTGATATTGCAACGGCGGGCGATTGACGACCACGACTGAGACATTATCGTAATTTGCCTCAGCAAAACTGTTCGTTAGAAACAGTTTAATCTTATGCATCATCATTTGGGGGTCTTCACTCCCAGAATAGGTCACCAAGCTGGAAACATTTTGCATTTGTTTAGTCGGATTATTGCCATTTAATGGATAACTAACATGCACACGTGCGTTAATAATATCAGGGATGGTAAGTAGCGATTGCTCAAGGCGTTGTTCAATTAAAGAAAGCAAGCGGGTACGTTCTGCCTGTGGTGAGGCCACTAAAGAGTCACCAGGAAATGCTTGGATAATTTCCACTGGTTCTTTTGAGGGCAGGTTATATTGGCGCAGTAAATCTACCGCAATAACAAAGTCACTTGGTTGAACACGAATGGAATCTCCGTTTTTATTATCTTGTTTACGCGTAGCCTCAACACCATGCTCTTGGAGTATGGCTAATACTTCGTTACTTTGTCTTTGGCTTAAATGACTGAGTAATAATTGGTTATCACACCCCATTAATAAGCCAATAAAACTAATTAAGATAAATTTTTTTAAAATATTCATGGCTTATTGAGCTTTTAAAACGGTATCAATCGCAGAAACACTTTTATGTGTTAGTGTGCTAATCATATTCATAGCAAGGCTGTATTTACCGACACGATTTTGAAATTGCAGTAATTGAACTGGGTTACTTGGGTCAATGGTATTGACACTATTCATTAATGCAGTTCTTTCTTGGTTCGTCGATGCGCTGTATTCAGCAAAAAACTCTTTAACTTTATCGGCAATGGGGATTGATGACGGTATCTCTGAGGCTATCTCTGTGGAATTTATCATCGATAAATTTGAAGTAATAGGCGACATAATGTATTTCCTAAATGAAGGTAGAGCACCATCGTCAATGATGCTCTATTGAATATTAAACGTTACGAATAAGAGCTTGGTCAGTATCTTTAATGGATTTCATAAAGTTACTCTGTAATTGGCGTGCCATATTATAATTACCACTTATGGCGGTGATTTTCGCCAGCACTAGTGGGTTATCGACTTCTAATGTTTTATCAGCAAGAATTGTATTTAACTCATCGCCGAATTGTTTTGCTTTATAGCTAATACTGGCAGAGGTACGATAGATCATACCCATATTATTTTTGTCAGTACCTAAAGTTTCTAGAGCGGATTCGGCCCATTTTTCATCGGTATTTAAACCTGAGATCATATCTGCCATTTTTTGTTTCCTCTTTATTTTTGAAGTTATATTAAATAATGATTTGTTAAGTTAAAAACTGATTGAATTAAAAAACCAATGGTTATTTCCTAATAAAATATAACCGTTAGCATTGGTGACAAATGATTTGCCTACAAGCTCATTATTGGCAAGAGAGATTGAGAATTGAATATGATTATCTCCCCATTGCTTATAAAATGAATTTGTGAAGTTAATTAAAGAAGCAGTTTGATTGTCATTTAAACTGTCTTTTATGATAAAAATAACTTTATTTTCTTTAGTTATTTTACGCCATTGAACATTACTTTCTGTTAATCCCAGTTCTGCTTTTTGTAATAATTCACCAAAGCTGATTTTTTTTATTTCACTTTTTATATAGCAACTAAAATAGCTAGAAAGTAACTTATCAATATTTTTTTCTTTATTAATTAAATTGTTGTTATCTATAGTCACGATTATTGGGTTGCATGGATTGGTAAGCTCTACTTTTAATGTGTCTGGTACTATTTCAATAAGTTTATTTTCAATTTCTTGCTCAAGCTTATTTACTATTTTAATTGAGAATTTTTCATTGTATTTAGCTTTAACCAGGCGCTGCATGCTCCAATCAGAATCTCGCTGTGTTTTTACTAGGATAAGGCTTTCATTACTAGTACCTTGGGTTACGATAATGGGAGACTGACTACCTTGAAGTATTTGTTCTAATGCTTTTACTTTTTTCTCGGTGCTTTGTGCTGGAATATATTGAAATATAGTGTAAACAACAAATATTGAAAATAGAGTCAAGAAAAAGACCAACATAGTTTGTTTATTAAAAAGGCTTGATTTTTGCTTAGCTGGTTTTTTTACTTTAGTTTTAACGATAGGTAATGGATTTTCAGCCTCTGAAGTCTGTAAGGTTTCAGGTATTTGAGGGCTTTGCCACTCGGTATCCTGCATTTTGATCACAATAGGAAAAATATCCGCTAAAAGCAGCTGCTGAAAAACAATAGGGATCTCGGTACTTAATCCATTATCATTTAGTTGAATGGCTAGACCACTTTCAGAGTGTTGACTTGCAGTAATAATTGAAAATTCGCAGGCAGTGCCATCGCTTGGAATGGAGTAGGTTGTGAAACCATCATCATTGATGTCAGTTTTATAATCTAAGCCGTTATCAATGATAATCAGATTGCTATCTGTATTAACCATTAATTCTTGGCCGCTCATTGGGCCGCTAGCAATTTTTACTATACATGTGCGGCTATTTGTATCACTCATAAAGATAATCTCATGGAATTAAATTCATTTTATTATGGATTGGCTGGTTCTCGTTATTGGTGGCAAGTAAATCAATAAATGTTTTTATTGTCAGTTGAATTGATCTTATTCATTCACACCTTTAGCTTGTAATAGAAAGTATGAATGATTCCTGAGTATTCCCTTGAGGCTTTTTTTCTTATCGCTCACTCTGTGTACACAACATTACGTGGATAAGGCCTATATATAATGTCAAATAAAGATATTGCAACATTATTAGAAAGTAGAGGCTGTGATTTTTCATTACAAGACAAATTGGTCTTGGCTATACCGAAAAGAGTCACAACGCCTTTTATTTATAAATCTATATATTCAAATTTAAATATTTTGATAGAACGTCAGGCTATATTTATTTGCCAAGAAAATGAATGGAATGCACTAGATAAGTCAAATTGGAAGTTATACTCAATGGATTTATCAGAATTAGTCGAAATTTTAGCAGTTATTGATACCGCAATGGGGCAAGCATTTCTTGCGAAAAAGAAAAAGCTGGAAGCTGATGAAAATAACAATAATGAATATATCGAATTAATTGAAGACTTTTCATTAATGGTATCAATAAAAAATGTAGTGATTGATTTAATTATTAGAAATCATCCTGTATTTGATAGCTGGTGTGAAATACTCAGGCGGTACGAAGCCTATGGAATGATGCGATTTATTCTCTCTTCAGCTCAAGAGAATAAAAACGCCAATATTAATCAGTTATGTGCACGTTATGGTATATCAGCTTCTTATTTTAGACAGCTTTATCGAGAAAACTTTAATAAAACGGCAAAGCGGAAAATTATGAGTGTTCGTATGGCTAATGCAATTCTACAGCTAATTGAAAGTGATGATTCAATATTAGATGTAGGGCTTGAAGCGGGTTATTGTTCAGCATCTCATTTTACTAATGATATTAAAAAAGAGTTAGGCCTAACACCATCAGAAATTAGGCATATTGGAGCAACATTATATGAGCAGTAAAAAAAATCGAGTGTTAGGCTTAACACTGTTTTTACTGAGTATGAGTTTCTATTCGGCCCAAGCTGAAATTATTGTGGCAGAACCAGTTACACAGTCAAAAAACCACGATACCTTTGTCGCAAATAATATTGCAGTAGGTAAGGTATTCGATGCCGTTGCTGAACGTTTAAATAAGCCAATTATTCTCAGCAAATTAGCAGCTCAAAAAAAAGTGACTGGTAATTTTAATTTAGCTAATGCAGATGAAATGTTCAAAGTACTAACTCGGCGAATTGCATTAGTGTGGTATGACGATGGTGCGAGTATTTATATTTATGATAATAGTGAAATGCGTAGCGCAATTATTCCAACAAATAATGTCAGTAGTAACCAGTTGCTTAATTATATTCAACGAAATGGAATTTATGACTCGCGGTTTCCTGTACGTTCACAAGAAGGTGAACGGTTATTATTTGTTTCGGGTCCGCCACTGTATATTGAACTAATTAAAGCCGCATCTTTATATCTTGCAGAACAGATTAGGAAAGAGGAGTTATCTAGCGGTGAAGTGGCTATTATTCCATTAAAACACGCATCGGTAACGGATAGAAGTTATTCATTACGTGGCCAAAATATTACGATCCCTGGTTTATTAACAGTCATTAATTCTTTGTTTAAACAGGGAGCTTCACCAGATGAAATATTACATATTCAACCACCACCAACACCGATTAATCCAACAGGAGATTCGATAGACGAATTAATGGATACACCAATTGGTGACTCACCATCTTCAGGGAATAAGCCGATGATGGTAACAAAAAAACCGTCTAACAGCGCTTTTTCTTTGGTAGCACACCCTGATAGCAATAGCTTGATCGTTAAAGGTAGCCAAGAGCAAATTCGTTATGTTCGCCAATTAGTTAATACATTAGATATGCGCCGCCGGCAGGTAGAGTTATCTTTGTGGATTATAGATATTACTCGCTCAGAGCTCGATAATCTTGGCGTGAACTGGGAAATTGGTACTTTTAGTACAGGTACTGGATCGATCTCATTTAACCGAAGCACGCTATCAAACAGCCAACAATTTTTATTGCAGATTGATGCATTAAGTAAAACGGGTAACGGGCACATTGTTTCTCGCCCCGTGTTATTAACCCAAGAAAACATTCCTGCTTTATTTGATAACAACACCAGTTTTTACGCCAAATTACAAGGGGAGCGTATTGCGACTCTTGAGCAGGTCACATATGGGACCATGGTGAGTGTAATGCCGCGTATTTCCGTGGGTAATAACGTAGAAATGGAAGTCAATATTGAAGATGGTGCTGAAAACCGCGATAGCACAGGGAAAACCTCCAGTGTAGAAGGGTTACCTGCCGTTAACAGAACCAGTATTAACACAGTTGCGCGTATTGCAAAAGACAGTAGTTTGCTTATCGGTGGCTATACACGTGAGCAATATGTTGAAAATGAAAGCAAAATTCCTTTTTTAGGCGATCTTCCTTATGTGGGAGGGTTATTTAGTCATTCATCGACTAATCAACAGAAGATGGTTCGTTTATTTTTAATCCAGCCGCGTTTATTGGATGAAAATGAAGGATGGGATGGGCGACAATTTTCTGAAAAGACGCGGATCACCACCCATGATAGCCAGTTGCACGGTACGGTCCAATTTCTTCAACAATACATGAGTGAGTCATGGCAATAACACCACTGAGTTTTAATAACCGTTTTTCAGTTAATACTCAAAACAAAAGTCGTGCACCTGTGAGTAGCAGTAGTGATGACTCCGATGAAGTAGCACGTGGTGCTGGTGTCATTGATAGCTCTAGTGAATATGCATCGATGTCGATGTTAGCGGCAAGCCATGTACGCCGAGGAAGTTCTAAGAAGGGCAGCGAAGAAGAATGGATGCAATTTGCCGAACGCATTTTGGATAAAGATGCAGATGACAAAGTATTGCATATAGAAGGCCTGCTTAATAAGCAACTGATGACACCAAAGCAATTACGGGCATTTTTATTGCAGTTTTTTACTGATCCTAGTGATTTACTAATGGTACTTGCTGCATTAATTAATCGTAAAAAATTAAAAAAAGAACAAATTGAAAATATTGAAGCTTTAGAACAATTATTGCAAGCAGAAGATACTAAGCGTCATACACAAGCAGGAATTAACGTTGCATTAATCGCAAAAGCATTTGCTGAAAAATTACATTTTAGTGCTGGGAATTTACGTTCGGTGTACCGTGAGTTTATCACTTATGACGGGCCTGTTGTTTATTTATATGAACAATGGGTTGAAGAAATGGAAATTCAAGAGCGCGAAAATATGATGCGTTATCTTGGGCGAGCACTAGCTTGTGATTTGCAAGCGTTACCATTAGGTGACTTAAATATTAGTGAGTTTGGAAGTTTTTTTAATCGTGTTGGTCGGTTACGAGAACTGCAATCTTTAGATTATGTATTCTGCCAGCAATTCTTTCAATCTGGTTTTTTTCGGATCAATGAAAAATCAAACAAATCAAAAATTGAAAAAGAGCTCAGTCAATTATTTACCCGTGGCATTCGTAGTCAGGTTGATTTTGAAACAGTGGTTATCGATTTTATTTCTGAAAAACTGAAAGCCATGACTTCGGATATGTGTGGCAGGTTTTTACAACTATTATTACTGGCTTTTGCAGTTATTCCTATCACTGTCTTTCAGTCAACGGAAGCAAGAGACCAACTTATTGAAAAATTAAAAGAACTCATGGACCAAATTATGGTGCAAGAGAGAATATTACACCGAAAGCCATAGTGCGATAGGAAAATTATCCCATGAAAAGTATCACCGGATTTTTATTACAAATCCGTAATCGTCCAGAATTGATGGTATTAGTTATCATGGTAATGGTTATTGCGATGTTGATCATTCCATTGCCAACTATATTAGTCGATTTATTAATTGGCTTAAATATTATGATATCTGTACTCATTTTTATGAGCTCTTTTTATATAACTCGGGTATTAAACTTTCAATCATTTCCTTCTATTTTATTAATAAGTACATTATTTCGATTAGCTTTATCAATTAGTACCAGCCGCTTAATTTTACTAGAAGCAGATGCTGGGGATATTATTGCTACTTTTGGTGAATTTGTTATTCAAGACAATTTAGTGGTTGGAATGGTGGTATTTGCCATTGTCACCATTGTACAGTTCATTGTTATTACGAAAGGTTCTGAACGTATTGCTGAAGTGGCAGCCCGTTTCTCTCTCGATGCAATGCCAGGTAAACAAATGAGTATTGATGCGGATTTACGGGCTGGTGTGATTGATGAGGCGACAGTTAAAGAGAAGCGTGGCGACCTTGAAAAAGAGAGCCAATTGTTTGGTTCTTTCGATGGTGCGATGAAATTCATTAAAGGGGATGCGATCGCGGGCATTATCATCATTTTTGTTAACTTAATTGGAGGGATATCTGTTGGTACAGCTCAGCAGGGTATGGATGTTTCAACTGCACTAAATACTTTTTCCTTATTAACTATCGGTGATGGTTTAGTCGCTCAAATCCCTGCACTACTCATTTCTATCAGTGCTGGTTTTATTGTGACTCGAGTAGGTGGTAATGATAAGAACTTAGGTGAAAATATTGTTTCAGAGTTATTTGCAAATGACTTTACGATATTAATTACGGCATTTATTGTACTCTCTATGGGTTTTTTGCCTGGTTTTCCAACTATGATATTTTTACTATTATCCGGGGTTCTTATTGGGTTATTTACTTTCAGGTATTTAAAAAAACAAAAAAATAAGCAAAAAACAGCGAATAGTGAAGCTGAAATTATTAATTCAGATGTGACGGAAGGTGAAACTCAAAGAGAAAATAGTGATGTTGAAGATGAATATATCCCGGAAACATTACCGATTATCATTTCTGTTAATCAAAAATATAAAAAACATTTAGAAGATAATAAATTTTTATCCAGAATGAAAAAGGATATTTTTATTCGTTATGGGTATAGGATTCCTGATATTGCCGTTAACTATTCACCTATTATACCTGAAAATAAAATGGTGATACTCATTAATGAAATTAAAGCAGGAGAATATGATATCTATTTCCATGGGTATCGTTTACTGACTATCAATGACGAACCTGAATACCTTGGTATGTCATTGACTAAGTTTACGGATGAATATGGTTCGGTGAGTACTTGGTTTGAACAAAAAGACCTACCCAACATTGAGCAGCTGGGTCTAATGGCTCGAGACGATGTGACAGAAGCCATTGATTGTGTAAGTAGTTTGTTGTTGAGATTTATTAATGAATTTTTCGGTATTCAAGAAACGAAAAACTTACTTGATGATCTTGAAAGAAAATACCCAGAATTACTGAAAGAGTGCTATCGCCATGCCACAGTACAAAAAGTAACCGAAGTTTTTCAACGCTTATTAATGGAAAAAATATCAGTTCGTAATATGAAATTGATTATAGAAACCTTAGTGCAGTGGGTGCCAAAAGAAAAAGATAGCTTAATGTTAGTCGAGCACGTAAGAAGTGCAATGGCACGCTACATTTCATCTCGTTTTTCTGTAGATGGGCGTTTGAATGTTCTCATGATTAACTCAGAGCTAGAAGACACTATACGTCAAGGGATTAGGCAGGCTTCCGGTGGAGTATACTTACATCTTGAGCCAGAAAAAACTAATGAGTTGATACAGGCAGCAGAGTTTGCTTTAGAAAATAGTTATTTATCAGTTAGGGATGTGAACATTTTAGTGCCTGTTGATATTCGTCGTTTTGTCAAAAAAATCTTAGAAGGCCGTTTTCCTGAGTTAGAAGTACTTTCTTTTAATGAAGTTTCTGAAATGGTCAAAGTCAATGTGGTCAAAACCATATAATCAAAAAATCGGCTTTATTAACAAATAAAGCAACCGAATTCAATATAACTATCAGTATTGAATAATTAAAATATCCTAAAATATAAGGAATACCAATGAAATATAGATTTATAGAAATGCTAAATGAATATTTAAATTCTATGGGACGTAGTGATCTAGTTAACTCTCAATTAGATTGTCATTCTAATATTCAGTTTGAAATGCATGGTTTTGCTGAAATTAATATTGACCTATCTACAGACGATATTATCATTTGGTGTAGTTTAGATAATTGTAACTATAGCCATTTAGATGCGGTTAGTGCTTCCTTATTAAAATCATTATTAGAATACCCGCCAAATAATTTTTATCCAGGCCAACCGGCATTGAATATTGTGGATGATGCATATGTCCTTTCTGCCGTTTTAAAAGAATCAGCTTTAAATAATATTCAATTATTTGCAGATAGTTTTGAAGAATTCTTTGAGCGTGCAAATGAACTTAACAGCCTAATTTCTTAATCTATTATGAAGTTATTTGATCTCTGCGCGCATCCTGCGCGCATTCATGGGTGCCTAATTGAAGCCCCACTACAAGGCGTATTTATTGGTGAGATTTGTTTTATTGAGCATTCTCTTGCGCAGCCAAATGTTATTGCCAAAGCACAGGTTGTTGGTTTTAAAGAAGGGCTCACGGTACTGAGTCTAATCGGTCGTGCTCAAGGTTTAACACGAGAAGTGGTTATTCGCCCGAGCGGTTATCCGTTTGTATTTGAAGTGGGTGAACATTTAGCAGGTAAAATTTTTAATGCGGCAGGTGAACAAGTTGGTACGTTGAGTGAAAACTTTTCTGAGCCAATGTTACTCAATACGAAATTACTGCGCATTGATAGCCCTCCAGTGAGTGTTACACAAAGGCGGCCTGTTGCTGAACCGATGGTAACAGGGGTGCGTGCCATTGATAGCTTACTGACATGTGGCTTAGGTCAGCGAATTGGTATTTTCGCCGCTGCAGGTAGCGGTAAAACTTCATTAATGAACATGATCATCAACCATGCTCATGCGGATATTCATGTCGTTGCTTTAATTGGTGAGCGAGGTCGAGAGGTTATTGAATTTATTGAAGAATTAAAAGAGTCACCTCATGCAGCACAGACCATTTTAATTTATGCGACTTCAGATAGCCCACCAATTGAGCGATGTAATGCCGCGTTACTTGCGACTACGATTGCTGAATATTTTCGTGACTGTGGTCGTAATGTATTGCTGTACGTTGATTCTATGACTCGATATGCGCGTGCGTTGCGAGACGTGGCTTTGGCTACCGGAGAACTACCTGCTAGGCGTGGTTATCCTGCTTCTGTTTTTGAACAGCTTCCTATGTTGTTGGAACGCCCAGGGCAACTAAAACATGGCTCGATTACCGCTTTTTATACGGTGTTATTAGAAAGTGAAGAAGAAGCTGACCCGATTGGTGATGAAATTCGCTCAATTCTGGACGGCCATATTTACTTGAGTCACAAATTAGCCGGACGTGGACATTATCCAGCGATTGATATCTTACACAGTATTAGCCGCGTATTCCAAAAAGTGACTACACCGGAACATCGTCGGTGTGCAATTGATTTGCGTGACATGATCTCAAGGCTTGAGCAAATTCAGCTTTACCTTGAGTTAGGTGAATATCAACGTGGAGAAAGCCATGAAAATGACCGCGCTTTAGATAAAAAAGAGCAAATTGAAGGTTTCTTAAAACAAGCCATGGATGAGCCAATGAATTTCGACAATATGTTAAACATTCTCAATGAATTGGCGTCTTAATGATTTCTAATTTATTGGCTTTAACTGAGCGACGTTTTGACCGGACATTACAAGAACAATCGCAATTAAATTCAATAATAAAGCAACAGCAACAACAATGTATGGATATTCGCCAGCGTATTTTAGTTCTGGCGACACAGACCACATCTTATGAAAAATCAGAAGAATTAAGCCGAATCGCATTTTGGGAACGGCAGCGATTGAAGGCTGTGGTTCTATCCGAAATTGCTCAATTTGAATTTCAAATAGAAACCTTAGCCGTTGAAATATCAAAAAATAAAATACTGCAGTCTGAAATTGCTAAACGAGCATTTATTTTACGCAATAAGTGCGAGAAATTCCGAAATTATCTCAAGCAGCAACGTATAGCAAGAAGGTTAAAATCAGAACTTCAGCAACAAAATGAAATTGAGGAGTTATTCGTACATGTCAGTAATAAAAGCGAGCTCAAATGACAAAGTACCTCATGTAGTTATCGAGGGAAAAGCAATGTCATCAACATATAATACCACTGAATTTAGCCATCAAAATATAACAAAAAAAATGGCGAAGCTAGTGAGTGACAAAAATATGATGAAGTTGTTCAATCATAAAAGTCAAAATCAACAAAAGGATATATCTATTTTTCTACCGGTAGCTCTTTCTTCTATGCAACAAATATCGCAATTTAGCGACTTAGCGAAAGAACTGATTACCTGGAAAGAAAGCGCATATATTGGTGAAGGCAACCAAACGGCAGAACAAAACAAAGAATTAAATATTAAAGAGACCGAGCCGTTAATAAATCACTATCTATTTACGGAGCACAATAATTTAGATATTAACCCATTGCCTCATTTGACGACTATGGACCAAGCCGAAAATGTAGGTGCATTAATCGTAGATAATAATGCGAATATTAAATTACAGAGTAATTCACTTACTGAGGACCAAGTTGAAATTTCTTATAACCTAGTAGCTGATAATAACTTTGATACTAATCTCATTACTAGCACACCTACCGTTGATAATAACTTGCCGATGACGCCGAACATTTCAGCTGAACAGAATATTACTGACGAAGATGAGACTCCATTATATAACACTATGATGGTTGGTTTTCCATTACAGAATATCCCGCAGCGAGCAAAGGGAAAAGTTAGCGATAATTCAGTTCAATACGAAAAAAATAAATTTCAATTAAGTGAAAAGACTCAGCTCAATGTAGAAAGTTCGTTGGCGGAGTTAGCGTCTAAGAATACTTTAAGGCTGACATTAAAACAGTTAAAACCACAGATAAAAACTGAACAACCACATATTGAACATGCAGAAAAAACCGTAATTAAATCCGTAAATCCACAGGAAATTGGTCAAGAGCTATTAAAGCCAATTCATCATCGACCAATTAGTTCATCTGATACCACTTCATTAAATATGTTCCCTCGAACAAATAACCGATTGAAAGATGGGGCATTAAAAAATAATTCTTCCCTTCTGGGGCAGCAGTTAGTATTCCATCAGGTGGATGATCAACAGGGTATTAAGCAAGGTATTAAAGATAATAGCGCTCATCATGTTGACGCACAGCTTGAGTTCGTTATTGCAGAAAAGGAGCCCTTTATGCTGCCGGCAGCATCACAGAGGATCACCGCTTTAGATAATAATAAGCAGATTTCATTATCTGAAAAACCTACACACCATTTCTCTAATGAAGCGCAAGCGGCGGCGACATCTTCACAAATTTCATCTGTAGAAGAAATAGATCCTTCTACCAATATCATGGCAACAACATTAAATGAGGCAATGCGACCGTCTGTACCACTACAGGTTGTGCAACAGAAGCAAGAGGTGCATAAAGCGCCAGAACTCATGGAAAATAATCCACTTTTAGGTGAAGACAAACAGCCAAAATCGATGGGGCGTAGTCTCACTTATACCTTTAATCAGTGGCAAAGTAGCCCCTCAGTGACATTTGAATTGGCATCTAAAGGGGAGTTCATTGCTTCGACAGCGAGCCGAGACGTCCAGTTGGCATTGAATGAAAATAAACATTTATTGAACCATGAAAGCAGCATGCAGATCCGACGTGAAGATGAACGCCAGCAGCAGCGAAACAGACAGCAGCATGACCAACAGCAAGAAGAAGATTAATTATGTTGAAGATTCGACGGATCAGTTCTCAAGAAAAACAACTTAAAATTTGGCAGCAATGTTACCTAGTTAATGCACAAATAAAGCAAGCTAACCGCAGTATTCCTTATTTCAAATTATCGCTTGTGAGTGAAACACAGAAAATAAACGCATTAGTTGCAGTTGAAAGTTGGTGTCATTATCGTTGGCCTAAACTCGTTCATTATGCATGGAATTTATTATCAACCAATCAGTTATGCGAATTATTTGCCTCTGAATATATCGGAATTACATTTTTCTCCCAGGATTTCCGTTGTGAATCTGTCGAGATAGTTGATGATATGCGTATTAACTACCAGCCTTGGTTAATCGTCAAGGAGACTCACCTTGGGGAAGTATTATTAGCAGAGCCAATTGAAGGCTTAGAAAAAAAACAACAAACGAATCAGATAGTTGGACATTTGAAATTGCAAGCTGATTGGATATTGGGATATAGCTATATTAGCGCCAAACTTTTGCAAACCATAGAATTACGAGATGTGCTGAGTATCCAACAATTACAGTTAAATATGTCTGTTACAGGACAGACATTAGCACGATATCAAAAGCAAGAAGAAGGACTATTTATGATTGAAGAATTAGTGGCGCCAAAAGATGAAAGTGAATGTGTACTTCCTGAAGAAGATGAAGTGCAAGAAGCTGTACGTCCCTTTAATGTAAAAGATATGAATATTAAATTAACCTTTGTTTTAGGCCATACCGATATTACTGTTGATGAGCTTTCAAAGATGGAGCCTGGTTATATTTATTCTATTGGTGAAAATAAAGAACGTGAAGTTAAAGTTTATGCCAACAAACAACTTATAGCCGAAGGGGAACTTATTTATATTGGCAATAGTGATGAGCTAGGGTTAGAAATCACACATATTGTGAGTTTAGGTGATAAAAGAGTTTAATATGCCAACAATACCAGAAGGAATTCCATTATTAGTAATTATCGCCTTTTCAACATTATTGCCATTTATTATTGCTGCGGGCACTTGTTATTTAAAAATCTCGATTGTATTAATTATGGTACGTAATGCGATGGGGGTTCAACAAGTTCCTTCTACTATGGTATTAAATGGTATCGCGTTGCTACTTTCTATTTTCGTGATGATGCCAGTATTACAGGATGTGAATAATCATATGCGGCAAGAGCCGGTTGATTTTAGTAATGCTCAATCAATCGATAATTTTGTTGAGAATGGACTAGGGGGATACAGAGCTTATTTGAAAAAATATTCAGACCCGCAGTTAGTCACTTTCTTTGAATCAATACAACAAGGCCGAAGCGAAGAGGAAGTGGCGGCTGATGAGGGTGAAGCTACATTATTTTCTTTGTTACCCGCATATGCATTAAGCGAAATTAAATCGGCTTTTGAAATTGGTTTTTATATTTACTTGCCGTTTGTTGTGGTTGATTTGGTTATTTCCAGCATTTTATTGGCGCTGGGTATGATGATGATGAGCCCAGTGACAATTTCGATCCCAGTTAAATTAATTCTATTTGTTGCAATCGATGGGTGGTCGCTGATTTCTAAAGGATTGGTAATGCAATACATTGAATTAGCACAGCATTAAAGCGAATAATACTATGGATCAAATCGTTTATTTAAGTAATAAAACGATGCTATTAATCGTTTTATTATCAGCAATACCCGTGATAGTAGCTACTACTGTGGGGTTATTGGTAGGGTTACTGCAAACCGTCACGCAGCTTCAAGAACAAACATTACCTTTTGGCATAAAACTATTAGCGGTTTTTGGTTCGCTCTTTATGATCTCAGGTTGGTTAGCCGATAAAGTGATGAATTTTGCATTAGAAACTTTAAGTGCAGCGATCCCTGCTATTGGGCTATTCGGATGAACCAGGAAATGCTATCGCTGATGTCCTCACTCTATTTTGTCTTTCAAGAGGGGTTGATAAAAATAGCGTTAGCTTGGCTGAGAATTGCACCAGTGATGTTTTTACTTCCTTTTTTAAGTAATAAACTGCTCAATGGTGGAATTATTAAAAACTGTGTGGTGGCGTATATTGCGTTAGGTTTATGGCCTTTTTTTTCTTCTCATGCCATACAATGGGATGAAATTAACTTCGTTGATGTCTTTATTTATGAAATTTCGATTGGGCTCGTATTAGCATTGATATTAGCTTTACCTTTTATGATAGCTAATGTTATTGGTGAGTTAATCGATGCACAGCGTGGTGAAACGATTAGCAGTATTGTCGACCCGGCGAGTGGTTCAGAAGCATCAGAGCTGGCAGTTTTATTGAGTCATATTACTTGTATGGTGTTTTTAGCTCAGGGAGGCATGTATCAACTCGCTAATATATTTGCACAAAGTTATCAATTATTACCCTTTGCTCATGGATTTACTTCATTTAATAGCCTCCCCTTAGGGGAGTGGTTAAATAAAATGGTTGTTAATGGTGTTGTTTTGACAGCTCCAATATTAGTGACATTATTTATTACAGAGGTCGCTCTAGGGTTATATTCCCGTTTTTGCCCTCAACTAAATGCATTTTCGTTATCTTTGGCAATAAAATCAATCATCGCATTTTGTGTATTTCTGCTTTATTTCCATAATGAAGTTCCTGACATATTAGTGAATATGATTTCAATTTCACCACTACGAGATGTATTTATTTCCTCTTAATTGCTATGAGTATAAATAGTTATGGCTGAAAAAACAGAGAAGCCTACCGATAAAAAAATCAAAGACTCAGCAAAGAAAGGACAAAGTTTTAAAAGTAAAGATAGTGTTGCTGCAATTGTGCTAGTAGTTAGTGCATTTGTGATAGAAGGGCTCTCTAGTTTATATGAGCTCGGTGGGTTAATGCGTAAAATATTTTTACATCCAACGGAGATAAAAATTGATGCATTACTTTGGCAATTTTTCACTATCTTTTTAAGCGTTGTTTTACCGGTGTTATTTGCTTGTTTTTTATCTGGTGCGATAATTTCTTTATTACAAAGTCGTTTTAGATTAGCTAGCGAAGCTATTAAACTCGACTTTGCAAAATTAAATCCAATTGCAGGGTTTAAAAAAATATTTTCATTGAATTCATTGAAGGAATTAATTAAGGCTGTTTTGTATTTAATTGTCTTTATTGTATCAACATTAGTCTTTTTTATTGTTTGGCGCAAAGATATTTTTATGCTCTACAGAACGATGATAAATGGAATGATTAGTCAATGGGTTAGTCTGTGTATAACATTTATTGTTGTTTTTCTTGCTGTCGCTCTAATAATTATATTGGTTGACGCAATAGCTGAATTCTTTTTGTATATTAAAAACTTAAAAATGGAAAAGCAAGAGGTCAAAAAGGAATATAAAGATAATGAGGGTGACCCTCATATCAAAAGTGCACGCCGAGGGATGCATCAGGAATTACTGTCGGAAGAGGTTAAGTCAAACGTTCGTAATTCAACATTCGTAATGGCAAACCCAACGCATATTGCATTACTTATTTATTATGACTCGGATATTGCACCATTACCCTTTTTATTCTCTAAAAGTAAAGGTTCGCAAGCAAAAGCAATTGTTAAATACGCGGAACAACAAGGTATTCCTGTTATTAGAGACATAGTCCTAGCAAGGCAAATATGGCGTTCATATAAAAATGACAGTTTTATCGATGAAAGAGGATTGGAGGATGTTATGCAAATAATATCATGGTTATTCCGTATCGAATTAGTAAAAATGGGAGTTGATATTGATAGCGCATTGGAAAAATAGGGGAGGATGAATCACACTCACAAAAAGATAACAATCATTAATTAATGATTTATTTATTACTTGAATCGTTTTTTTAAAGAAAGAACCAAGCCGGTTAATTATGATGCAAACATAAAGTATGTGTTATGCATTGCATATCAACAATAAGGTAAATATATGAATAATGCGGAAACAAACAATTTTCAACAAACTGATATGGAAGAATTACTTGACAATATTACTACTGCATTAATGGATGGTGCCACTTATAAAGATATACACGGTATTCCACAGAGTACGATGGATGGTATTTATTCTTATGCATACGAATTCTATCAACAAGGTAAATTAAAAGAAGCAGAAACTTTTTTTCGATTTTTAAGTATTTATGATTTCTATAATACAGATTATGTCATGGGCCTTGCTGCCGTCTATCAATTAACGAAGCGATATGCGAAAGCAACAGAATTATATGCCTTAGCATTTGTATTGGCTAAAAATGATTACCGCCCACTTTTTCATGCAGGGCAATGTAATTTAATGATGAAAAAAAGTAGTGCAGCGATTCACTGTTTTGAAAGTGTTGTAAAAAGTAGTACCGATATTGATTTACAAAATAAATCTCAAGCTTATTTAACCGCACTGGAAAAAAACCTAGAAAAAACAAATTCAGATAATAAAAAACCTAATATGGAGTAGAGGAAATTATATGGTTCAAATTACCAATTCAAGTAATGAACGAATAAATAATATTCATACATTTCTACAAGGCAATAATCCTATTGGATTAGGGGAAGAGAGCATCAAGGCAGTTCTGGCTTTGGAAATGGCGTGTGAGGAATTAACGTCAACAGAGCAGATGAAGCGTAGCCGCATTGAGAATGCGCCACAGTTACCATCCCCCAAAATTAAGCTGTCCATTATGTCCAAGGCCGCTGCGGCAAAAGAGGAGAGGTTATCGCTAAAGGAAGAGGAATTTAATGCGACTTCAGTCCTTGTTGGGAGTATTTCGACATTACGCCAATTATTACATGAAGGGAATATTAATGAGTTGGCTAATCGTCTTCAATTATTGAACATAGCATCAAATACACTGAAAGAAAAAGGAAATGATTTATTAAACTCTTTTGTAAATAATACGAATCAAGCCAGTGCGTTTAATAACGAAGTTAACGTTTTAAAACAAGAGCGTGCTGAAAGTAAAGCGCGTTTAGCAAACCTCCAGTCTCAGCAAGGTGGGAACCAAGCGAAGATTAAGCAGCAAATTACGACAGAAAAAACAAAAATTACAAGTTTGGACACCCGAATTGATGACCTGCTTGAGTTAGCGAGTAAATATGCGGAAGACGCAGGTGAAGATTCTAGCAAACTCAACCAATTTATAGATGCTGCACCACGCCGCGTTGATATTGATGGTGAAAAATGGGAAAGCACCTTAGCACTATTAACTATGTTGACTGGCCAGCTTAAAAAATCGATGAACGAAGATTCGATTCGTAATATGAAAGAGCAAGAAGAAGTCATGGCAAAAATCAATGAAGCTTCTCGCAAAGATTCAGATAAAAAAGCCAAAGAGGCAGATGAAGCGCAGCGTAAAGCTGATGAAGCCAATAAATCAGCCTCCTGTGCCAGTAAAATTTTTAGCTATGTGATGCTTGCAGTGTCTGTGATTGCGACGGTTGCGACCTTTGGCGCTGCTGCGCCATTAGCGATTGCGGTCGCTGCGGTTGGTATTGTTATCTCTGTCGCTGATATCGTGCTGGAAGAAACCGGGCAAAGTAGCTTGATGCAGATGTTAGCTACAGAAATCTCTAGTGCCGTTACCGATATGCTGATCAATTTTGGTGTCTCAGAGGAAAAAGCGAAGCAGATTGGTAATATTGTTGGAATGGTTGTGGCAGCAATCGCATTCTTAGCTCTCTCATTAGCCTCTATGTCATCTTTTGTGAAAAACATCGCCAAAGTTGCCACTAACGCAGTAAAAATGCTTGCTAAAAATGCAGGAGCTTTATTGAAAAGTATTATTAAGTCGATGCCAAGTAGTTTAACGAATGCCTTAGGGAATATTGCGAATGGCGCAGGTAAGGTAGGGAAATCGGCTGATAATATGGTAACGCTCACTAAATTTACCAAATTAGCTGACGGTATTGATGATTTACAGCAAGCGGTAAAAACCACCACGAAGGTAGCACAAAAAGCCGATGACATGAAAGACCTTGTAAAAGCGGCTGATAAAGTAGTAGACCAAGCTGACAATATTACAGATATCACCAAAACTGCAGATAAAGCAATAAATTCAGTTAAAACACAAAGTGTAGCCGCAGCTCGTCTTGAAGTGGGTATGAAGGGAACCGGAGCGGTATTGACGGTTGCTAATACAGCAACGACAGGAGGACTGAATTTACATGCTGCTGGACAAATTCGTGACATGAAAGAAATGCTTGCAGGCATGATGCTTAATAGCGAAACCATTCAAGCTTTGGATGAGTTATTAAAAAATTTATTGAAGTCTATGTCGAAAAATTACGAACAATTCGAAGATATGTTTAGTGGCATGCTTGCATCGTTAAATCAATCAGACCAAACGAAAGCCAATATGCTGAAAACAGCCCGCTTTGCATAGTTAATATAGGAATTTATCAAATGAGTTTTAATATTCAATCAGAATTAAGTAAGCTAGTATTATTTCATAAGCCTGCCAGTTTTGGCGGTGTTTCTCCTACTATTAACAGTAATGTAAAAGTAGGAGTGACTCATTTCCCGCAAGGCGTTCAATTAAATGATGTGCATGCAATGGCATCAGGGGCTGAGGTAATGGTGGATAGGCCATCCTTAAGAACGCCTCAATTTTCAATTGATGATGGCCAAATGTTGTCGGATATCAGTGCGTTATCCGATTCAGATAAGCTAACCATTTTGGATGATCTTCATGCATTTCGCACATTAACACCCGAAAGTATCCAGCAGGCAATCAGTAAGGTGTTAAAAGAAGAAAAAAGCCATATTGAACAGGTGGTTGGAGATGCTCAGCTACCCGACGAAGCTAATTTAAAGCAGATGTCCCAAGCTATTCAATTATTGATTGCCAGTAGTTTTTTCAAAGATTCATTCTCTGGGCAGCTTGAAAGTAATGATGGTAATAGAGGGCAACAGTCTATTGATAGTGTTAAAAACGATACTTTTGTTGGCATTATTAGTAACGATTTGATGGTGGAACTATCGAAAATTATTCGCAAAGTAATGGTAGAAATTAATATTTCAGATCGCCGTATTAGTGCGGATTTCCTGCAATTAAATGCCAAAATGGTACAAGCTTCCGCGGATTCAACTATTCGTGAGGGTAAAGAAACCTTTAAAGGCGCGATGATGGGCTTTTTTACCTCCCTAGCAATTACTGCTGCGGGCAGTGCTTTCCAAGCTAGAGGGCTGCGTCAGCAACAGCAATCGATTAAACATAATTTGGTGCCAGGAAATCAAAATATCAGTGGTGCTAGTAAGTTATCTGGGTTAAATGGCAAAGTGGGTAGCGATGCAGCGAAACCGAATACCCTGAATTTAACGGGGAAAGATGGTTCAACTGTGACGTTGAGTAGTCAACCTACACAAAATCAAAAGAATCTTGCAAGCCAAAGAGTTGAAGAAGCCGGTATACGTACAAGAGATTTGGGAATGTCACAGCATGAGAAGCACGACCAAATCATGAATAAATCTCGCGTACAAATGGGTGTGGCTGAGCAGGCCTCTCGAATGTCAGATAATGCAGGTCAGTTAGCAACGACATCAAATCAAGTCAATGTGAAATCGGCAGAAGCAGACAAAATGATGGAACAATCAGTGGCTGATATTGCACGGTCAGTTTCCGCTGATAAAGATAAACAAATTGATAAAAGCCAAGACCTTGTTAAACAAATGCTAGAGTATTTACGTGAAATTCGTGAAGTCAGCTTTAAAGCAATGCAAAGTCTGGTAAGGGGCTAGTGAATGAATATCTCAGCCTTGGGTTATCATAATTCATTGAATGTTACTCAATTACCGTCAATCCCTATCGCTGTTGAACAAACACCTCCCCCCTTTCTGGGGGAGGTTACTTTTAATGATGCACTTCCCCCCCATGAGAGGGCAGCCGATGCATTTCAGCAAATGGGGTATCAAGTTCCAGAGCAAAATATTCAACCACCGCAGGTAAAGGACTCATTGGCAACGATAAACATCAAAGCAAAAATGCTGGCACACAAAATTAATAGCACTAATGATAACTACAACAGTGCGAAAGGATTATTAGCCAGACAACAGATTGCTGATGGTAGACCTCATATTGCAGGGATAAGTGAGGTTATTGAAAATATATATACGGATTATCAGAAAAAATACGGTGAATTAGTTAAAGCCTCGACCCAATATATGCAAGATATGAATACGTTGGCCAGTAAGATGTCCCGTTATATAGAGGCAGGGGATAACGGTAAAATAAATTTTGCCAAAGAGCATATATTAAATAGCATGGATGAAATAGTTGCTAAATATGCAGGTACCAGTGCGAAAGAAAAGGTAAAAATAGAGATAAAATATGATGGAACCGCGAATGCTATAGGGCTTAGTATGCTGGAAGAAGAGTTAGCTAAAAGAACTAACCTTTTAAAGATATTGGAAGTTACAAACAAGGGAGTTTCTGGTTCATTTCAATCCTTGATTGATAAGGTAAAGGGTGAAATTGCAGAATTAAAGCGACAGCAGCAGCAGCTAAAAGACGATAACAAAAGAATAGAAGAACAAATTAAATCAAATGAAACACGAATCGGGATCGGCGAATATTTCGGTAAATGGGAACCTGATTACAACAAAGCTGATCCGTTGATGAAGATCAAAGGCAGTAAGGAAGAACACGAATTCTGGACAAAAAAATTGACAGGCCAAGGGTTCGTAATAAAAGAGATTAAGGGTGAGCTACGTATTTACCCCGATTTAAAACCGATCAAAGAGATGTTCCATGCTATTAATCATTCTTCCGGTAAATGGAATGAGGGTAGTGATATTATGTCTCAAGAGTTTCAAAGCTTACAATCAGCAGTTGATAGCCAAAAAAATACCATTAATAGCTCAGTATCTCGTTTATTAGAAACGTTCCGTCAAGATAATAGTCATTTTGAAACGTTAACTCAGTTACTGATTCAATTATATAAAGATTTACAACAATATAATAATGGTTACGTCAATATGTAATAGCAGAAATTAACCTTTATCTATAGGGTAAAATTGTATATTTAATTTCACCCTATATTTATCAATAAGGAGGGGCGATGATTATAAATAAAAATATAACGACACCAATTGTAAAAAATTCATTATCTGTATCTAATCAAAACAATAAATCATTTTTAAATAATATAAATTCAGTTAATAATGTAGGGCAGGAAGCGCATTTCTCTGTCAAAGAACAGGGTGTTGATAAAACATATAATATTTCAGGTAGAAGTGAAGAATTACATTCGAGTAACCAGAAATTACAGGCGAATATAATCAAATCACTATTAAGTGAAAAACATCCAGATATAAGTTTGGAAATGATAACCAAAACCCTAGGTTTGGGACATGGTGGAAATCTTCAAGGGCAAAAGTTGCAGTATCAGCCTGAAAATGCCCTCATTGTTTTGACATTATTGGCACCTGAAGAAATTAAGGGTTCAAAGGTATTAGATTGTGCAGCAAAGCTTATTAAGCAACTAAATAACAGCGAGAATGATAAAAGCTTTAAGCAGGTACTTAAATCATCGCAAACAGCCCTTGAAGCAGAACTCCTTGACAATATATTGAGCGAAAATAATATTGATGAGTTAATTCAACGTTTTGCAGATAAATATGTTCAGCCTGCAATTAAAGAAAAATTAGCGCCTTTTTTATCTGAAAAAACTATCGAAGAATTACCAACAGATAAATTATTCGATGTTTCTCTTCAGGAAACAAAAAAAGAGTTAATTATGGAAGCGAAAAACCAGCTGATAAAACATAAAGTTGATAAATCAGTTGATAGGCTCTTACAGCTACATAATATATTTTCGGCATTGGAACAACAAATCGAAATTATGGGGCAGCTAAGTGTTTCTATAAATGTGGATGGTAATACTGAGAATAGTGTAACAACAAGTTCTGCGAAAAATAGCAAACCAGAAGATACTGTGGATGGTGGTACGGACCCTGTTATTTCCTCTAATGGTTCAGCGCCAGCATCGTCTAAATCAACGGTGAACAATTACGTTACTAACAATTATTATTCTATGCCAAAAGAGTTAAAGGTTATGAATAACGAAGGGAGCAAAACGAGTCAGTTTGAAAATAAAACTGTTGATAGTCACACACCTGAATCAGTGGAAAAAAATAGCCCCGAAGAGGATGATAATAAGCCCAGTATGCCTCGGTTTAAAAGCACGTTAGAAATTCCTCAAGTCAATAACGAACGGCCAGCGGTATTAGGCGAAAATGCACGTTCTTCGGCTGATAAATTACGCCAAAGCGTTCTGGATAATGCACAGGCTCCATCTGCGCAAACGAGTAGCATGCCATCAAAACCTATTGAAACTAAGCCTAATTTTGATATTAACGCTTTTCTTCCTAAATCGATGGCATCAACGGGGCGCTTCGAACTCGTTGAAATTATTGACAAAGTGACAGGTAAATCGAAGAAGAGTTGGCAAACTAAGGCCCCTGAAGCAAAGAGTGTCACATTATCGGAGCATGGGGCGTTAACTCGTAG
>NZ_JAMPLV010000010.1:0-73326 GCF_028477785.1 Providencia sp. PROV269 | reverse complement strand
CCAAGTAGAGAAAGAGCGTTATGCGAGTGGGCCGATAGCGTCAGGAGTGGAAAAAATGGGGGTCCCTAATAATATCAATACGTTCAGTAATCGATTTAAACCCGCAGAAATTGTTGATGAAGTAACAGGGAAAACGAAGACAACGTGGCAGTTATCTGATGGGAAAACAAGTCAACTTGTCACGTTAACAGAGATGGGGGCGTTAACTCGTAACCAAGCAGATAAAGAACACTACAACGATAATGCTATCCGTTCTGAAAAAGGTTAAGAGATGACAGCACAGAGTTTAGTTCAGCAACAATGGGTAGAAAATCAAATTAAGGAAATTCGTACTTATTCAGGGATCACGAAGCCTTTCACCATGGACTCAGCCCTAATCAGAGATATACATATTGATTCTTTAGAAATGTTGGAATTGATAGCGGCTATCGAACAGTATACAGGGCAACCAATTAACGATGAAGTTTGGATGAAATGGTATAAGTTGAGTGATATTGTCGAGTATCTATTGAGTGTCAAATAAACAGATAAAGCCACGGTATTTATTCGAACGTGGCTTTTATTTTTAAGCTTTTTTATTTATTTCCTATCGAATTATTGCCATCACATAAAATTCATATTTTTGCCGTCAAGTGATAACGCTCACAAAATAGCATACCCTCGTTTGCTTAATTCTACGCGCGTAGACTATCCTTTAAGTAAATAAAAAACGCCAGTTAGATTTTTTGATTAATAGGCTTTGCGCCAACACCAAGGGTTTATAACTATGGCTACACAATTAAATATCGAGGCGAATCAACAAGCCGCGCAAGAGCGGTTAAGTACGCCGGAAGGAAAAAAAGATTTCCGGCGGGCGATTTTCTCTTGTTGGTTAGGCACAACCATGGAATATGCGGATTTTGCTCTCTATGGTTTAGCGGCAGGTATTATTTTCGGTGACGTTTTCTTCCCTGATGCAACGCCTATTATGGCGCTGTTATCCAGTTTTGCCGCCTATTCCGTTGGGTTTATCGCCCGTCCAATTGGTGCATTATTTTTTGGTTGGTTAGGTGATAAACATGGCCGAAAAATGGTCATGGTGATCACGATTGCATTGATGGGGTTATCTACCACCCTTATTGGTGCGATACCCAGCCATGCACAGATTGGTGTTTGGGCGCCCGTTTGTTTGGTGATCCTACGGTTTGCCCAAGGCTTAGGTGCGGGAGCTGAGCTATCCGGTGGAACTGTGATGCTAGGCGAATACGCCCCCGTAAAACGTCGCGGTTTAGTTTCATCAATCATTGCATTAGGCTCCAACAGTGGAACATTACTGGCCTCAATGATTTGGCTGATAGTTTTACAATTGGACAAAGAAAGCCTGATGTCGTGGGGATGGCGTATTCCCTTCCTTGGCAGTATTTTAATCGCCTTGGCGGCGTTATTTATTCGTCAGCATATGCGAGAAACACCTGTTTTTGAAAGGCAAAAAGAGCAGCTTGCTGAAGAACGTCGCCTTGCATTGGAATCTGATACCGTGGCTCATCCTGTTGATAACCGTTCATTTTGGCAAAAAACGCGTGCGTTTTGGACCATGGTCGGGTTACGTATCGGCGAAAACGGCCCATCTTATCTCGCCCAAGGCTTTATCATCGGTTATGTCACCAAAATATTGTTGGTGGATAAATCTGTGCCAACAACGGCGGTTTTAATTGCTTCAATCCTTGGTTTTGCCATCATTCCATTTGCAGGGTGGTTATCAGATAAATTTGGGCGCCGTATTGTTTATCGTTGGTTCTGTTTCCTATTGATGCTGTATGCCGTACCCGCGTTTATGTTATTAGACTCTCGTGAACCGATGATCGTTATCCCGACGATAGTGGTTGGAATGGGGTTAGCATCACTGGGCATTTTCGGGGTACAAGCGGCTTGGGGCGTAGAATTATTTGGCGTGCGTAATCGCTATACTAAAATGGCCTTTGCTAAAGAACTCGGCTCTATTTTATCCGGAGGTACAGCTCCATTAGTGGCATCTGCACTGTTGTCTTGGACAGGTCAGTGGTGGCCAATTGCCGTCTATTTTATTGGAATGGCTGGCATTGGTTTGGTGACCACATTCTTTGCACCAGAAACCCGAGGTCGTGACTTAAACCTGCCTGAAGATGCGATATAAGTGAGCATGGTTGTATATAAAAATCAGAGTGGCTGCTATTCTTTGGCAACGTCATGTTGGAAAAAGGAACTGCTGAGTGTCTGATACGAATGACCGTAAAGTGACGCGTGTAGATGTTGCCCGCGAAGCCGGAACCTCGGTTGCGGTAGTCAGTTATGTAATTAACAATGGCCCTCGTCCTGTTGCAGAGGCAACACGGCAAAAGGTGTTAGCAGCAATCAAAAAAACGGGGTATCGGCCAAATGGTATTGCAAAAGCGCTAGCGTCGGGTAGCACTCAAACCTATGGGCTAGTGATCCCCGATATCTCTAACCCGTTTTTAGCCTCTATTGCGCATGCCTTGCAGCGAGAAGCGTTTAAATATGGGCATGTTTTGTTGCTGGGTGATGCGGGAGATTCACGAGTTCGTGAAAAAGAGCTGATTAATAACCTGTTGTTAAGGCAAGTTGAAGGCCTCATTTATACCAGTGTTGACCGGCATCCCTATGTTGATTTAATTCAGTCATCAGGCACGCCTTGTGTGATGCTTGATAGGATTGAAGCCACAGAAGGGATCAGTACCATTCAAGTGAATGAGAAGCTCGCAGCCTATAAAATTACTCGTCATCTCATTAAGCATGGCTATCAAAATATTGGCATTATTTGCGGCCCAAATGAGATGCTCAATACCCAAGACCGCTTAAATGGTTGGAAAGCTGCACTCACAGAAGCTGACTTAACGATACAACAAAAATGGATTTTATCAGGGGAATATACCCGCGTTTGGGGCTACCAGGCTATCTATCAGATGCGGGAAGAGGGGTTCCCTGAAGCTATTTTTGCCACGAATGAATTGCAAGCTTTTGGCTGTTTAAAAGCCTTAGCAGAATTAAAATTACGCGTACCGGAAGACATTGCACTGGTGTGTTTTAACGGTACAGTGCAATCAGAATATACCGTTCCAACTCTCACAACTGTTCGCCAGCCTGTTGATAAAATAGCGCAAAGAGCGATACAAATTTTACAAAATTGGCCGCAAAAAGAAGCCATCTGTGAAGTGGAATTTGAATTACAAATCGGGCACTCATGCGGGTGCTGATTATTTATTGTTTCAGGGAAATTTATGCGAGTGATTATAGATTGCGACCCCGGTAATGGGGTCGTTGGTGCGAATGTTGATGATGGTCTGGCACTTGCGCTGGCTATCGCTGCACCTGAAATCAAATTGGAAATGATCACCACTGTTTCGGGTAATACACCTAGCGAAATTGGCTTTGACGTTGCCAGCCATTTAGTTCATTCACTGGGTGAAAATATTCCTGTTTATCGTGGTGCATCGTCAGCCTTGGTTGAAACTAGCGCGCCATGGCGTGAACTACTCGATAACGGCGCTGAACGAGCGGAACTTACGCACCTATGGGACGGTCTTCCCCGCATACCTAGTTTACCGAAGTCTATCCCAGAAGCCGCGTTACGTATTGGTGAATTAGTTTGCCAAAACCCGAAACAAATCACGATTATTGCCATTGGCCCATTAACTAATATCGCAATAGCAATTCAGCTGTTTCCTGACATGGCTCAAAACGTGGCGGAGATAGTGGTTATGGGGGCGGTTTTTAACGTACCGGGGTATTTGAAAGACACTAATTTTGGTGTCGACCCTGAAGCAGCCTATGCGGTGCTTAATAGTGGGGCAAACCTGACTTTAGTACCTATGGATGTTACGGTACAAACGCAAATGGTGCATGAGGATCTCGATAAGCTTGCACAAATTGATACGCCACTGAGCCATTTTCTTGTGGCAACAATGCGACCGTGGATGGACTATTCACGTGCGACACGTCATTTAGCAGGGTGTTGGATACATGATGTGTTAACCGTTGCATGGCTATTGGATAAGAGTTTGGTGACTTATGATAAAAAGCATGTAGGTATTGAGCTACAGGGAGCGCTGCGCGGCAAAAGCTTCTGCTATGACGCACTGCGCCTACGGGTCGGAGTTCCTGAACCAAAAACAAAGCCAATCACTGTGCTGCAATCCGTAGATAACTCAGGTTTATTAGATTTAATCTTTAATACGCTCAAACTGAAAAAATAACGTGGCAAGAATAGCGCCTATAGGCGCTATTCTTTTATCACTATGAAGCAGACTTCGGCATCATTCCGTGGGCTAAATGGCCTTTATGAAAAGTCGCGAACCTTGGGGAAATCCGTGCGACTGCCTCAGCAGAACAAGATGCATCAAGTAGCACAAAGCTGGCGTCATCCCCTTTAGCTGGCCACACTTGTTGGCCTTTTTCATCTAGTGGCAAAATATTGCCTGTTGCGATGGCCAGTGAGCGGGACAGCGATAACTCATCAGGACGAGTGTAGAGCTGCGCGTACAAATTGGCTTTTTCTAGCATGTCACCTAGGCCAAAGGGCGACCAATGGTCAATCACGCTATCCGTTCCGGTCATCACAAATACCCCATTTTTATTTAGGGTTTTCAGTGGCATATGCAGTGTGCCAATCGGAACAGTTGAAGCAATGGTGATTTGCTGCTCAGCCAATTGTTTCGCTGTTTTCTCTGCTTGTTCAGGGTTTAATGTTGCCAATGCAAAGGCGTGGCTGATGGTCACTTTACCGCGCAAACTGCGGTTTTCATCTACCGTTTTAATCATATAATCGATAGCGGCAACGCCTGCGGGACTTGTTTCATGTAGATGAATATCCACGCCTTTGTTGTAGTCCAACGCAATTTGGAACATCGAATCGAGAGACTTTTCCATCGCGCTATCCACATTGGTTGGGTCTAAACCACCAACGTAATGAGCGCCTGCTTGCATGGCTTCACGCATTAAACCTTCTGACTTGGAATGTAGTAAACCATGTTGTGGAAAGGCGACGATTTCGCAAGTTAGGTCTTGTTGGTGTTCTCCAAGCACTTTTTGTAAGGCTTCTAAATTTTTCAAACCGGAAACGGGTTCGATATTACAATGGCTACGAGCAATCGTTGATCCTTGGGATTGGATCAGCGCGATCAATGCATTGGCTCTTTCTTCCGTGAAAGGTTGTAATTCAGGTAGCAATTTTTGCTCTAACGCGATCATATCCATAATCGTTTTACCTTCACGTGACTGTGGCGCCTGCCATGGCCCACCATAGAAGGTTTTATCGAGGTGGATATGCATGTCGCGAAAGGCCGGTAGCATGAGTTTGCCTTGCGCACTATAGGCATTCAATGTGCCATCTGCATGTTGTTTATTGGGTAAAACGGCTGCAATTATACCGTCACGGATTTCTACGGTATGTAAGGAGGTTTGGGTGCTGACGACCGTCGAATTATGGTAATTAAAACCCGTTTCGAGTAACACGTCATCGAGGTAATAATGTTTATCCGTGATACTGGATTGGCCTGCTGTTTGGCTAGCTTGGCTTTGGGCGGAGGCAAAGCCCGATACCGCACCAAATAAAGTGCAAGCGGCGGCCACTTTAGCACTGGTGGAAAGGAACTCTCTTCTGCCGGATGATTTTTCTGCTTTCATAGAAACTCCTAGTGATATCCATTTACTGCCGAATTTCCTGTTTTTAAGTGGTACTTATCCACCCAGATCGTCATCAAACGATCTGAGGGATACTGCAGTTTGCGACGAACAAAAAATTCGCATGATCCAGATTATAGAAACTTACCCTTGAACAATATGGGTTCCGGTTTCACCGCGTAAAGCTTCTGGTAGTTTTTCAGGGGTGGTGATGATCACTCGTTTACCACCGTTGGCAATAAACGATAGGCTGGCTTCAATCTTCGGTAACATGCTACCTGCTGGGAAATGGCCTTCTTCCATGTAGCGTTGCATGTCGCTGGTGGTGGTTTCGCCAAGTGCTTTTTGTTCAGGTTTGCCGAAGTGAATGCATACTTTTTCGACACCTGTGGTGATAATTAAAATATCGGCATTGAGCTCTTTCGCCAACAAGGTTGTTGATAGGTCTTTATCAATCACCGCATCAACACTTTTGTAGCCACCATTGCCGTTATCAATGACTGGAATACCGCCGCCACCTGCGGCAACCACCACATAATTGTGTTCTGTTAAGGTGCGGATCGCTTGTGATTCAACGACACGTTTTGGTTCGGGGGAAGCCACCACACGGCGATAGCCGCGGCCTGAGTCTTCAACAAAATGCCAGTTTGGGTTTTCTTGCTGTAATTGCTGAGCCTGTTGCCCAGTAAAAAATGCCCCAATCGGCTTGGTTGGCGCGCTAAAGTTTGGGTCATTTTTATCCACTTCAACTTGCGTCACTACCGTAATCGCTTGGCGGTTATGGCGTTTTGCTAAGACGTTAGTCAAAGCTTGTTGAACTAAATAGCCAATTCCACCTTGAGTATCTGCCACACAGTTAGCCAGAGGGGTCAGTGGTAGGCCTTCAGTTTCGTGTGCAATCTCTGAGCGGCGCAAATCTAATCCAACTTGAGGTCCATTTCCATGAGTCAAAACAATGTTGTAATTGCCTTCAAGCATGTCACTAATATGCAGCGCCACTTCTTGAACCGCTTTTTCTTGAGCTTCGATAGACTGGCTGTTGTTATCTTTGATAATACTGTTGCCCCCGATGGCAACAACCACGAGTTCTTTCATTGTTAATGTTTCCTGAGACAGAGATTTAGCTGATAGTAGGTGTACAGCGCACACCTACTATAAAAGGTTGGCTTGGTTACACTGACTTACTGAGTTTCTCAGATTTTTCAGCTTGTTGTTCTTCCACCGATTTCCGGCTGTCTAAAAAGTGTTTGAGTACAAATAAAGCTGCCATCATGAGGTATGCGTAAACAAACATCAAGGTTGAACCAGTAGCAATTCCGACCGCTGGGGAGTGAATAATTCCGAAGAATACTAATATTGCTCCCGCGGCAGCAGCAATGGCTCCACGCAGTGGTTGATTGAGGATAGCAAAGATAGCAATACAGCCCCACAGCATACTGGCTAAAGGTGCTCCGTTACCTAAATGAACCAGACCTTGGTAATAAACCCCTTTGTGTAGCAAGGTTTCAACCCCAATCGCACTCGCAGAGGTGCCTGCTGCGCCCATAACACTATTAACCATCGTCAATGCCCAGTTAGCAATCCATGGGAATAGACAGATAAAGATAACGGGAACTTCAATTTTTGGTGTTTCTCGCACAACTTGGTTGGCGGTGACGACCCCGATGAATACCAATATCGGTACGATAGCGGTCATTGGAATGATAGCTAACATGAAGGCACCGATACCGAATAGTGGTACGATAAACATGGTGATACCGGATGCTAATGTATAACCCACGCTTGCTCCCATGGCTTTCCAACCTGCGTGACCTACGTAAACAGTGACAGGGAATGGGTTACCCATAAAACAGCCAACTGTCGATGATAAACCGTTAGCTAACATGACTTTACGCGTATTGTATTCATCACCTGCAGCATGCGCACTTTCGATATTTTCCAGGTCGAAGATATAGTTTGCTAAACCAAGTGGTACCGCTGATGCTAAGTAAGGCAGAGCGTGTGGCAGGCCTTGGAAGAAACTATCAATATGAATACCCGGTGGGTTGAAACCAAATGATGCCATTGAGTCTTTGATTGCTTCCGCACTTTGCAAGCCAGAAACCCATGCCAATACTGTACCGGCAATTAGCAGCAATAAGCCAGTTGGGATGCGAGCAAAAATCGGTTTTTTACCAAACCAGTTAATGAAGATTAATAACAGCACAATGAATGAAACCGTTGGGGCTTCAAATGCTTGCAGCATTGGGTTCATCGCCAGTAACAGTAACCCTAAACCGGACAAACAGGATAACAGTACGGTGCGTGGGATCATCTTACGGATGGTTTCACCTAAGAAAGAACCACCCACGAGGATCATCGACTCAACAAAACACCAAACCAGCGCGATTTGGATCGCAAACTCGGCATTCTGTGTGGTTTGGTAAACAGGCATGATGACTAAGAACGTCACCGTAAAGATAGAAGGCGCACTCGGCCCTGATGGTAAAGCGGTGACGTCATTGCGCCCAGTTTGCTTGATCATTTGCTGACCAAAGTAAGCATAGCTCACACTGGCAAGTAAAACAGCGAAACCAAAGGCGGGAGCGATACGACCGTAAACAATTTCAGATGGGATGCCGACAACGAAAATTAACAGGCCCATCATGGTGAGTAGGTTGGTTAGGTTGTTGGTCATTAAGCCGAAGTAGGCGGCCAAATCCCCACGTTTCCACTTGATTTTGAATATACTCATTTTAAGTATTCCCCTGTATACCCGTCATACTTTGAACCGCAGCGTTATTGGCTGCATTCACTCGCCCTAGTCACATACTTATGTATGCTCCTAGGGTCTCGTTTACTTGCCGCCTAGCTGCAATTCAAATTATTTAGGGTATGTTCCTATATTTTGAGTTACAGCACTGTTTTTCAAATAAAATCAATCAGGGTATTCGTTTTATTTTTATTGCCCAACCGGAGTTGGGCGTCTTTTTTTATGGCTGAAAACTAAGCATATTTCTGTGCGTAAGACAGCATGGCCTTTTCAAAGCAATCAAACGGCGGGTGAACAATACCTGCGCCAATCATACCGATTCCCGCATCTTTATGGGCAATCGCGGTGTTGATAACCGGTAGAATGCCGCTGGCAGAAACTTTTGTGATATCAATGGCGGTAGGGATACCCATAAAGCCCAATAATGGAATAGTGACATTCGGGTTTTCACCTAAGGTGATTTCACGCATTTGGCGAGAGAAATCGACCGCTTCTTCTACCGTACCACCAACCAGCGCAACGATGGCGGGTGCGGTTGCCATCGCAAATCCACCAATACCGTAGGTTTCTGTGATAGCGGAGTCACCGATATCTAAACCAGAGTCTTCTGGTTTGTAGCCCGCAAACATTGGGCCAATAACTTGCTGAGAAGGACCTGTGAACCATTGACCTGGTAACCCACTGATGCGTAAACCAAATTCATAGCCATTACGCGCCATGGTCGTAACAACGGTGCTGTATTCGATGCCGTGAGCCGCATCCATTGATGCTTTACACATCGCCATCCACGTTGGGCCGGAGAAGTAATCGCTGCTTGCAACAAAATCAAACACTTCCTTTTGTTGTGCAACAGAGAAATCAGTTTGAATGATCCCTGTTGTAAGCGCTTGGATAAGTAAGGTTGTTCCTGCATTGTTACGGTTATGACACTCATCGCCCATATGCAGTGCTTGCGCAAGCATCAAACGTAGGTCGATTTCACCAACGATTTTCATTGCGTCGCGTAGCATTGGGCCTAAAACATCACGCATCCAATTTAAACGGTCGATGACGCTTTGGTCATTGGCACCCATGCGTAAGATTTTCGCCATTTGTTCGCTGAGGTTAGTGAACGCACGGTTACCATAGGTTTTGTTCTCAACAATGTGCATAAACATTGAAGCTGAAGTCACACCTGCCATCGAACCGACGCAATCATGTTCATGGCAAGGTGAGAAGATGATTTCACCGGAGGCCGCAACACGTTCGGCATCCGCTAAATCTTTTGCTAAACCTTCAAAAACCAGCGCACCGGTGACCGCACCTTTCATGGCACCACACATGTCTTTCCATGCTACAGGTGGGCCCGCATGTAAGATGGTGTTTTTGGTCATACCTGGAACCACATTAATCGCTTGGTCGTAACCGATTAACACAGGTTGAGATTGAATAATACGCTCAAGGGCTTGGGCGTTAGCCGCCGCAATTTTTTCTTGTAGTGCGGCATTACCTTCAATTTGGTCAAGGGCGCGAATAACCGCAACGTTGCCTTGTCCTGGAGGTGTCCAGTTTAAATGCGTGACCGGAACATGTTGTTTTTTCAGGTCATCACTGAACATTTCGATGCCAACGTTGATGACATTTAATGGCTGCTTAAATAATGAAGTCATTATGCTTTCTCCCCTTTCCATACAAACTCACGCCCTAATAAACCGGTATTGGTGCTGCTACTTGCCCAGATGACTCCGGCATCTGTTAGCATTTTGACTTGCGCATCCATCGATGGGGTGTCTTGGTCAGTGCCCAGCACATAGCCTAAAATTTCTAATTCACGACCATCTTGTTTGGCGATGTTCTTCGCTTCTTTAATCGCGTCAATCATCACGCCCACAGGGTCTTCATGAGAACCAAAGCCTAAAACGAAGTCCATCATAATGACGCCCACTTCAGGGTCGCGAGCTTCTTGCAGTAAACGTTCAATACGGTTAGTTGGGTCGATCATTGGGTGTGGTTTACCGTTGGTAAAGTCGTCATCACCAAAATCGAGGAAGGTGTGTGCAATACTTTTATTGAGGTCTTTTAAGCGATAGTCAGAGTTTGGCTGAATATTGCTGTAAACATCATCGTATTTTTCCAGCGCGGCAAACATGGCTTCGTCACATAGCGTTCCGCCGCAGAATAAGCCACGAATGTATTTCTGCTCAGGCTTCAATTTTGCTCTGACTTCATCAATTAGCGGTAAATTGAGCGGGTGTAAATCTAAATCTTCTTTGCGAATACCGGTTAATAGAACAGCTTTCAGTGCTGCTTCTTTGGTGCTTTGGGCGAAGGTTAAACCCGGTTTGTCTTCTGGTAGTGGTTGGCTACCTAAGAAACACACAACAACAGGTTTATGGCATTTTTCTGCTTGTTCTAGCACCTTTTTGGCTACGCTAGGGGCTGGTGGCTTAGAAATCAGTGCGATAACTTGGGTTTCATCATCGGCATCGAGCATTTTTAGGGCATCAATCATCATGATACCGCCAATTTTTTCGCTTAAATCGCGACCACCAGTACCAATTAATTGAGAAACGCCTGCGCCAAATTCGTGAATACGGACGCTGAGCTCTTGGCTACCCGTACCGGATGCACCGATGATACCAATGCTGCCACGGCGTACATCGTTACCAAAGCACAGCGCAGTTCCGTTGATAATGGCAGTTCCGCAGTCTGGGCCCATCATCAGCAAGCCTTTCTTGCTAGCCAGCTGTTTGAGCGCGAGTTCATCTTCAATGGAGACGTTATCGGAAAACAACATAACGTTGAGGTCATTTTCTAAGGCAATGCGCGCTTCACGGGCAGCAAATTGACCGTTTACTGAAATGACGGCAAGGTTGGCATCTGGGATATGTGTTTTCGCTGAATTAATAGTGGCGTATTTAGCTTCATGCTGCCCGCCACCTTGGTTTTTCTTATTAAATAACTCTTCGATAGCAATTAATGTGGCTTCGTTGGCATCATCGCTTGGGCCTTTAATGACAATCATTAAATCGCCATTTTTGGCTTCTTCTAATTCAGGTGTTAGTAACCCTAAATTACGTAAAACGCCTTTGTTCATCTCTGTTGCCATCGCGACAAACGCTTGTTCGACATTGTCGAGTTGATTGGCTTTTGTCGAAATAGACATCAGTGATACGGAATCAAAATAGGTATTCTTTTTTATGACAACTTTAGTCGACATAGTTTTCTCCGAAATAATGGGTGATATACAGGGCATCTCGCAAGCCAAATAGCATGTCGCTGCCAGAACTCGACCCGATATTTAAAATCTCTAAAAATTGTGGATAAATATTGGTTTCTTTCGCATCAACTAATGATTGAATTAATTGCTGCATATTTTCGCGATATTCTCGGTTTAACGCTTTTTCTAATGTGATGGCACTGATTGGTGTCGTCTGGCCTAAGCTTTGGGTTATTCCCTTAAAAAATTCAGGGTAAAAAGTGGCAACCGGATGACCGATTAATAATAAAAATGCCATTAACCCAACTAAGTAATCATCTCCTGAAGGAGTTAGCCCGATACCCAATCCAACAAACTGGCGGATCACATAAACAATATTTTCTTTATTTTTCTTAATTATTGATTCAATCAATTCAGAGCGTAATTGAACCAATTGCTTCGTCATAGAGAGATAAAAAAAGTTATCCCCCTGATATTTAAATAGAGAGCTTTTATTTTCAGTTAAGATTAAATCCAAACGATTTATTTGCTTTTCGATATATAATAAATAATTTGAATTTTTCAGTTTGTTATCGCTAAAGTTGATAACAGGTTGCCGCCATTCTTTACATAAAGAAAATGATAATAAATAATTATCACCAATCAATATTTCTTTATTTAATAAATTAATGGACTCTCCTTTTTTAATATTGAAAAGAGAAAAATTTTTATTGATTAATCGGCAACTATTTGGAGCATTATCTAATTGAGAACAAAGCAATGTATAAAGTGCATTATCAATAGAAAAGTTAATGGCTTTATTAAATACTTGTTCTATCGTTCCTTGGGGTGAGGGCTGATGCAACAGATTGAGAAATTGTGTATCAGCCGTTAGCCCGTATAACCTTTGCCGATGAGATATGGATGCGTTCACATGCCTCCTTATCTTATTTAGAGTCTATGATTTCGCTATGCTCCTGCTGCAATCAGTAACTCAGCAATCTCGCTGTAGCCTTTTTCATGTGCTAACTCTAATGGTTTTTTACCATATTTATCCGTCATATGAGGGTTCGCACCGTGGTCTAATAGTAATTTAACGATTTGCTGCTGTTTTTCGCCCCCATCGTTGAGTACGATAGCTTCTAATAGAGGGGTCCAACCAACAAAGTTGGTGTGATTGACATTAATATCGGTTTTTTCAAGTAGTTCACGAACAATTTCTACGTGGCCTTTTTCACTGGCCGGTGTAATTCCCACACCACCAAAACGGGTTAATAAGTCTAAATTGGGTTTTGCAGGTAAGACAATGCGTAATAAGGTTAAGTCGTTATTAAGACAGCTTAATAAAAAAGGGTTAAAACAGGTTTGGTCTTGTTTATTAATATCTGCCCCTGCATTAATCAGAAAAGAAACACATTCATAATGTTTATTCAGGCTAGCATTGACGATAGCAGTGCGACCTTGACGGTTGGTGGTATTAATATCCACACCTTTTTCAAGGCAACTTTTTAATATTTCTAATTGTCCTTGTTCAGCTGCGGTTAAAAAATCGTGAGCGAGAGTACTAGCGGTCATCATTTTCCCCTTAGGTTGGTTTTTATTACCAACATAGATAAAGACAATTTAAAGATTACATCGAATATATGATGGTTAGAGCATAGCAATTGTCATTAATAAAAAGAATCCATTTAAATTTAATTCATCAATGGGGCATTTAATTATTGAATTTAATTCAATAATCTGGCTTTTTTGTGCGTGCGAGCATTCTTTTTTAGCGTTTTTTGATGATTTATGGCTATTTTGTGGTCCAAATTGTGTGATTTTTTTTGTTAATTAAAATCGAAAATCATGATTTACTCAGTTCTGTGATAGACATCAAATTGGAAGTTTTTAATTTGTTAAATTTGTAATTTTATTGATCGTATCTGTATCGAATGTTAATACTTGGTTTGCCTATTTAATTCAATAATATTAGGTATTTCGAATATTAATAGTGACTTTAAAGGTAGGGTTTTTACTTGGGGAAAATGCATATCAAATTTAATCTATTCCAGTTGTTAATAATTCTGTTAAGCTATAAAAATATGCTCGAAAAATAATCTGATTTTTACGTTATTGAATTTTATTCACATAAAAACATGATTTGTCTAAATTTTAAACATTTTTGGCGGTGGGAATGAACTCAATTTTTACGGAAGAAAACTTACTGACTTACACAACAGCAGCGAAGTTTGCGAGTTTTAGTAAAGCAGCGGAAGAGTTAGGCGTGACCACCTCTGCGGTGAGTTATACCATCAAACGTATTGAAACCTATTTAGATGTCGCGTTATTTATTCGTAATACCCGTAATATTGAACTCACAGAAGCAGGGTATTATTTTTATCGTAAAGCAACCGACTTGCTCAATAATTTCCATTCCATTCAAAAAAGTATTTATTCTATTGAGCAGGGGATTGAAGCGCGGGTACGTATTTGTATTAATCAGTTATTATATACGCCGTATCATACCGCTAAGTTATTACAAATATTAAAAAAACAGTTTGCTACCTGCCACATCACTGTGACAACAGAGGTGTATAATGGGGTTTGGGATGCCATTATTAATAACCATGCAGATATTGCGATTGGTGCTCCGGGTACGTTGATGGATGGCGGTGGAATTGACTACACTGAAATCGGTGCGATTCACTGGCAATTTGCTATCGCAGCAACTCACCCATTGGCACTGATGCCAGAGCCCATCGCTGAGAGCCAGCTACGCCTTTATCCCAATATTATGGTGGAAGATACCGCGCATACCATTAATAAGCGGGTGGGTTGGTTGTTACATGGGCAAGAAGCAATTCAAGTGCCTGATTTTAATACTAAATGCCAGTGTCAGATATTAGGTGAAGGGATTGGGTTTTTACCCGATTATATGATCAAAGACCATGTTAAACATGGTTTGTTGGTAACAAAACAAATTCAGAACCCACGACAAGATTCCCATATGCTATTAGCCACACAACATTCAGCTACTGGGCTTGTGACGCAGTGGATCCGCAAAGAATTTGGTGAAAAGGGGGTTCTAGCAGAGCTCTACAGCGATCTCCTAAAACCCATCAATTAGTCTTATTGGCTAGCGACATCAAGGGCTTTATCGATAGCATCGGGGATCACTGAACCGTGGTTTTTGCCGTCGAATAACCTAAATTCACAGTGCCTTTGGTGGTTTGCAATCTCAGTGCAAACTTGGCGTGTGCTAATCCAACTTTTGCGCGCTTGGTAATTTTGCACTTGTTCAGCGCTCAGTTTGGATAAATCAGGGCTCTCTTCTAAACCGCCTAAAGTCACAAATAGGGGGGAAGCCGCTTGTTTCGCTGTCAGTTTCGCTAAATCTACCATACTTCCTTTACCCCACCATAATGACGGGCTGGCAGAAACATAAAACTGAAAATCATCCGGTTGTTGTTGGTACGCCATCAAGGTAAATAATCCACCAAATGAATGGCCAAATAGGGTTTGTTTGCTTTTATCAATAGGAAACTGTTTTTCTGCCCATGGGCGAATAGTGTCAGTTAAAAATTGGTATAGCGCAGGGGAACCGCCCCCTTGTTTAAATTCGTCACCCGCAACAGGGGGAGTATAGTCGTAGGTTCGCCATGCTTTTGGAAAGGCTTCGTCAATGGGGTAACCAATCCCAATAATAATCGGTAGTTTATCCGCTGGCAGCTTTTCAACTGCGCGATTAACCGCTTTGGGGTATAAACCATTACCATCAAGCATATACAGGATAGGGCGTTGTGCGGTGACATTATAGGGCACTGCACTGTAAATGCGCAGCGCACGGTCACCGTAAGTCATATCCGTTTGTTGGATATCATAAAATTGGCTGACTTGCTCGTCCATACTCGGGATAGTCTGGCTTGGGCGGGAAAATGCGGAACTGGTCATACACAGCAATATGCCACTTAATATGATTTTATTCATTTATTGAGTCTATTTAAGGGTTTTGAGGGTATACCTGAAACAGGCACACCCTCAGAGTTAATTAGAAACTAACGTTAACGTTCGCCCAATAACGGCGTCCGTCTTCAACATCCCAGTTTCCATCAACTTTATCAATTTTAGGTCCTTTTTCATTACCAATATTTAGCACTGCAAAGTTCAGTTTGGTGTTTTTAAATAATTGGTAGGTTGCACCCACATCCATGGTGGTATAGCCACTACGATAGCGAGGTACTTTTGAGCCATTACGTTGTGCTGCCCACACCTGTTTTCCTTCATAATGCGCACGTGTGTATAAGGTTAGGTCTTCATTGAAGTTCCAATCCAATTTCGCATTAGCGATATGTTTTGGTGTTTTATCCAATGGATAGCCTTTTAAGGAAAGACCATTGCCTAATTTCTCATCATCACTTTTACGTTCTGAATTGGTGTATGTGTAATTTAGGTTGAGGTTCCAATCCTGTGCGATAGGAATGCCCGTTGCAACTTCAACACCTTTGATGTTCGCTTTACCCACATTGTCGTAGGTATATAACGTGAGATTAGGGTGGTTAGGATCGGCTTGATTAAGTGAGTAGCTAGTTAGCTTGTTTTTGAAGTCGGTATTAAAGAAGGTTAAGCTCGCATTAAAGCCAGATTCATGGTTATAGGCAATACTGATTTCTTCACTAACACTTTTTTCCGGTTTGAGGTCTGGATTACCGTAGATAATCCCGTTACCACCTTGGGTAGAGGTGCCATAGCCTTTACTGATTTCACGTAATGTAGGTGCGCGGAAAGCTGAAGAAACGCCCCCTTTAATGGTGATTTCATCGGTTAGGTAGTAAACAGCATAACCCCTTGGGTTCCAATGGTTACCATAGGTTTCGTGGTGATCTAAACGTAGGCCACCCGTTAAGATCAGATCATCTGTTGCGGTAAACTCATTTTCCACAAACAGTGCTGATTGATCGACTGACATACTGGTTTTTTCCATTACGCCTTTTGAAACCAAAGAGCTGTCTTTCAATTTAGAGTACTGGTATTGCCCACCAACGGTTAGGATATTGTCCGGCAGGAAAGCCACCACTTTTCCATCAACAACGGTGTTGGTGATTTCAGGTACGCGCGCCTCATAGCCGCCTTCCCAATGGCCTGTAGTTTGATTACGGTCTTGGGATTTTATTTTACGTTTGGTTTTTTCTTGGTAAACACTTAGCTCAGTATTAAAAGAATCCCACTCACCTTTATAAGTCAGAGCTGCATGGTTACGGTCGTTATGCCACTCTTCTTTAGAGTTATATTGCTTGTCTCCACCACGAATTTCATATTCAGCACCAGATTTACCTGGTGTCGATGTTTTCTCTTGAGTACTACGACCTGCTTCTAGTAAGAAGGTTTGGTTCTCTTGTGGTGTAAAGGTTAATTTAGCTGTTAAGCTGCGGTTATCACGCTGATGATGACCTTCTAAGATTTTATCTTCCTGACGGTAGTTACCACCACCATATAATTGCAGACCAAGTTTATCTTGAATTAATGGGCCAGACAGATAGAAGTTACCGTCAGTCGAGTTACCGCTATCACTGTTTTCTTGGATAATAGCCCCAGTGGTGACGCTGCCATGCCATTCATTAGTCACTTTTTTAGTGATGATATTGATAACACCACCCATTGCATCGGAACCATACAGGGAGGACATAGGTCCACGGATCACTTCGATGCGTTCAATCGCTTCGACAGGTGGCATAAAGCCTGCTTCAAAGCCACCGCTCCCATTAGGACGTGATTCACGGCTGTTTTGACGGCGCCCATCGACCAATATCAGCGTGTATTCGCCGGGTAAGCCACGGATATTAATATCTTGTTTGTTTGCAGCACCAACGACACTTACCCCTTCCACGTCTTTAACGGCGTCGGCGAGGTCACGGACAGGTTTATTTTGTAATTGGTCTGCACTGATCACGGTCACGCTAGCAGGAGCATCACGCAGTTGTTGCGAGAAGCCTGATGCACTGACGACCATGGTATCTGTTTTATTGTCTGCTGCTGTAGCGCTAAATGAAGATAAAGCCGCACAAACACCGGCGGCAATCAGGGTGTAGTGATATTGCGAAGTCATAGTTATCCCTAGTAAATATAAATGAGAATGATAATTATATTGTTTGCGAATATTATCACTAAAACATATCAAAAATAAATAATGAGCTAGCTAATTTATGAGCAATATTTGATCTCAGCTAAGAATTTTCACCTACGGTGTTTTCCCCTTTTACGATTTTTGTCAAGCTTAACGAAAAATTAAGGTTTAACTCTGGTTTATGGTGTTTGGTTGTGCGTGAATTTACTCTAGCGCTAGCATCTACTAGGGAAATTTGAGTTATATGAAACATACATTCAAAATTAGCCTGTATCCTTGGGGATAACCTCGTTAACCTAATGAATAATATTAAGTACTGGTAAAGAGATAAAAGCTGCCCGAAAGGCCAGCAATTACCAACGTACTTCGTTACTCTATTAAGCACCGTATTGAGTTTATTAATGTTGTATTGATGAGGACAAAAATGAAAATCGAGACAATCAGTGGTATTAAAAAGCAAGCGGCAGCCCGCGATAAAAAATGAAAACTCCAAGTTAAGAAATCATAAATATGGTCTAATAAATAGAAATATTCAATCAAAAAAAGAATATCAATAATTGAGTGACGGAATTTTTATCATAATAAATATCATTTGAACTATTTCATTAATTTTTATCGTTAATCTAATTAAGAATGAATTTCATTGTTTTGATAATAAACATTAATCTAATGTTGAACTCTGATTCCCTTTAATTATTTGTTTTATATCAATGAATTAATTTTTTTGTTGGAATTAATTTAATTGTAAATTATTAACTATTGCTTTATTACATATACTTCGTAAATATAGAGGGAGAATTAATATTGATTTCAGACCTTGAGAGTTATTATGAGTCAAGAAACCCATTCAGAAACACATAATCAAAAAACGACTAATGAAAAACGTAGAACAATATGGATAGTGATAGCCACAATAATTATCATTCTATTATTTGTCGCCTACGGTGTTTATTGGTTTTTAGTTTTACGCTTTCAAGAATATACCGATGATGCTTATGTATCTGGCTTACAGATCCCGATAATTGCGCAAACAACAGGTAATGTCACTCAAGTTAACTTTGAAAATACTGACTTGGTAAAGGCGGGGGATGTACTGGTTGTATTGGATAAAACGAATGCGCAATTGGCATTTGAACAAGCCAAACATGATTTAGCGACCACCGTACGCAAAACCAAAGAACTGTATATCAATGGTGATGAGTATCAAGCGCAAATTCAAAAAAATCGTGTGACACTTGCGCAAGCGCAAAAAGATTATCAACGTCGTGTAGCTTTAGGCCGCAGTGGTACCATTTCGAAGGAAGACCTGCAGCACGCCCAAGAAGCTGTGCAACTTGCGCAGGCGGCTCTGGATATTTCTATTCAACAATATAATGCCAACCGCGCATTGTTGCGTAATACGGAGCTCAAAAAACAACCTGCAATTCAGCAAGCAGCTGATAGCGTACGCAGTGCGTGGATAAACTTACAACGTACTGAAATTAAAAGCCCAATGACGGGATATGTTTCACGGCGTAATGTTCAAGTCGGCTCTCAAGTCAGTCCGCAAAGTTCTTTAATGGCGATTGTGCCTGTTCAGCCTGTTTGGGTTGATGCGAACTTCAAAGAAACTCAATTAGAAAAAGTCCGTATTGGGCAACCCGTGACCATCAACAGTGATTTTTACGGGGCAGATATTGTTTATAACGGTACCGTGGTTGGGCTTGATATGGGAACCGGTAGTGCTTTCTCATTATTGCCTGCCCAAAACGCGACAGGGAACTGGATTAAAGTCGTACAGCGTTTGCCTGTACGTGTTGAATTAGACCCAGAGCAGGTGGCAAAACACCCGTTACGCATTGGGTTATCTATGAATGTCACCATCGATATTAAAGATCAAAATGGCCCTGTTTTAGCGGAAGTACAGCGTACAGTACCTGCATTTGAAAGTGATGTGTTGGTCTTAAACTTAAGTGATGTCGACCACATCATCGACACTATTATCAGCGATAACGCAGACTAGCTTGAAAGGAGCCGTTGTGGCAGATATTCAACCACTTAAGGGTGCAAAACTGGTATGGGCAACCATTGCGTTGTCCCTTGCGACCTTCATGCAGGTGCTTGATTCCACGATTGCTAACGTGGCTATCCCGACGATTGCAGGTGACCTTGGGGTTTCTATGTCTCAAGGGACATGGGTAATTACCTCGTTTGGCGTATCGAATGCAATTTCTATCGCTATTTCAGGTTACTTGGCGAAGCGCTTTGGTGAAATTCGTGTTTTCTTATGGGCAACGGCGCTTTTCACCTTATTTTCATTACTTTGTGGCTTTTCCGATAGCCTTGGTATGCTAATTTTATACCGCGTATTGCAAGGTGCCGTTGCAGGGCCGGTGATCCCACTTTCTCAAAGCCTTATCATGCGCTGCTATCCGCCAAAAATGCAAAATATGGCGTTAGCATTTTGGTCTATGACCATTATTTTAGCCCCTGTATTCGGTCCTATTTTTGGTGGTTATATTAGTGATAATTTCCATTGGGGCTGGATATTCTTTATGAATGTGCCTTTGGGAATTTTTGTCATTATAGTTGGCTCTATTATCTTCAAAGGGATGGAGTCCAAGGTCGTGAAAGTGCCATTCAATGTGATTGGCTTGGCGCTGCTTTCTGTGGGAGTGGGTTGCTTACAAGTTTTGCTCGACAAAGGTAAGGAACTGGGATGGTTGGCATCTAATGAAATTGTCATCTTAGCCGTTGTTTCAGCTATTGCGTTGGTATTCCTCGTTATTTGGGAACTCACAGATAAAAACCCAATTGTCGAATTATCGTTATTTAAATCGCGCAATTTTACCATCGGAACGATTTCTGTCAGTTTAGCGTATATGGCCTATTTCGGCGCTATTGTCTTGTTGCCGCAACTTTTACAGGAAGTTTATGGCTATACGGCAACATGGGCTGGGCTCGCATTGGCGCCTATAGGCTTATTGCCTGTGTTGTTTTCGGCTCCAGTAGCAAAATTATCCGATTTTCTTGATATCCGCTGGATAGTGACCTTTAGCTTTGTATTTTATGCAATTTGTTTCTTCTGGCGTGCATATACTTTTGAACCGAGCATGGGCTTTTCTGCTGTTGTTTGGCCGCAATTGGTGCAAGGAATGGCAGTAGCTTGCTTCTTTATGCCACTGACCACATTAACCCTTTCAGGTTTACCGCCTGAAAAACTCGCTTCGGCATCGAGTTTGGCTAACTTTTTCCGTACCTTAGCGGGTTCAATAGGGACTTCTATTACCACAACGCTGTGGAGTGATAGAGAAGCCGTTCACCATAGTCAATTAACGGAATTTATTACCGATTATAACCCTGAATCCTTAGGGATGTATAAAGAAATGGCAGCCCATGGATTGAGTACCGAACAGACTTCTGGTTTTATTGCTCAGCAAATTACGAGCCAAGGATTAATTATTGCTGCAAATGAAATTTTCTGGTTATGCGGTTGGGTATTTATTGCGCTGATTATTACTGTTTGGTTTGCTAAACCGCCATTTGGTAGCAAAGCGAAATAATGGATGGGGCTAAGTATTTTAGCCCCATCTAGCTTATAGCTGGGATTTAGGAATAATATTCTCAAAACTCAAGACAGGCCGGTTCGTTTCGACTTCTTTGAGGGGCTCGACTTCTTTAAAGGTGTTTAAGCAGCGCGTGACTAAGTCTTGATAATCTTTGGTTCCGCTGGTTTTCCATGCAATTTCCTTTTCTGATAAGGTGCGAAGGACTTTTGCAGGTGTACCCACGATAAGACTATTATCGGCGAAAATTGCCTCGGCTTTGATGAAGGCACAAGCACCGACGATAGAGTTCTCGCCAATAACGGCCCCGTCCATAATCACACTGTTCATTCCGACTAAGGCATTACGCTTGATATGGCAACCATGCAAAATCGCCCCATGGCCGATGTGCCCATCTTCTTCCACGATGGTTTCATACTGAGGAAAACCATGCATCACACAGTTATCTTGCACATTGGCGCCATCTTTAATGATTAAGCGACCAAAGTCCCCACGTAAGCTGGCGTTTGGGCCAATGTAAACATTTTTGCCAATAATAACATCACCAATCACCACAGCAGTAGGGTGCACAAAACTTTCAGGACTGACGACGGGCGTAATACCATCGATTTGATAAAAGGGCATACAGGCTCCTGTAATGTGTATTTAGGCGGCTATATCTCTGAGCACTCCACCAAAGCGGCGATAATAAGCGCTGGATGGTTGAGGAAGCTCCCCGACAGTGGTTTCGCACTGTTCAGAAACATATTGGGTTGCCGCTTGATCAATGCGTTGATAAATGTTGGTACAAAGATGGCGTGCAATATGGCCTTCCCATTGTGCAGGAAGGAGTTCATCTGGTAATAACGGGTCTTTAAGCGTGACACGGCGGTAGAAATGGATCAGCAGTAAACGTAGCTGAAAGCAGTGTTCAGGGGAAATCTGTGTGTCAGTATTTTCTTTAAGGAGTAATGCAAGTGGCCTAAATAAGGAAATAAACTGATGATAATGTTCTGAAATATCTTGCAAAGACCAAGCATGAGAAACCAGTTCTTTGAGATTTTTTTCTGAGCGGCTATAGGGGTAATCCGCGTGAAAATAGATGGCATTTTCAGTGGCATTGAGTTCATTGAGTAGTGTCGGTACATCACTTTGGGCACAACTGGGTGCTGCCATGAGTGACGTATTAAATTGCCCGAAACCGAGCCAACTCAGTTCCTTTTTTAATCTGATCTTTTCGTCTTTATCCGCCGTTTCAAGGAGGAGTAAATCCCATTTTCCATCCCAATCAGGCTGCCCGGCTAGATAAATTTTATTTTCTGCACGGCGAAAGCGACTTTGCCCGCGCTCAGAAATACGGTAATAGCTGCGACGGCCAATTTTTTCGACATCAAGCCAACCTTCTTTTTGTAAGCGAAAAACGGAAGTTCGGACAAAGCGGTCAGTAAAGCCCATGGGTTCTAACAGCTTAGTCAAGCTTCCTAACCACACTTCACCACCACGATGATGCAAAGCATCACCATAGAGTGAGCTAATTAGAGACGTCCCACTAATGGGTTGGCTTGCTATTGCATGTTGTATGAATTGGTTAAGTTTATTTTCCATTTATATTTTATCTATAAAATTTATGTATCAGAAGGCTTACTAAATAGTAGACATAAATTTAAAGGTTGTCTTCCATTACCTGTTTTAACACTTTCTCAGAGATTAAGGCATATCAGAGTAGTTCATTCCAATATGCCTTAATAATTTGAATTAAATCGCAATTCTAGTATCAATTACCCGTTCAGCTTTGCCTTGAGAGCGTGGAATATCACCGCAATTTACAATACTAATACGGGTGCTAATACCTACCATCGATTTGATTCGATGCTTTAAATGGTGGCAGATATTACAGCGTTCATCATAAGTGAGCTGTTCAGGGTGTTTGAGCTCAACACGAACAGATAAGTTGTCCATATTGCCTTGGCGACCAATTTCTAATTGGTAATGAGGGGAAAGCTCCTTAAATTGCATGATTTGTTCTTCAATTTGAGAAGGAAACACATTCACGCCACGAATGATCATCATGTCATCGGAACGTCCGGTAATTTTACCAATTCGACGCATGTTACGATTGACCCCCTGCATCAGGTGGGTAAGGTCACGTGTTCGGTAACGAATAACAGGCATGGCTTCTTTTGTCAGGGTAGTAAACACTAACTCACCATGCTCACCCGCCCCTAATGGTTTTAAGGTATTGGGGGAAATAATTTCTGGATAAAAATGGTCTTCCCAGATAGTGGGGCCACTCTCTCCTGAGTCTGCGCACTCCATAGCAACGCCAGGCCCCATCACTTCAGATAAACCGTAAATGTCTAATGCTTTGATACCAAGACGGGTTTCAATTTCTGTTCTGAGGGATTCAGTCCAAGGTTCAGCACCAAAGACACCTAATCTAAGTGAGCACTTACTAGCATCTCCACCCATGATTTTTTCAAGCTCATCAATAATACTCAAGCAGTAAGAGGGCGTTACCATTATCACATCGGGTTTGAAATCAGCGATCAGTTGTGCTTGTTTTTCAGTTTGCCCACCTGACATAGGAATGACTGCGGCTCCTAGGCGTTCTGCGCCATAGTGAGCCCCTAGCCCTCCGGTGAATAAACCATAGCCGTAAGCAACGTGGACTTTATCACCTCGGACAGTGCCAGCAGAACGTAAACTACGCGCAATCAGGTCAGCCCAGTTATCGATATCTCGCTGGGTGTAACCGACCACAGTTGGGCGCCCAGTCGTTCCTGAAGAGGCATGAATACGGATGATTTGGTCCATTGGCACAGCAAAGGTGCTAAATGGGTAGTTTTCACGTAAATCCTGTTTGGTCGTGTAAGGAAATTTTTCGATATCGCTGAGTTGTTTGAAATCGTCAGGGTGAACCCCTGCATCATCGAATTTCTTGCGATACATCGGGACATTTTCATAGGCGTGAGTGAGTGTCCACTTCATTCGAGAGTACTGTAAAGACTCGATCTCATCTCGCGATGCAAATTCAATTGGGTCGATGCTATCTTGTATATTGCTCATAATTGCCTGTCCTCATAATTATTATGGTTACCAGTTCACGCTAATGCATGACGTTTCTGGTATTTGCCTGAGCAGGTGTCGGGTTTTCAGGCTGTTTTTATTTGTATTAAGACGTTGTTCAGACTCGTTCAATAATCATTGCGATCCCTTGGCCAACCCCGATACACATGGTGCATAATGCATAACGACCTTGTCTGCGGTGTAGTTCATTGATAGCGGCAATAACAAGCCTTGCTCCACTCATTCCAAGTGGATGGCCTAGTGAAATTGCCCCTCCGTTTGGGTTAACGTGTGAGGCATCATCAGGTAAACCAAGCCCCCTTAAAACGGCGAGTGCTTGCGCGGCAAAGGCTTCGTTTAGTTCAATAACATCCATTTGTTCGATGGTGAGCCCTGCCATTTTTAATACTTTTTGCGAGGCAGGGAGTGGACCGATCCCCATCAATCTTGGCTCAACGCCACAAGTGGCTGTAGCGATGATACGAGCCCGCGGTGTTAACCCTTGTTGTTTGGCGATAGTGTCGGATGCGATAATCAGTGCGGCGGCTCCGTCATTAACACCGGAAGCATTACCAGCCGTTACAGTCCCGTTATCGCGAAATGGGGTTTTTAGTTTTTGTAATTGTTCAAATGTCGTTTCTGCTCTTGGATGCTCGTCTTCACTGACGACGTATTCATTTTTACGTTGTTTAACCGTTACAGGGATGATTTCTTGCGCAAAAATACCGTTAACTTTGGCAGTTTCAGTGCGTTGTTGGCTACGTAATGCAAAAGCATCTTGGTCTTCACGGCTAATTTGGTAAGTTTCTGCCACATTTTCCGCAGTTTCTGGCATCGAATCTGTGGAAAACTGTTGTTCCATCAACGGGTTGATAAAGCGCCAGCCAATAGTGGTATCAAATACTTGCGCTTGACGAGAGAATGCAGATTCTGGTTTACCCATCACAAACGGCGCTCGGCTCATGGATTCGACGCCTCCGGCAATCATGAGCCCAGACTCACCAGCTTTGATACTTCTTGCCGCTAATGCTATAGCGTCTAGCCCAGAACCACATAGGCGGTTAATGGTGGTACCAGAAACAGAAACAGGTAGCCCAGATAACAGCCCCGCCATACGTGCTACATTACGGTTGTCTTCTCCTGCTTGATTTGCGCAACCTAAAATGATGTCGTCAGTTAATGACCAATCAAGTTGCGGGTGCCTTTCCATTAAGGCTTTTAATGGAACAGTGGCAAGGTCATCAGGGCGTAATGATGATAAAGCACCACCGTAGCGGCCAATGGGAGTGCGGACACCATCACAAATAAACGCATCTATCATGATTGTTCTCCTGTTAAACGATGGCCTAACCGATGAGAACGACCGTGGAACAGCGCAAGCGTTTTACCATCTTGGTTAGTTATCTCGACTTCATATAAACCGTTACGTTTACCTTGGTGTTTCATCGTGGCGGTCGCGGTAAGCAGGTCACCTTCAAAACCGGGACGAATAAAATCAATGGAGCACATGGAAGCAACGGCAGCATGCCCTTGGCTATTACAGGCGTAGGCAAACGCGGTGTCGGCAAGGCTAAATAATTGCCCTCCGTGGCAGGTTTTATGGCCATTAAGCATCTGTGCTGTGATCGGCATTTTCAATTGCGCAAAACCTTCCTCGACTTTTTCAATGGACATACCCATCGCTTTTGCGCATGCATCATCACGGTACATAATGTGAGCTGATTGCTGAGCCAGCGTAATGTTTGGCAATGAAATCATGGTAGCTCCTTGAAAGTTAAAGATTGATAACCTGCGGCTAATTGCCTTAAAAGTGGGTTTGGCCGATAACGACTGTCTCCATAAAACTGAGTCAAATTTTCAAGTACTGACAGCACACGTTGCCAGCCTAGCTGCCTACCCCAAGCGAGTGGGCCTTTAGGGTAATTCACGCCAAAACACATGGCATTATCGGTATCTAATGCCGTTGCAATTCCTTTATTGACGATATCTAACGCTTCATTGCATAGCATCGCGACTGTCCTCATGGTTAACAGCGCTGGGTAGTCTGGTAATACAATTACGTGTTTACCTAATGATTGAAAAAACGCGATAGCTTGCTGGTTTTGTTGCGCATTATTTTGCGATGCACAGCTTAACGTGATGGTTGTTGCGGTAAGGTAATTTACCGATAAGTCAAAATGCACGACGGCTTGTTTTTGTGTTTGCGCATGTGACGATGCCAATTCACCATTTGTTAACATAATAATAACGCCATTAACAATAAGTGTCGGGGATTGATCAGAATGTTGTGTTAATCCTTCGAGAGAGATCCCATTTTCAGTTAAAAGCCGCGCGAACTCAGGAAATATCTGCCAGTTGCCATGCGCTTTTATATTTTGGGGCTGCTCAAGGTGAATTTTTTCTGCAATTGAAGGTAAAGGTTGAGGTTTATTATCATCATAATGATAAAACCCTTGCTTCGATTTACGGCCTAAATGGCCTGCTTGGACTAATTCCAATTGCATTAATGAGGTTTGAAAGCGTGGGTCATAACCGAAGGCCTGAAATACTGATTCAGTTACCGCATAGTTTACATCATGGCCAATTAAATCAGTTAGTTGTAGTGGGCCCATGGCAAAACCCCCAGCGTCACGTATTGCGCTGTCTAATGTGGCAGGAGACGCAATTTGTTCTTCAAGGGCACGCATTGTTTCGGCGTAGAAAGGCCGAGCCACTCGGTTGACAATAAAACCGGGGGTGGAACGGCAAATTACGGGGATTTTTCCAAATGATAAAGTCAGGGCTTTTAACTGTTCAATGACGGTGTTAGATGTTTCTAGCCCTCGAACGATTTCAACTAATTTCATCACGGGGGCGGGGTTAAAAAAGTGCAGGCCTGCAAGACGCTCGGGGTGTGTTAGCTGCCGCCCAATGGCGGTAATCGATAATGAAGATGTATTACTGGCAAATAGCGTATTTTTGCTGCAAATCGCTTCTAATTCACTAAAAATTGCCTGTTTTATTTCCAGATTTTCAGCAACGGCTTCAATGACTAATTGTGCATCCGACAGTGCCGAGAGGCTTTTTACCACTGCGATTTTTGCGATAATCGCCTCCGTGACCTCTAGTTTTGCTTTCCCTTGCTCAACACGTTTGCGTAAACGTTGGGTCATCGTTGATAAACTACGGCTTAACACATCTTGGTTCACATCAAACAGTAAGACGGATAACCCCGCTGTTGCTGCCACTTGTGCAATGCCAATCCCCATGGTTCCAGCGCCAATTACCGCGATGGTGTTGATAGTATGATTCAAAGGTAATGTCATGGTTAGCATCCTTTGAACTGGGGTTCACGTTTATTTAAAAAAGCATTGACCCCTTCGCGATAATCCTCACTTCGACCGCCAAGGCGTTGTAAGTCACGCTCAAGGTTGAGTTGCTCATCGAGAGTATTGGTTGCCGCGGCATAAATGGCCTTTTTGATAAGCCCTAAACCATAAGTCGGTTGGGTTGCAAGGTGTTGTGCGAGCTGTTGAGTGGTATTAATGAGTTCTTCATTTTCAGTGACCTGCCAAATCATTCCCCACTGTAATGCTTGCTCCGCACTTATTTTATCGCCTAATAATGCCATCCCCATTGCCCGTGCATGGCCTGCTAATTGAGGTAAAAACCAGCTTCCTCCTGAGTCAGGAACCAAGCCAAGGCGGCAAAAAGATTGAATAAAACTGGCATTTTTTGCGGCAATGACAATATCGCCTGCGAGTGCAATGGCGGCGCCTGCACCTGCGGCCACACCATTGACCGCGCAAATAATCGGTTTCGGTAATGTGGTTAGGCGGCGGATCAAGGGGTTATAGTAAGTTTCAACGGAGAACCCGAGATCAGGAGCGTCACTGCCCACGCTCACATTGCGATCATTTAGATCTTGTCCGGCACAAAATCCACGGCCTGCACCGGTGATCACTAAACAGCGTACGGTTTCATCGCGTTCCGCTATTTTGATAGCCTCACTGAGTTGGCGATGCATCTCATCATTAAAGCTATTCAGCCTATCAGGGCGGTTGAGAGTGATGGTGAGAACCCCATTTTCTAACGTAGTGAGGATCATTGCTTCATTATTCATGATTATTGTCCTGTAAATTGAGGTTTTCGTTTTTCGAAGAATGCCTCGATCCCTTCACGTCGATCGTTGGTACCCGCTAAAGTCACAAAATATTGGCGCTCAAGCTGTAACCCCTCGGTAAGATGGTTTTCTTGAGAATGTACCAGTGATGCTTTTGCGGCTTGTACGGCTAAAGGCGCATGCATTACGATGTGCTCTGCCAGCTTTTGGGCGCGTTCTAGCACCAATTCATCCACACAAATTTCACTGATTAACCCTGCTTGCAACGCATGTTTAGCACTGATTGGTTCACCTGTTAGTACCATTTGCATGGCGAGGGATTTGCCCACGGCACGAATTAAACGCTGTGTCCCCCCGGCTCCGGGCATTAAACCCAGAGTAATTTCGGGTAAACCGAAACGAGCTGATTCACCAGCAATAATGATGTCGCTGGCGAGTAATAATTCAAAACCTGCACCCAGTGCATAACCATTCGCAGCACTAATAATGGGTTTTGATATCGCGGATAACCTGTGCCAAACTTGGGGGCGTTTATCGGTGATCGCATTAGCAACAGTTTGTTGCTGTAGTTCTTTAAGATCGGCTCCTGCAGCGAAAAAACGCGGATTTCCGGTGATCACGATCGCACCAATCTCATCATTGATTTGTGCTTGCTCGAGGTGCTGAACCAGCAATTCTAAACAGGCGGTGCTCAGGGCATTACGTACTTCTGGGCGGTTTAACGTCAGAGTCAAAACCCGGTTATGTTGTTGTGATAAAATCCAATGGTTTTCCATTACAGTTCCTACACGTCAAAGTCTAAAACAACGCCATCGCCTTTTGGCCACGCTTGGCAGCTAAGAATGTACCCAGCCGCGATTTGGTCGGGCTCAAGGCTGTAATTGACCCCCATTTCCACTTCACCAGAACGCAATTTACATTTGCAGGTTGCGCAAACGCCGCCTTTACAGGCATAGGGTAAATCCGCGCCTTGGCGCAGTGCGGCATCCAAAATACTGTCGTCTTGGCTATCCATGGCGATGTCCATGGTTCTACCATCGAGGTGAATACTGACTTTGCGTGTTTCGCTAGTCATGGCGGTTACGGGTTTGAATTTAGTGCCTGAAGTATTGAAGCGCTCGGTGTGAACATATTCTTTAGGCATGCCATAACCGACTAAAGTGTCGTGAACCTCATTCATCATGCTGTCGGGCCCACAAATAAATGCTCGGTCAAATTGCTTAAAATTCAATAAGGTGTTATTTAAGGCTCTGAGTTGTTGTTGGTTAATTCTACCGCTGAGTAGCTCGCTATCTTGCTGTTCTTGGCTGAACAGGTAGAGAACTTGGAAGCGTGTTGCAAAACGATTTTTTAGGTCTGAAATGCTCTCTTTAAACATCACTGAGCGGCTATTTCGATTACCATAAATCAGTACAAAACTGCTTTTTGGCTCAGTTTGTAATGTGGCTTTAATGATGGAGAGCAATGGCGTGATCCCAGAGCCAGCAGCGACGGCAAGGTAATGTGCATGGGTATCTGCTACGGGTTGGTAACCAAATTGCCCCTGTGGAACCATCACATCAAGGCTATCGCCAACTCGTAACTCTTGGTTAACGAAATTAGAGAAACGCCCTTCGTAAATCGCTTTTACTCCAATTTTTAGCGTGTTTTCATCCGGTGAGCTGCAAATGGAATAACAGCGGCGTAGGTTTTCGCCATTGATAGAGGCTTTTAATGTCAGGTGTTGCCCTGGGCGGTAATGATATTGCTCTCGTAATGTATCGGGTACATTAAAAGTAATGGCGACAGCATCAGGGGTGTCACGTTCAATGGCAGCGATACTTAAACGATGAAATACAGTCATATGGGTGCCCCTAAATACATTTAAAGTAATCAAACGGTTCTAAGCATTCAGTGCATCGATACAATGCCTTACATGCAGTGGAACCAAATTCACTAATTTTTTCGGTCTGTTCGCTGTCACAACGTGGGCAACGAACCGCGCCTTTGTGTTCTGGGTGCTCGCAGGACGTACCTTGCGGAGGTGCGATACCAAATTCACGCAAGCGTCTTTTCGCATCTTGGTTCATCCAATCCGTTGTCCAAGCGGGTGTTAACAGAATTTCGATGTCGATATTTGGAAAACCGGCATTACCGAGAACAGTTTTGATTTCATTGATTAAAAATTCAGTTGCTGGGCAACCTGAATAGGTAGGTGTAAAAATAACTTTCCAGCCCTGAGCTGCCGGCAGCACGTTGCGGATCATGCCAAGATCAGTAATAGAGAGTGCGGGTAGTTCAGGATCGGGTATTTGGTGGAGCTGCTGCCAGATCTGGTGAACCTGGGGCGATTGAAGCTCGCGATGTTGCAGTCTCTGTTCCATAACATCACCACTGGCAGTTCGGATAAGCACGTTGCACAAACTGCAATTGCGTTAATAACAAGCCCAAGTGCTCAGTATGGCTGCCTTGCTTGCCGCCTAAGCGATACGCTTTTTTCTCTGGCACAGTGAGGGTCGCTTCAGTGAATGTTTCGTTAATGGTGTTTAACCATGCGGCTTGTAAAGAACGTGGGTCAACAGCGATGCCTAATTCGCTAAGTGCGATTTCAACGTCATCAGCATGGAAAAGTTCGCCAGTAAAACGCCATAACTCATTGACTGAACGTTGGATTCGTTGATGGCTTTCTTCACTGCCATCCCCTAAACGGACCATCCAGCCACGGCTAAAACGCAAGTGATAAACGGCTTCTTTGAGGGACTTCTCAGCAATGGCAGACAGTTGTTCATCACGGCTATGAATTAGCGCTTCATATAATGGAACATGATATGCATCCATAAAAAATTGGCGCACTAAAGTGTCATCAAAGCCATTGTTGGGTTGTTCAACCAATAATAAATTGCTGAACTCTCGTTCATCGCGCAAGAAGGCAAGGGTGTCTTCATCGCATTCAGGCCCTTTTAATTGCGCGGCATAGTTTAAAAAGTTACGCGCTTGCCCTAGCAAATCTAAGCCGATATTGGATAACGCAAGGTCAATTTCGAGCTCAGGGGCATGGCCGCACCATTCGCACAGGCGCTGCGCTAAAATTAAGGGGGTATCGCCAAGTCGTAATGTGTAATCGTGGAGCTGTTGTTGTTGGTTCATGGCAAGCTCCTTACATATTCTTGATACCATCAGGGATGGTATAGAAGGTTGGGTGACGATAGACCTTGGTATCCGCAGGGTCGAAGAACGTACTTTTATCTTCAGGCTGTGAGGCAATTAAATGTGCGGCCTTCACCACCCAAATTGAGCAGCCTTCACTGCGCCTTGTATACGCATCGCGGGCATTTTCCAGCGCCATTTGGTCATCAGCAGCATGTAAACTGCCAACATGGCGATGCGCAAGCCCTTGCTTACTACGGACAAAAACTTCATATAAAGGCCAATCTTGATTGCTCATGGTGTTTTCCTTTTTGTAAAATGGTCAGTGATTAAGCCGCTGTTTTAACGGATTTTTGCTTGCGACTATGTGCCATTGCACCTTCACGTACCCATGCGCCGTCTTCCCACCCTTTGCGCTTTGCACTAAGGCGTTCGTGATTACAAATGCCATTGCCTTTAATCACCTGATAAAACTCTTCCCAGTCGATTTCGCCAAAACGGTAATGGCCAAGGTCTTCATCCCAAACCAGATCAGGGTCAGGGATCGTCATACCTAACGCTTCCACTTGCGGAACGGTGTTATCAACAAATTTTTGCCGCAGCTCATCATTACTGAAGCGCTTAATTTTCCAAGCCATGCTTTGAGCGCTGTGCGGGGAGTCCGAATCATTTGGACCGAACATCGTGAGAACGGGCCACCAAAAGCGGTTTATCGCATCTTGCAGCATGGCTTTTTGCTCATCGGAGCCTTGTGCAAGCGCCATCACAGCTTCATAACCCTGGCGTTGGTGAAAACTTTCTTCTTTACAGATTTTCACCATCGCTCTGGCATAGGGACCATATGAGGCACGGCACAGTGCTACTTGGTTCACAATTGCCGCACCATCGACAAGCCATCCAACCACGCCTACATCAGCCCAACTTAATGTCGGGTAGTTAAAAATGGAGGAATATTTCATTTTTTCATCAAGTAACTTTTGGTAGATATCTTGACGAGAGCAACCGAGAGTTTCGGCTGCGCTATACAGGTATAAACCATGGCCTGCTTCATCTTGAATTTTGGCCAGTAAAATTGCTTTACGACGCAATGTCGGTGCTCGTGTAAGCCAATTCGCTTCTGGTAGCATGCCGACGACTTCTGAATGGGCATGTTGACCAATTTGGCGGATAAGGTTTTGCCGATACGCATCGGGCATCCAATCCTTGGGCTCGATGGAAATATCGGCTTCGATTTTGGCTTCGAAGTTAGCCTGATTTTGCTCGCTCATTGATTTTTCCATTAAATGATTCGCTAATGTTTATTTATATGAAAATAATGAATCATATATATTTAACATTAATGCTAGGAAGTGTTAACAAAAAGATCAATGTTTATTAACCTTGTTTTGCGAGTGGCTTCACAATCAATAAAGTAAATTACAATAAAAACAATTAATTAAAATTATTATGTTTTGTGTGGTTTTAATGGAAATAGGCATTTCATATAAAATTGTTCTTAATTTGTTAAATTTAAATTAGCTTCTATGCTTATTTTTATGATACATATTTGTTATCTAATTTGAATTGATGTTTTTATTTCTGGAGAGGAATATGCAGCATTTAACAAGTTACATTATGGGCAAATGGGTACAAGGTGAGGGCGAAGGGCGAAAAATTCACCATGCGCTAACGAATGAAACTTTATATACAGTGACGACAGAAGGGTTGCCGCTAGCAGAAAGCTTGCAGTATGGTCGCCAAGTAGGAGGCGAAATATTGTCGGCGATGACATTCCAGCAACGTGGGCAGATGCTCAAGGCACTCGCAAAATACCTACTGGAACATAAAGCCCAGTTATATGCGATTTCGGCACAAACTGGTGCAACTAAAGCGGATAGCTGGGTGGATATCGAAGGGGGAATTGCCACACTATTTTCTTATTCGGGGCTCGCTAACCGTGAGCTACCGGATGACACTATTTGGCCAGAAGATGAAATGATCCCGTTATCAAAGCAAGGGCAATTTATTGGCCATCATATTTTAACATCTCGCCGTGGCGTTGCCCTGCACATTAATGCATTTAACTTCCCTTGTTGGGGAATGTTAGAAAAATTGGCACCCACATGGCTTGCTGGCATGCCTGCTATTATCAAACCCGCAACCGCCTCAGCACAGTTAACACAGGCGATGGTGAAGCTAATGGTTGATAGCGGTTTAGTGCCTGATGGCGCAATACAACTGGTTTGCGGTGGTGTTGGCGATATGTTTGAACACCTTGATTTTGAAGATGTTGTGACTTTTACGGGGTCGGCGAGTACAGGGCAAAAGCTGAAATCGCATCCACGTATCACGGCTAAATCAGTCCCTTTCACGATGGAAGCGGACTCATTAAACTGTGCCATTTTAGGTGATGACGTCCAGCCAGATCAGCCTGAATTTGCTTTATTTATTAAAGAAGTCACTCGAGAAATGACCGCGAAAGCGGGCCAAAAATGTACAGCGATCCGTCGTATTATCGTGCCGAAGAAACAGCTCGAAAATGTAAAGCAGGCATTATTGAAACGCTTATCCGCTACAACAGTGGGTGACCCTGCAATTGAAGGGGTCAGAATGGGGGCATTGATTAACTTAGAGCAGCGCCAAGATGTACAAGAGAAAGTGAATTATTTATGTGATCATGGCTGTGATGTCCTATGTGGTGGGCAATTTGAAAAGCTGGATGTTATTGGGGGAGATAGCCAACACGGGGCGTTCTATCCGCCAACGCTGTTGTATTGTGCAGAGCCTTTTAAATCTACAGCGGTACACGAAATTGAAGCTTTTGGTCCCGTCGCCACATTAATGATCTATGACGATATCGAACAAGCGGTGCAGTTAGCGATTTTAGGCGGAGGAAGCCTTGCGGGGACGTTAGTCACTGCTGACGCACAAATCGCACAAGCGGTCATTCGTGCCGGTGCGCGGGCACATGGGAGAATGTTGATTTTAAATGAAGCATCAGCCGCGGAGTCCACAGGCCATGGTTCACCGCTTCCGTTACTGGTACACGGCGGTCCAGGCCGAGCAGGTGGTGGCGAAGAGCTCGGCGGGTTGAGAGCAGTCAAACACTATATGCAGCGTACGGCTATTCAAGGTAGCCCTTCTATGCTAACGGCAATTACTAAGCAATGGATCCGCGGTGCAGATACCATCGCTGATGTGGTTCATCCATTCCGCAAACATTTTGAAGACTTAGCAATTGGCGACACGTTACTGACCGCAAGGCGTACCGTTACAGAAGCAGATATTGCTAATTTTGCCTGTCTCAGCGGTGATAATTTTTATGTTCACGTTGATAAAATTGGTGCGGCACAGTCGTTATTTGGTGAACGAATTGCGCACGGCTATTTTGTCGTTTCAGCCGCAGCGGGGCTATTTGTTGATGCAGGGGTTGGGCCCGTGATCGCCAATTATGGTATGGAAAGTTTGCGTTTTATTGAACCTGTGAAAATCGGTGACACCATACAAGTTCGCCTAACGTGCAAGAAAAAGATCAAAAAAACGCAAAAACTCGCTGAAGATAAGCCAAATGGCGTTGTTGAATGGGACGTGCAAGTGTTTAATCAGGATGACACCGTTGTGGCGTTGTACAGTATTTTAACGCTGGTGGAGCGTCGTGTTGGTGATTTTCATTAATCATTATACGGAGCGAATTAATTATTGAGCTAATAGGTGCTTTTTCAATCATTTTCTGTTGTGATGAGTGACCAGCAACAGAATGTAGGGAAACAAAGATGAAAACGCACCACCAAGCGGTTTATCAACAATTTGACCAGCAAGCCAATTCGTATTTAACCAGCCAAGTTCATGCACAAGGTGAAGACCTACTTGTTTTGCAACAATTGCTACAAGGTTGTCAGGATGAAGACGTGCTTGACCTTGGCTGTGGTGCAGGGCATGTCAGCTTTCATGCAGCACCGTTAGTGAAGTCAGTGACGGCTTATGATTTGTCCGACTCAATGCTCAATGTTGTGGCTAACAATGCACAAGAACGTGAATTAAATAATATCACCACCTGCAAAGGTACCGCGGAGTTTCTACCGTTTGGTGAGCACTGTTTTGACCGAGTGATTAGCCGTTACTCAGCACACCATTGGCACGATGTGGAACAAGCGCTACGTGAGGTGCGCCGAGTGCTCAAACCGGGTGGAAAAGGCATTTTTATTGATGTGGTATCACCGGGACATCCATTATTGGATATTTACTTACAAACGGTCGAAGTGCTTCGGGATACCTCACATATTCGTGATTATTCTGCTGGAGAATGGTCTGGCATGTTTAACAGTGCGGGGCTATTTGTTCGTCGGGTGCAAAGTTTCCGTTTAGCATTGGAATTTACCAGTTGGGTTGAACGGATGCGGACACCACAGCCATTCGTCGAGGCTATCCGCCACTACCAAGGAACATTAAGTGATGAGGTAAAAAGCCACTTTGCAGTACAAGCCGATGGCTCATTTACCTCAGATGTGATGTTGTTTGAATTTCAGTGCCAATAACTATTTATTGCGCTAAAAATTGTTGTGATAAAAATTATTGTGCTAAAAACTGCGCTTGGTTCAATTGGCTAAGCGCGTTATTTACTGCAAAAATCGCACCGCGAACATCAGGAATACCAAAGGATTTTAATCGTGCACTGTGCTTGGTGAGATAAGTTTGTGCATCAGTTTCTGAAGCAAACAGATACACACCACCTGCCATTTGCGTTTGTGGGTTTTCAGTCCAAATCTTCCAAATAAAGCCCGGCTCTTGGTTAATTGATTCCGCCAAATCATTCATTGCGGATATCATTTCATCACCCCATGGCCCCTGATACGGAAAATCAACTTGTAAAATAACGCTCATATCTGCTCCTTATGATTGAGGCGCTATAGTAACCCTTAAAGTAAATAATAACTTTGCTATTCATCGTATTTCAAACGACTTATTGCTTCAAACTATTACGTTTACCCGTCTCAAATGCAGCTAGAGTCGCTAACCGAGCTTGTTTATGGTCAACAATGGGTTCTGGGTAATTAAGCGCTGTGTTGCTGGTTACAGCCCATTCATGTGGTGTATGAATATATTTGTCGGGCACTTGCTGCAATTCGGGCAGCCAGTGGCGAATAAAAGCCCCTTGTACGTCAAACTTCTTCCCTTGAGTGGTTGGGTTAAAGATACGAAACCAAGGAGAGGCATCAACGCCTGTTGAGGCTGACCACTGCCAACCGCCGTTGTTCGCGGCTAAGCTGCCATCAAGCAGTTGGCTCATAAAGTATTTTTCACCTTTGCGCCAATCAATCAGTAAGTCTTTGACTAAAAAACTGGCCACAATCATTCGTAGACGGTTATGCATCCAGCCCGTTGTATTCAGTTGGCGCATAGCCGCGTCCACAATAGGATAACCCGTTTGTCCTGTTTTCCATGCTGCAAAATCGGTCGAAGAATCATTCCAGTGAATATGTTGTGTCCATTCAATAAATGGTTGGTGGCGGCTTAGGCGTGGAAATGCGACTAAAAGATGTGAATAAAATTCACGCCAGACTAACTCATTTAACCACGTGAACGCCCCACTATCAGGGTGATCTAACACTTGGGGGTTCTCTGCTTGTAATCGGTTGAAGCATTGGCGAGGGGATAGGACCCCCACCGCGAGGTAAGGTGATAATTGGCTGGTACCATCAATAGAGGGAATATCTCTATCATTTTGATAATCGCCGACTTTCTGGGAACAAAACTGCCTGAGTCGCGTTAAAGCCGATTTTTCACCGGCAGGAAATTGCTGGAAGTCTTCAATTGGCTGATGCGGAAATAACGGTGAAGCCCTATCAATGTTGATAGGGGCAGCTCGTTTTTCTGGGGCTCGTAGTGAACGGCAATCTGTCACGGTAAGTTGGGTGAGGAAGGCTCGGCGAAAGGGAGTATAAACTTGATACATCTCCCCTTTTTGAGTCGTCACGGAGCCGGGTGGTAGTAATAAATAGTCATCGAAAGCATGGATATGCAACCCATGAGGTTGATTGATTAACCACTCGTCTCGTTGTTTTTCGTTCCACTCATATTGCCGATTAAAAAACAAGGCATCCGCTTGCTGTGTCTTTGCGTAATCGAGTACCCATTGTGCTGCGTCGGCAAAATTAGCCACAGTTTGACAAACCAGTGGAATACCAAGCTCAGCGAGTGAATTTTGCAGTTCAGCAAGGTTTTGGTGAATGAATGAGATTTGTCGCTCAGCCATATCATGTTGTTGCCACTGCTTAGGGGTTGCAGTAAAAAGGGCAATGACTTTCGCATCTGGGTCTGCACAGGCGGAGGAAAGCGCTTTGTTATCGGTGACCCGCAGATCATTGCGAAACCAGATAAGATGACAAACGTGTTTGGCTGCCATTACCTCCCTCCTTGGTTGATGTTTTGTTGGAATCAAAACAATAGGTTTTGAAAATAAACTAGGAAAATCAATTTATTGAATTTCGGCTGATAACACAAAGCGGGAAAAACCACGCTTTTATCCCGCTTTGTCAACAACCTGAAAGGGCCGGTAAACGGCCCTTTCATATTTAATCTAATTTAGGATGCTGATTGATTAAGGATTGGCGTTTTTTCTCAAGCTCAGCAATTTGTTGGTCAATATCTTCAACTTTCTGCTCAATATTGTCAAAGTGCTCGCTAAGAATTTCTTTTGCCTCGGCTTTATCTGATGCAGCAGGTGTTGCCCCGCGTAATGGTTTATTCGCCGTTTCTGGCATTCTGATACCCGTATATAAACCAATTAAAGCAATCACGATTAAGTAATACGCTGGCATGTATAAGTCAGTAGTTGATTCGACCAACCATGCCGCAACAGTCGGTGTCGCACCGGCAATTAATACTGAAATATTAAAGGCAATAGCTAACGCACTGTAACGAATATGAGTTGGGAAAATCGCGGGTAAAATAGATGCCATAACCCCTGTAAAACAGTTCAACAGCACCGCTAAAATCAATAAACCCAGGAAAATTAAGCCAACAGAACCACTGTTGATTAACATAAACGCAGGGTATGCCAATAAAACCAGCCCTACGCTACCGGTAATGACAAATGGGCGACGACCAATTTTATCACTGGTTAAACCGATAATCGGTTGAACAAATAACATACCAATCATAATTGCAATAATAATTAGCACACCATGGTCAGTAGAGTAATTCAGGTTGTGTGATAAGTAACTTGGCATGTAGGTCAGCAACATATAGTAAGTCACGTTGGTTGCGATAACCAAGCCAACACAAATCATCAAGCTTTTCCAATACTTAGTCGCCACTTCACGTACTGAGATTTTTGGTGGATTTTGAATATTGGCTTTATCTTGTTTTTCTAACGATTCAACATGTTGTTGGAACGCAGGAGTTTCTTCCAGTGAATGACGTAGATATAACCCGATGATCCCTAACGGTAACGCTAAGAAGAACGGAATTCTCCAGCCCCAATCATGGAAGTTAGCTTCCCCAACGATACTGGAAATTAGTACTACGACACCCGCACCTAAGACAAAACCGGCGATAGAGCCAAAGTCTAACCAACTTCCCATAAAGCCACGTTTACGGTCTGGTGAGTATTCAGCAACAAAGATTGCTGCACCAGAATATTCACCACCTACCGAGAAACCTTGAGCTAACTTAGCAATTAATAACAGAATGGGGGCCCAGATACCGATGCTCTCATAGGATGGAATCAAACCAATACAGAAGGTACTGACTGCCATGATGATAATCGTCATCGAAAGGACTTTTTGACGGCCGTATTTGTCACCTAAGATACCAAAAACGACCCCCCCTAATGGCCTAACTAAGAAAGGCACGGAGAAAGTGGCTAATGCGGCAATCATCTGTACGCTCGGTGATGCGTCCGGAAAGAAAACCTGACCGAGAACATAGGCTAAGAAACCATATACCCCAAAATCAAACCATTCCATCGCATTACCCAGCGAAGCCGCGGTAATTGCTTTTTTGAGTTTACCGTCATCAATAATAGTAATATCACTAATATTTAACGGTTTTTCTTTTTTCTTCTTGAATCTCATGAAACCATCCTCTTATTTTAATTTCAATAACCGAAACAACAGCATTTAAGATGTGGGTTTTCATACATCGGTAAAATATCAAACCTTATTATTTAGAATAGACGTTGTTTACGTAATAGATAAGTTTTTAGTGTTTTTATGTCGCGCTGAAATACCAGGCTAAAATAGGTACGTCGTGGGTAGAATAATGAGAGTGTTTGTGTTGTAAATACAGCAAAAAAGCCACCTTGAGTTAAAAAATACAGTACTAATACTACATTAATATCGAACAAATGTAAAATATAGGTGTTTTATACTAATACATATGCTTTGATAGGATTTTGTGTTAGTAATATAACGATTGAACTGAATAATTGAAAAAATAGATACTCAGTAAAGGAGTGGGTAAAAATAAATTGTTTAAAATCAATTTAATACATTTTGATAGGTGAGTTTTAGCCTGTCATAAATATATAAGGTTAGCAATTTAATATGGTCGAAATAATGGTATTGTTGCGATGAAGAATATATGAAGATAACCCCATCCTTTTACGATGCTCTTGTTTTGCTTAAGCTATTAATAACTCGTCTATTTATTTATCTTGTTGCTATCCTCTTCTTTTGATAATAACGGTGGATTATGCTGTTCTATTTTATATTTAATTTGATGAGTAGGAATGAGGAATTTACTTAGTTACAATCAATCTATTGTCGATATTGGGTTTGATATAAGCGAGTATGACAAAATTCTATTTTGAATGTTGTTATGCATCTAAAAATACCCTTCATATTTTGTACTGCAAGATATCAAGGGTATCACATCCGACTTAAAAGAGTGCCATTATGAAAAAACAGAGTGTTGCATCCTATATTGCAAAAGTACTTGATAATGCAGGTGTTAAACGTATTTGGGGCGTTACAGGAGACTCGTTAAATGGCTTAACCGACAGCTTACGTCGTCAAGGCGCTATTGAGTGGCTAGGAACTCGTCATGAGGAAGTGGCTGCCTTTGCTGCGGGTTCAGAAGCTCAGCTAACCGGTAATTTAGCCGTATGTGCAGGCTCTTGCGGGCCAGGAAATATGCATCTTATTAATGGGTTGTATGATTGCCACCGTAATCGCGTACCCGTATTGGCGATTGCTGCTCATATCCCATCCAGCGAAATTGGTAGTAATTATTTCCAAGAAACTCACCCAACTGAATTATTCCGTGAATGCAGCCATTACTGTGAAATGGTCTCTAACCCAGAGCAAATTCCACAGGTCCTTGGCATCGCTATGCGTAAAGCAATTTTGAATAAAGGGGTATCAGTGGTCGTAATACCGGGGGATATTGCGCTAAAAGATGCACCAGAATCAGCGAAAGAAACATGGTATCAGCCACAAGCGCCACTTATTATGCCTCAGCGGAGTGAAATTGAAAAACTCGCCGAACTGCTGAATCAATCTAAGAATATCACGTTATTCTGTGGAAATGGCTGCGCAGGCGCTCACGATGAAGTGGTTAAGCTAGCAGAAACACTAAAAGCACCGGTAGTACATGCGTTACGTGGTAAAGAACATATTGAATGGAATAACCCATACAGTGTTGGAATGACAGGCTTGATAGGATTTTCATCGGGTTACCACGCGATGATGAACGCAGATACAGTTGTTTTGTTAGGAACACAATTTCCATACCGTCCTTTCTATCCAAGCGAAGCTAAAATTATTCAGGTTGATATTAATGCAGGTAGTTTGGGTTCTCATTGCCATATAGATATGGGCCTGATTGGTGATATCAAAGCAACATTAGATGCATTACAGCCACATTTAGAGGCTAAACAGGATACAAAACACCTTGATGGCGCTTTAAAACATTATGCAGAGGCTAGAAAAGGGTTAGATGACCTCGCTAAACCGGGTCATGAGGGATTAATACATCCACAGTATCTTGCAACAAAAATTAGTGAATTAGCCGCCGATGACGCGATTTTCACTTGTGACGTGGGAACCCCGACAGTATGGGCAGCCCGTTACTTGAAAATGAACGGTAAGCGCCGCTTAATCGGCTCCTTTAACCATGGGTCAATGGCGAATGCGATGCCACAGGCTATTGGTGCACAAGCCGTTGATAAAAAACGCCAAGTGGTTGCAATGTGTGGCGATGGTGGTTTCAGTATGTTAATGGGAGATTTTATCTCTCTTTCCCAAATGCAATTACCAGTAAAAATCATCATTCATAACAATGGCGTACTTGGTTTTGTGGCCATGGAAATGAAAGTGGCAGGTTTCTTGACAGCGGGAACGGATTTACAGAACCCTAACTTTGCAGCGATTGCGAATGCCGCGGGTATCAAAGGCATTCGTGTTGAAAAAAGTGAAGATCTAGACGGTGCATTAAAAGAAGCTTTTGCCCATGATGGGCCAGTGGTGGTTGATGTCTTGACTGCCAAACAAGAGCTGTCTATGCCGCCAGAAATCGCAGCACAAGAAGCAAAAGGCTTTAGCCTATATATGTTAAAAGCGATTATGAGTGGTCGCGGTGATGAAGTCGTTCAATTAGTGAAAACAAACTGGCTACGTTAAGTCATTATTGTGAATAGCGGGAAAGCCCAATTCAGATGGATTGGGCTTTTTTATTTATCAATATCCTGCGGCTGACTGACTACGCCACAAATGGGCGGCAACCAGTGCGCGCCATGGGGAGAATTGCTCCAACCATTTTTCCGTTTCTTTGGCGGTAGGCTGTTCTGATTTCGCGAGCAATGTTTGTAGATTACGTCTTACCGCTACATCCCCATGTAATGAGCCATCTAAGTAATTGAATCCTCGTAGTAAAGCATAGCTTACAGTCCAAGGGCCAATACCTTTGATTTGTAATAATTGCTCAGTTATTTGATTCGCATTGGAGTGAGTAACCTGCTGTGATAAATCAATTTGTTGATTTTCGATGGCTTCACAAAGGGCTCTGAGGGCGATAATTTTACCGTTTGAAAAGCCCGTTTGTCGCAGGGTTTCGTCATCAACTAACTTGATTTGTGGAGTGTTGGGGAAACACCAAATACCTGAAGTGTGCTGAATTCCCACAGCTTGAATAAAGCGCCGACGAATGGCGATAGCCGCATGAACACTAATTTGTTGGCCTATAATAGCCCAAACTAACGCTTCAAATGCGCTGGCAGATTGATAAATCCTTAATCCTCTTTGCTTTCCAATGAGCTGACCAAGTACTGGAGTTTCAAGGTGGTGTTTTTCGAACTCATCAATATTCTGTTTTAAGCCGAGTACATGCTGTGCCAGCGTTAATAGGTCTGGTTCATTGATAATGATAGATGGGGAGTCAATTGCTAATGAAATCGTTGCGTGTTGCTTTTGAAGCTCCAATGTCATTTTTGTTGCATGTTGTTGCCATATTATGCCCTTGTGTAATGTGTTTTCTTCCACTATTTCCGCGACATTGTGTTGATCTCTCAGATGAAAGGCAAAAAAATCACCATAAAGGTAATTGGTAGGGAGAGTTAGCTGTGCGGTAAATATTTGCATAATGATGGCCTTGTCAGATTTTTCTTTATTCACAATATTATTGTGAATTAGCGCATTTAGTTACTCATTTTTTACAGAGCAGATATGTTATCTTGTACAGAGCTATTTATTTTGTACTGATATTATTTATCCATTTAATAAGGAAGTGTAAATGAAAACTGAGGGTCACAGTTCATCTCATGGCACTTCGGTACCATCATCACAACCAAGGCAAGAATTAACAGGCATTGGTGGATGGCTTATTTTACCCATGTTAGGGATAGTTTTGTCTTTGATTATTTTGCCTTTTTCTATTTATGAGCAAAATGTTCAAGTGATTGAATATTGGATTGAATTAACAGACCCACAATCAAGCTCATTTATTCCATTATTTAAAGAGCTCATCTACTTTGAGGTTTTAGGTAACGTTATTTTATACGCGACCTTGCTTTTTCTAAGTTATGTCTTTTTTACAAAGAAAAAACTCACAATTAAAATTTATATTTTTTTCCAGATCTTTTCGTTAGTTTTGACGGTTACGGATATCATACTCGCAAGTATTTTATTGGATTTAGAAGTTGAATCCTCGGATATCAAAGATATTTTTCGGGCACTAATTGCTTGTGCAATTTGGATACCGTATTTTTTAGTTTCAAGGCGAGTTAAAAATACCTTTGTAAATTAACAAATGAAATTTTGTGATTTTTTATTGGGTAGGTAAATGATGATTAAATGCAAACGAGTTTATGACCCTGTTGACGATAACGATGGCTACCGTGTGCTTATTGATAGACTGTGGCCAAGAGGAATAAAAAAAACAGATTTACAACACGACTCTTGGAATAAAGACGTTGCACCTTCTAATGAACTACGTAAATGGTTTCATCAGAACACAGATCAGTTTGCACAGTTTATCGAACGATATCAGCAGGAACTTAATAACACAACGGCTTGGCAGGCGTTGGTTTCTCAGGCAAAACAAGGTGATTTAACACTGTTATACAGTGCTAAAAATACAGAACATAATCAAGCAATTGTACTCAAAGCATTTCTTGAAGATAAAATGCAAAGTAAAAGTAAATAAAGGTTATCGGAATGGATATTCAGCAATCAACCACACAAACAGAGCCAGCAATAATATCATCGGTGGCTCAACCAGCGGTTAAAAAGCCGTTACACGGGATTAGTGGCTGGTTAATTTTACCAATTATCGGGCTGTTTTATATGCTGTACAAAACAGTCATGATGTTATTGCAAGAAATTTCACAAGTTCAAACCGCATGGCCATTGGCAACTCAAGCGGATTCTGATTTTTATATTCCAGGTTTTGCGACAGGTTTCTATCTCTTGCAACTAGGTTATGGTGTTTTGATTGCACTGTTTCTTTGGACATTTATCGCCGCAGTTAAATGGAAAAAACAAGCGAAGTGGCTATTTATCATCACCATGGTGTTATTTACTTTAATGGTATTGGTTGCCCGTTTTGTATTCCCATATATATTTGGATTGGAAATTAATCACTCAAATATTATTACAGCCATAAATGGCAGCTTCTATTGTGTGTTATGGATCCCCTACTTTTTAGTTTCACATCGCGTCAAAAATACGTTTATCCATTAAAGTATCTGGCCACTCCATATTAGTAGTGGCCTAACATACGGTTATTTATCAGAAAGATTTAGAGTGTGGGTTATATTGCAGTTTGCAATAAACGCGTCATCGTGGGAAACCAGTAATAGTGTTCCTTGGTAGTCCTGCAATAGCGCTTCAAGTAGTTGTTTTGAATCTAAGTCTAAATGATTATCGGGCTCGTCGAGTAATAAAATAGCGGGTGGACTCGGGCTATGTGTGAGTGCCAATAGCGTTGCTTTTAGCTGCTCACCACCACTGAGCTGCTGTAGTGGTAACAATGACTTATCTCCTCGTATCCGCAACATGCCTAATTGCGTGCGCCACTGTTCTACAGTAAATACAGGTTGGTATTGATAAAGCGCTTCAGCGACAGGCAATGTTTTATCGAGTAAATTGAGGTGTTGATCTAAATAGCAAAACTCACCGCTTAGGCGGTACTCTCCTGAAGATGATGGCAACAGGCCTGCAAGCACTTTAAGTAGCGTTGATTTACCGCAACCATTAACTCCTTGAATATGCCAGTGCTCTCCACTGTATACAGTGAATGAGAGTGGTGACGAATAACCGTAAAGCAAACGCAAGTCAGAAGCGAAAATTGTGACTTTATTTCCTTCATTTTGATAGTTAATCGTCATTTTTTGCGGCTTGATATGGCGAGCTCTTTCTTGGTTTTCCTGTTGCTGGTTTTGTAGATTATCCATCACTCGTTGGTGCCGCTCTGCGACATTTGATTGCTTTTTCTCCGCACGATTTTTCTGCATATCAAGCAGCAGTAAGGATTGCGACCCACCATAGCGAATTTTTTCACCTTGTTTTTTGCGTTGAGCGGCTTTTTGTAATGTGGCTTGCTGTTGTTTTTTCTCTTGGTGAATGCGTTTTTCTAAGCGTTCACCTTGTGCGTCAATTGCAGCGATTTCCAAGTTTTTTTGGGTATCGTATAACGTATAATTTCCCCCATATTCATGTAAGCCTTTTTCCGTTAACTCAAAAATGGTATCCATTTCTTCTAATAGGGTTCTGTTGTGAGAAATAATGAGACAACCAGCTCGATGCTCAGTAAGCTTTTGATTGAGCCATTGCCGACTTTGTGTATCTAAATGGTTATCTGGTTCATCAAGTAGCAAAAAGTGGTTTTGATGAAGAAATGCACGACAAAGGGCTAGGCGAGTACGTTCCCCCCCACTTAAATGGGCAATGGGGGCTTCCATTGAGATAGCGAGTCCTGCTGAATCCAATAAACTTTGCCATTGGGAAGGTAAATGCCATTTATCTTCCGTTAGTTCAAAATCTGCCAAAGAACCATTCCCTGCCTCAATGCGTGAAAATGCGTGATAAAGTTCATTCATGCCTAAGGCATCGACGAGTGTTTCGCCCGTTAGTCGCGTTAATTGCTCGACATAGATAAAGGGAAGGTTCCAATGTACATTCCCTTGCGTAGGGGATAATTGGTCAGCAAGAATACGCATCAAGACAGATTTTCCTTTGCCATTATGACCAATTAGGGCATTTTTTTGGCATGACAGCGTCCCGCTTAACGGAGGAAAAAGGGCGGTTTGGTTAAATTCAATATTGAGCTGTGAAAAGTGACAAGCAATCGTCATATGCACCTCCAAAATAATGAGGACAGACAACGTCGTTGACTTATCAAGAAGCGTCGATGAAAGCGGTTGCCTGCCAGGAACAGAAAAATGAATACCAAAAGGGTATTGGAAAATATTTTCTGGCAGTGCTTAGTTCATCGTGAGGCGTACCTGCGAAGTTGGGTGAGCGATAAATTCGCACACATTATAAACAGGTTAAATTGATTTACGCAACTTATCGTGATTGGTTTTTTTCTGAAAGTCGTGCTAACGATTTAATAATAGAAAAAACCAGTCAATAATAGCGACTGGCTTTTTCCATTAACAACGAGATTTTATAACAACGAGATTTTTACGATTATGCAGAGGTATTCTCTGACAACCATTGAGCAATGCGCTGCTTTTCTTCTTCATTCAGCCACATACCCAATTTAGTGCGACGCCAAATAGCATCATCCAACTCTGTTACCCATTCATGTTTGACTAAGTAACGTAATTCCGCTTCGTAGACATTCGCAGAGAATGCTTCACCGAGGTCGCTGAGTGAATTCGCGCCTTCAAGGATTAATTTACTGTTGCTACCGTAGGTTCTGGCAAAACGTAGCGCTAAGCCTTCAGGAAGCCATTGATAATGTTGACGCAACACGCGTGCATAACCATCACGGTCACAACCTTCGATATCACCACCCGGTAATTGGCCATTTTTGGTCCATGGGCTACCTGCATTTGGATAGTAAGTCGCTAATTTATTCACAGCGGCTTCCGCTAACTTACGATAAGTCGTTAATTTACCACCAAATACAGACAACAATGGCGCTTGGCCTTGTTCATCGTGAATATCCAATGTGTAATCACGAGTAATGGCTTGTGGTGAGTCTGATTCATCGTCGCACAGTGGGCGAACACCTGAATAATCCCAAACAATATCACTCACGGTTAACTGCTTTTTGAAGTGGTCGTTATACACTTTCAGTAAATAGTTAACTTCGTTTTCATCAATTTTGACGTCTTTCGGGTCGCCTTTATATTCTACGTCAGTCGTACCGATGATAGAAAACTCATCCATCCACGGGATAACAAATACAATACGGTTATCTTCATTTTGTAAGATGTACGCTTGTGGTTCATCATGTGCGCGTGGAACGACAATGTGGCTACCTTTGATTAGGCGAATACCATAAGGTGATTTTAATTTCAGGCCATCATCAAAGAACTCTTTTACCCAAGGCCCTGTGGCATTAACCAGCCCTTTCGCTTTCCATGTATGAGTTTCCCCCGTACGTAAGTCTTGAGCTTCAACAACCCATAAGCCGTTTTCACGGTAGGCGCGTGTCACTTTTGTGCGAGTACGAACCTCACCATTCTTACGTACCACTTCTTGAGCGTTTAACACAACTAAACGCGCATCATCAACCCAACAATCGGAATATTCAAAACCTTTCGTTAATTCAGGTTTGAGTACAGAGTTTTGGTTGAATTTCAGACCTTTACTGCTTGGCAAGCTGACACGTTTGCCTAAATGGTCATATAAAAATAAGCCAATACGGATCATCCAAGCTGGACGTAAATGAGGCTGATGAGGTAAGCGGAAGCGCATTGGGAAGGCTATATGTGGTGCTAATCGTAATAGCACTTCACGTTCAGCCAATGCTTCGCTCACTAATCTAAATTCATAATGCTCTAAATAACGTAAGCCACCGTGAATGAGTTTAGAACTCGCAGATGAAGTCGCACTTGCCAAGTCTTGAGCTTCGAGCAGTAATACCGATAATCCACGACCTGCAGCATCTGCTGCAATACCAGCGCCGTTGATCCCGCCGCCGATGACAATCAAGTCTTTAGTTTCCATGCATCCCCCTGAGATGTTCGAAACACTTTCAATAATGTTCGTTTTCGCTCATTTGATTGTAGTCAAAATAGATAGTGATGCCAACTATTATTAATGAAAAAAATAACAACTGCGTGATATTGGTAACAATTTTTTTTCAATACCCACACATAAAATATTGTTATTTACAATGAAAAAAAGAGAGTTTCGCGCGAAAAAGAAAAAAACAATGGCAAGGCGGGGGAGACTAAAATAGGAAAGGAGACTAAGAAGTATGATGGCAGCGGGCGCTACCATCATTAAGATAATTATTTGATTAACAAAGCTCTAATTGAACATTATGTTGCTCAATGACTTTGAGAATGCTGTCAGGTGGCTGTTTATCCGTAAATAAGTAGTCAATCAGGTTCATATTGCCCAAATTAACCATCGCGTTACGACCAAATTTAGAATGGTCGGTGACGAGCATGACACAGCGTGAGTTTTCAATAATCGCGCGTTTGGTACGAACTTCATGGTAATCGAACTCAAGTAATGAGCCATCCATATCAATACCACTGATACCCAAAATACCGTAATCTAACCTAAATTGAGAAATAAAATCGAGGGTCGCTTCACCGACAATACCGCCATCTCTTGAGCGAACTTCACCCCCCGCTAAAATTAGGCGGAAGTCTTCTTTTGGCATCAGTAATGTGGCGACATTAAGGTTATTGGTCACCACGCGTAGGTTTTTGTGATTAACCAATGCGTGAGCAACGGCTTCGGGAGTGGTACCAATATCTATAAACAATGTTGCACCGTCAGGAATTTGGCTCGCAACATGTTGTGCGATACGCGCTTTTTCATCTGACCACATGATTTTACGGTCATTATAAGCCGCATTCACGGAACTTGAAGGCAGTGCTGCACCACCGTGGTGCCGCTGAATTTTATTTTGTTCAGCGAGGTCATTGAGGTCCCGACGGATTGTTTGAGGGCTTACCTCAAAGTGTTCGACGAGTTCTTCAGTACTGACATATCCCTGAAGACGCACAAGCTCAACTATTGCATCATGTCTCTGGGTTTGTTTCACAGCGTTAGCCTCTAATTATTAAAATGTTTTATCTGGAGCTCTGGTGTTTAAAACTGTGCCTATTATCCCATACTCCCATCAATAAGCCGATAATTAACCCTGAAGTATGTGCGGCATTCGCAATATGCATACCTAAAACATCGAAGTAACCGAAAAAAAGCCAGATAATAGAGAATATCATTAACCCACGAGGGACGCTGATGCCACTTTCAGGCCGACGTTCACCCGTTAACCACACATAGCTGACAAGGGCATAGACGACACCAGATAAGCCGCCAAAGTTGTTTTCACTAAACAGCGACTGCCCCCAGTTACTAAACAGTGCAGAGACTAGTAAGATAGTGAATAATTTACCCGTTCCGAGCTTTCGCTCAACTTGCCCAGCCAGAAACCACCATAGCGCAAGGTTGAAACCAATATGTGATAGCGAAAAGTGCACCAATGCAGGGCTAAACCAACGCCAAAGTTCCGTTTGTTGGTCGCCAATAGGCCATGCTAAATAGCGTAGAACTTCTCGGGCATCGGTCATTTCTACCCAAAGATATACAACAATCGACAATAAAATAACAGCGATAGTTAAAGGGCCAGATTGTTCTTTAAGGTAGCCCCAGGTCAGGTAGTTACGATATTGAAACTGGGTATCTGCGCTTCCCGTGTGCCAACTGGCTTCTAGGTAGCGGGGGTGATTTGGATCTTGTAAAAAAATATCTAATTCTTTCTGGGTTTGAGATTGAAATTGCTCATCTTCTAGCCAAAGCTCAAAGACGGCTTGTTCCTGTGATGGCTTTATTATTAAGTGGATATTTTTGCTAGCCATATAGTCAACAAAGGCTTGTGCCATTCTAGGATTAGCAAAAGAGGTGATGTGGATCATGAATGCGTTTTCTCATCTAGAGAGCCGTAACGGCTTGTGGATATTCCCTTAACCATGCTTCAAATCCACCATTGATGCTGTATACAGATTCAAAGCCAATGTTGATCAGATATTGTGCAGCGCCTTGGCTACTGTGCCCATGGTAACACATCACCATAACTGGTTGTTCGTAATCCGTTTGTTCTAGAAATTGGCTTAGTGACTCATTGGTGAGGTGATAGGCCCCACTAGCATGGCCTGCGCGGAAACTTTGTGGGTCTCGTACATCTACCAGTATGGCAGTACCGTCCACCCAATGTTGGTAAGCTTGCTCTGGTGTTAGTGTTTCAAAATGGTCCATAAAATACCAAATACAGTAGGTAACAACCGATAAAAGGTTAAATGAGAGGCACCCGTAAAAAACCAAGTGCCAAATACTCGTGGTATTGATTAGTAGAAAGAGTGCTCGCCACGTTGGTGTTCAGTCAGGTCTTTAACGCCTTTTAGCTCACCTTCAAACATTTTGAGAAGTTCTTTTTCGATACCTTCTTTAAGAGTGACATCAACCATTGAACAACCGTTACAGCCGCCACCAAATTGCAGAATTGCAAAGCCTTCATCGGTGATTTCCATCAGGGAAACACGGCCACCGTGGCTGGCAAGTTGTGGGTTAATTTGTGACTGTAAAACATACTCAACACGTTCAATTAATGGTGCGTCATCAGAGACCTTACGCATTTTGGCGTTTGGTGCTTTTAACGTCAGTTGTGAGCCCAGTTGGTCGGTAACGAAGTCAATCTCGGCATCATCTAAGAATGGCGCGCTAATTTCATCAACATAAGCAGATAATTTCTCGAACTTTAGTTCTTTATCTGTTGCTTCAACGGCACCCGGAGGGCAGTATGACACACCGCACTCTGCGGTTGGTGTGCCTGGGTTGATAACAAAAACACGGATTTGAGTTCCTGGCTCTTGATTTTCCAACAATTTGGCAAAATGAGCCTGTGCTGCTTCAGTAATATTAATCATAATCATTTGCTCAATAATAGTTGACTGCTTTAGTTGGTTATAATACGCCCATTTACCCCTTTCCTACAAGGTGCGACACAGTGACCATGCATCAACAGTATGTACACCCGCACAAATCAACAATTGTGCTGCGGTATTCATGGTGGAACCTGTTGTAATAACATCATCAAGAACAGCAACATGTAGGTTTGAAACCGAGTTGTTTAAGGTAAATGCTCCCTTTAGGTTATTTCGGCGATACTCACGTTTTAGTGTAATCTGTGCCAGTGTAGCACGACTACGTGATAATGAATTTTGCGAATAGGGGATATTTAACCATCTGGATAAATTTTCGCCTATTAATGCCATATGGTCAAATCCTCTCCACCACAGACGGCGGCGATGCAGTGGAATGGTGATGATTAAGTCCGGTTTTTGCCATTTTTGTTGGCGGTAACCCGTGAGCCAAAATAACGCAAAAATTCGTGCTAGAGTAAAAGCAAGTTGAGATTGTTTTTGAAATTTAAAACGATGGATTAACAAGCGTAAAGCGCCTTGGTACGGGGTTACTGTGATAATTCTCTGCCATGCGGGAGGGTTTTTTAGGCAACGTCCGCACTCCATGGTAGGCTGCTCACAGGGTAAAGCGCAGCGTAAACAGCAGGTTGGCATTTTAGGTAGTCCTTTGAGGCAAAAATGACAAACACCCTGATGAGTTAATTTTAGTGATTGGTGACATAGCCAGCAGCCCCCCTCCATTGTTAGCATAGTAGCGTCCCGTTAAAACGAATTGACAAATAAATGAATGAAGAGAGTGTAACGATGGCAAAGTTATATTGGCAGACCGTTGGTGAAGGTAAACAAGATCTTGTGTTGCTGCACGGATGGGGACTGAACGCACAAGTCTGGCAAACAATTATTCCGCGAATCGCTTCGCACTTTCGGGTTCATTTAGTTGACCTGCCAGGTTATGGGCGTAGCCAAGGTTTCCTTCCTATGAATATTCAATCAATGGCAAATATTTTGTGGGAACAAGCGCCTAAAAACGCGATTTGGCTCGGTTGGTCACTTGGTGGGCTAGTTGCAAGTCGTGTTGCGCTTGACCATCCTTATGAAGTCAAAGGGTTAATTACCGTTGCTTCTTCTCCATGCTTTAAAGCAGAAGAAAACGGTTGGGCGGGGATCCGACCGGAAATTTTATTAGGTTTCGAACAGCAACTTTCGGCTGATTTTCATCGTACCGTTGAGCGTTTTTTAGCATTGCAGACATTAGGGACAGAAAGCGCAAGAAATGATGCTAGAACCTTGAAGTCCGTGGTACTTGAACAACCTATCCCAACGGTTGAAACGTTAAATGCCGGGCTTGAATCATTGCGTACCGAAGATTTGCGCGATGAATTAAAACAGTTACCCATTCCTTTCTTGCGCATTTATGGTTATCTCGATGGCTTGGTACCGCGCAAAATAGTGCCCATTTTAGATGAGCTTTACCCTAATTCCCCATCTGTCATTATGCGCAATAGTGCCCATGCACCCTTTATTTCCCATCCTGATGAGTTTTGCGAATACCTGTTGGATTTTCAAAGTCGTATCGAGGAATAAATAAAAAAATCAGCCTAACTCATGGCTGATTTTTTTATGGTGTGCCTATTATTTGATTTTATACACAAAATGAGCGCAATCAGTGCTTTCTGGGCAGCCTTTACAACTACTGCCCGTTAAACAAGCGTTGATATCGACTTGTTCAATTTTTTCTAAGCTGATGAGTTTCTCAACCATCGCTTGAATTAATGGAACCGGTGTATTTAGCTGCTCACTGAGTAGCGCGATGTCAGCTTGCCCATATAAGGCGATTAAATCTCTTATTTGCAGCAAGCTAGTCATCGTTTTATTCCTTAGTGGCAAGCATCACTTGAACAGCCAGAACATTGCTCTGCAGTTTTGCTTTTGATGTTCAGGGTTACGCGGCTACGCATGCGGCGTAAGAATATGAACAAGGCAAGGTTGAACAGGACAACCGCAGCAATGGTAATCAAACTGCTTTGTGGGTGCTCGCTGAATGTGGCAACTTGGTAAAACAGAGCCGCGAGGCTATAAGCCACATTCAAGCCCCACAGAATGGAGAAACTCATCCAACTTTTATTGGTTTCACGTGCGATAGCACCCATCACCGAGACGCAAGGCACATACAGTAAGACGAAGATTAGGTAGCTATAGGCAGCAATGCCTGAACCAAATTTCGCTGCCATAGTGCCCATTGAACCGGACTCCATCTCTCCATCACCTTTACTGGCTTCGATAGGGTTTGATAGCGCACTTAAGGTAAAAGTTTCTTTTAAGCTGTCCCAAGTTTCAGAAACCGCATCTCCCAGTTCTTCCCATAAATTGAATGATTCTGCATCGAATGGCTCAGAAGTAATGGCTTCAGCGGTATACAGAGTATTTAAAGTCCCCACGACGACTTCTTTAGCCATCGCCCCGGTAATTAACCCCACGGTCGCTTGCCAATTATCTGCATGCACACCAATCGGCTGTAACGCAGGGGTAATGACTTTACTGACAGAAGCGAGTGCAGAGTCATTAATATTATCAACAGGCTTACCAGAGAAAGAGAAACTATTTAATGCACCAATAAAGATACTGGCAACGACGATAACTTTACCCGCTCGTACCACAAAGCCTTTTAGGCGTTGCCATGTTTGAATCAGCAATGTTTTGATGTGCGGTACATGGTAAACCGGAAGCTCCATAATAAACGGAGAGGCCTCGCCACGCATAAGGGTATGTTTTAGTAATAACCCTGTCAAAATGGCGACAACAATCCCTAAAATATAGAGAGAAAAGACCACACTAGCCCCATTTTTGCCAAAGAAAGCGGCAGCAAAAACAGCGAAAATGGCCAGCCTTGCACCACAAGACATAAACGGTGCCATTAGTACAGTAATGAGCCTTTCACGTGGTGCATCTAGCGTGCGTGCACCCATAATTGATGGTACGTTACAGCCAAAGCCGACAATCAACGGTACGAAGGATTTACCTGGTAAACCTAGCGCCTGCATGAGGCGGTCCATCACGAAAGCGGCTCGTGCCATATAACCCGAGTCTTCCAGTATTGAAAGAAACAGGTACATCATCCCGATTTGTGGTACTAACGGTAATACTGTATTAATACCACCGCCGACACCTTGGGCAAGGAAAATAGTGAGCCAATCAGGGAAGCTGAAATAGGCACCAACCCACTGAATACCATGAATAAATATCGCCTCAGAAGCACCTTCAAAGAAAGGCTGCAATGCCCCACCAATGTTAATGGCTAAGACAAACATCAGGTACATCACAAATAAGAAAATAGGGACACCGAGCCAACGGCTCAGAATAAATCTATCCAGTGATTGTGTTAGTCGATTTGGTTCAGCGGCGCTATTGTTAATCGCGGCATGACAAATTGTGGCAATAGATTGATAACGTGCGTCAGCGATGAGTAGTTCAGGCTCTTCGTTTAAGCCTTCTTTCAGTGTTTGGCGTATCGCCAGTAATTGCCCTTCAGATATTTCTGCGCGTTGGCGGCTATAAATATCTCCTTCGAGAATTTGTAATGCTAACCAGCGGCGTTGCTGATGGCTAAATTGTTGTGTTGAAATTTGTTCAGATAACGAATCCACTGCCTGCAATAACTGGGGTGGATATTCCACAAGGGCTTGTTGGCTATTTTGTGGATGTGTATCAATGGCTTTTTTCAGTTTATCGATACCAGTTGCTCGAGTTGAAACCATTGGGATCACAGGGCAACCGAGCTGTTTTTCTAATTCAGTAATATTAATATCAATATGTTGGCTTTGAGCGATATCCAACATATTCAAGGCAACAATACATGGAACGCCTAACTCAACTAATTGTAATGTCAGATAGAGGTTACGCTCTAAATTGGATGCATCGACAACATTAATGAGCATGTCGGCCTCACCACTTAAAATAAAGTAGCAGGCGATTTGTTCGTCGAGAGAGGTTTGTTCAGAAATGGTGGTCAAAGAGTAAGTGCCGGGTAGGTCAACAAGCTCGATTTTATGGTCATCGGTATGGAAGCGACCCACTTTTCGTTCAACAGTGACCCCTGCCCAGTTACCGACCCGCTGCCTTGACCCTGTAAGTTGGTTAAATAGGGTCGTTTTGCCTGCATTGGGGTTACCAATTAAGCCGATAGTTAATCGTTTCATAGTGTTTGCCAATAATAAAAAAGAAATACTTAAACGGTGGTCGCTTCATCTAGATTGAGTAGGGCAAGATCCTTTTTACGCAGCACTAAGCTGACACGGTGAGTTTCTATTTGTACAGGATCACCAAAAGGCGCCAAGCGCACCACTTTAAAGACAGAACCCGGAAGTAAACCGAGTGAGAGTAGTTTTTGTCGGTATGCAGGACTGATTTCTGGAGAGAAACCAAGTATTTTGTAACTGCATTGAGGAAGTATTGCCATAGTGTCTTCCTAATCATTTAATTCATAATGATATCGATGACAATTGTTAAAGATTACAATTGCTCAGGTAATAAGACTGCCAAACAAAAATAAATCTAATTAACAATGAGAATCATAATCATCCACTTTTTGTTATATTTAGCCTCTTTTTTCGTCAGTTTGACTTGATGTGGATCAACGAAGCATTGAGTTTGCGGTGTTTCGTTAGCAAAAGTAATGGCGGAGTAAACGCGGGGGAGAGGGTGGAATAATGTTCAATATATTGGTTGGGATAATTAATTACAGCGATTATTTTTTGATATAGGCATCACAATAAGTACATTGCGATGCCTATTAAAAAGTTAGCGCTTCTTGCCAAATGCAGCAGCAAGGGCATCACTCATGGCACTATTACCAGAAGATGCGTTGTTTTGGCGTGAATTACCTCTTGATTGAGGAGCCTTACGTGTATTTTTGTCCTGTTCTGGGGCAGCACGGCGAGGTGCACTGTTAGAATCACCGGCTTGCTCATCTAAACGCATCGTTAACGCAATACGTTTGCGCGCAATATCCACATCTAACACTTTGACTTTTACAATGTCACCGGCTTTTACCACTTTGTGTGGGTCTTCGACATAACTATTTGAAAGTGAAGAAATATGAACTAAACCGTCTTGGTGAACACCAATATCTACAAAGGCACCGAAGTTAGTCACATTGGTAACCGCACCTTCTAAAATCATGCCAGGAGTCAGGTCCTTCATGGTTTCTACGCCTTCCGCGAAGGTCGCTGTTTTAAACTCAGGACGTGGGTCACGGCCCGGTTTTTCCAGCTCTTTAATGATGTCAGTGACGGTTGGAACCCCAAATTGTTCCGTGGTGAAGTCGCGTGGGCTCAAGGCATTAAGTACCTGTGAATTACCCATAATTTCTTTGAGTGGCTGGCGGACAGACTCAAGAATTTTTTCGACAATTGGATAAGCTTCAGGGTGAACAGTAGAGGCATCTAATGGGTTTTCACCATTGGTGATACGTAAGAAGCCTGCACATTGTTCAAAAGCTTTTGGCCCAAGACGCGCAACTTTGAGTAACTGTTTTCTATCGCTAAACTGGCCATTTTGGTCGCGCCAGTCCACCACGTTTTGCGCAATCATTTTGCTTAAACCGGCAACCCGAGTCAGTAAGGCAACAGAAGCGGTATTTAAGTCAACACCAACGGAGTTTACACAGTCTTCGACGACCGCATCGAGCTTACGCGCTAATTGCGTCTGGCTGACATCATGCTGATATTGGCCAACCCCAATGGATTTAGGGTCAATTTTCACCAATTCAGCCAACGGGTCTTGTAGGCGGCGGGCAATTGATACGGCACCACGTAAAGACACATCTAAGCTTGGAAATTCCAGCGCTGCAAGTTCAGAAGCGGAATAAACAGAAGCGCCAGCTTCGCTAACAATCACTTTCTGTGCCGTTACTTCTGGGTACTGTTTTTGTACTTCAGCAAAGAAACGTTCCGTTTCGCGAGAAGCGGTCCCGTTACCTATCGCTACTAATTCGACATTGTGTTTTTGGCAAAGTGCTGCGACGATGGTTGCCGCTTTGGCAGCTTGCCCGGTATGCGGATAAATCGTATCGGTCGCAATTAATTTTCCTGTCGCATCCACGACAGCGACTTTCACGCCAGTCCGCAGGCCTGGGTCTAAGCCCATGGTGGCACGCATTCCTGCAGGTGCTGCCATCAGTAAATCACTGAGGTTACGAGCAAATACGTTAATGGCTTCTTCTTCGGCCTTTTCACGCAGTGAGCTCATCACTTCTGTTTCCAAGTGCAGTAATACTTTGACACGCCATGTCCAACTGATCACCGCTTTACGCCATTGGTCAGCCGGAGCATTGTTTAAACGAATATCTAAGTGGCGGGTGATAATTTCTTCGCAGTAACTTTCTTTTGGTGGTTCATCGAACTGAGGATCACAGTTTAATGAAAGCTGTAGAATTCCTTCGTTACGACCACGGAACATCGCAAGAGCTCGATGAGAAGGAACCTGAGCAACAGGTTCGTGATGTTCAAAATAGTCGCTAAATTTTACCCCTTCTTCTTGCTTACCTTCTGCAACAACAGAAACAAGATGGGCATTTTTCCAAATATAGTCGCGAACTTTCGCTAAAAGAGCCGCATCTTCGGCGAAGCGTTCCATAAGGATATAGCGAGCGCCATCTAAAGCGGCTTTGACATCAGCAACACCTTTGTCTGCATCGATATAGGTTTTTGCGAGTTCATCAGGTGACTGGTTAGGGTCATTCCACAGGGTGTCAGCTAAAGGCTCAAGTCCTGCTTCGATGGCAATTTGCCCACGGGTGCGACGTTTCGGTTTATACGGAAGATACAGGTCTTCAAGTTCGGTTTTATTGAGCGTAGTGTCAATAGCGGAGGCAAGCTCAGGTGTCAATTTACCTTGCTCTTCTATCGACTTAAGAATGGTCTGTTTACGGTCATTTAATTCGCGCAAGTACCCTAAACGGCTTTCTAGCTGGCGAAGCTGAGTATCGTCCAACCCACCGGTAACTTCTTTACGATAACGCGCAATAAACGGGACAGTATTTCCTTCATCTAACAGCGTGATGGCAGAAAAAACCTGTTTCGGCTGGGCTTGCAGTTCCGCTGCAATAATTTGGCTTAGAGTTTCATTCATGTCGAATTTAAATACCTACTGAAAGAACAGTTAAAAAATTTACTGCACTGTTATACTTGGTGAGAAAGAGAATTTCCAGACTGAATTTGAGCCTATTGGTAGGAAAGTCTCAGATTATGTTCTATAAAATATTATAATTATGGCTCCACTGGCTAAAATCTGAAGGTTATGACTAAAAGTCTTTTAATTACACGTGAAGGTTGGGATGCATTAGATAAAGAGCTGAAGTACCTGTGGAAGGAAGAACGCCCTCGGGTTACTCAATCTGTTTCAGAGGCCGCTGCTCAAGGGGATCGCTCAGAAAATGCAGAATATATTTATGGTAAAAAAAGGTTGCGTGAGATTGATAGGCGCATCCGTTTTTTATCCAAAAGATTGGATCAATTAAGGATTATCGAGCCAGATCCCCGCCAAGAAGGCCGTGTCTTTTTTGGCGCATGGGTTAAACTAGAAGATGAAAATGAAAATATCAGAATATTCCGTATCGTCGGTGCTGATGAGTTCAACCCTACAAAACAATGGATTTCAATAGACTCTCCGGTAGCACGAGCCTTGATAGGCAAACAGGTTGATGATGAAATAACAGTAAATACGCCAGGAGGGCAGGTGACTTATTTTGTGTTAGAAATAAGCTACCACCCACTAACTACCTGAAGAGTAAAATGATTCATTAAATCCTACGTTAGTGGTAAATTAGTGAGCATTAATATTGTTTTACTTACATTCATTAAAAAAATAATTTGAAAGATGCACATCTTGAGGGCTACAAAATGCAGGAAAGTTATAAGGTTCTTGTCGTCGATGATGATATGCGTTTACGTGCACTGCTGGAACGTTACCTCACTGAGCAGGGTTTTCAGGTAAGGAGTGCTGCAAACGCTGAACAGATGGACAGAATCCTGACAAGGGAATCTATTCATTTGATCGTCTTAGATTTAATGCTACCGGGTGAAGATGGCCTATCGATTTGCCGCCGCTTACGTAGTCAAAATAACCCAATTCCTATTATTATGGTGACAGCGAAAGGTGAAGAAGTTGATCGTATCGTTGGCTTAGAAATCGGTGCAGATGACTATATTCCAAAACCTTTTAATCCACGGGAATTGCTAGCTCGTATCCGTGCGGTATTACGTCGTCAAGCTAACGAATTACCGGGTGCGCCATCTCAAGATGATGCAATAATTACTTTCGGTAAATTTAAATTAAATCTTGGAACACGAGAAATGTTCCAAGGTGATGAAAATATGCCATTAACCAGCGGCGAATTCGCGGTGTTAAAAGTGTTGGTTTCTTATCCAAGGGAACCGTTGTCTCGTGATAAGTTAATGAGCTTAGCGCGAGGCCGTGAATACAGTGCGATGGAACGTTCTATTGATGTTCAAATCTCACGTTTGCGTCGTATGGTTGAAGAAGACCCAGCACATCCTCGTTATATTCAGACGGTTTGGGGCTTGGGCTATGTGTTTGTTCCGGATGGAAGTAAAGCATGAAGCGACTGAGGTTTTCAAGGCGTAGTACATTTTCTCGCTCGTTATTTTTATTTGTAGCCTTACTGTTTGCGAGCCTCGTAACCAGTTATATGGTCGTGTTGAATTTTGTTGTGATGCCTAGCTTACAACAATTCAATAAGGTATTGGCATACGAAGTAAGAACATTAATGACAGAGAAAATGGTTCTACAAGATGGAACCTCAGTGCGGGTATCTCCCGCGTTGCGTAAGAAAATCTACAATGAATTAGGGATTACCTTTTATGCACATTCAGCGGCAATGGAAGAAGGGCTGAACTGGGCAAAAGAGTATGATTTTCTAAGCGAACATATGTCCGAATATATTGGTGGCAAGGCGAGTGTTCATCTCGAACTAGGCCGAGAGTATCCCATTCTATGGCTAACGTCTTATCTCGCACCTGATATCTGGGTGCGAGTTCCTCTGACTGAAATTGGTCAAAATCAGTTTTCCCTGGTTTTTCGCTATACCTTAACGATTTTTCTCACCATTTTTGCCGGGGTATGGTTGTATATACGCTACCAAAACAAGCCGTTGCTTGAATTGGAGTATCATGCAGGTGAAGTTGGTAAAGGGGTAATTTTGCCCCCAATGCAAGAAAAAGGCGCCACCGAGGTTAGGGCCGCCATCCGTTCTTTTAACCACATGGCAGCAGGGATTAAAACCTTAGAAAATGATCGAACTGTCTTAATGGCAGGGGTAAGCCATGACCTAAGAACACCTTTAACCCGTATTCGTTTAGCAACAGAGATGATGAGCCCAGAAGATAGCTATCTGGCGGAATCAATTAATAAAGATATTGAAGAGTGTGATGCGATTATCGGTCAATTCATGTCCTACCTGAAAACAGGTCAAGAAATGGATATGGAATTCTGTGACCTTAACGCTATTTTAATGGACGCGGTGAACTCAGAAAGCAATGTCATCGGTGAAATTGAAACCGCACTTGAGCCCGGCTCAATGATTGTTAATGGTAACCCATTAGCGATCAAACGCGCTATTACGAACATGATAGTTAATGCATACCGCTATGGTAATGGCTGGATCAAGGTCAGTAGTGGTAAAACGGAAGACTCAGTTTGGTTCCAAGTTGAAGACGATGGCGCAGGTATCAAAGAAGAAGATATTCACCGCCTGTTCCAGCCATTTGTGCAAGGTGAAAAAGCCCGTAGCAACAAAGGAACAGGGTTAGGTCTAGCGATTATTCGTCGAATTGTTGATGCTCACGAAGGGAGCATTGAGATTCATAAAAGTGAGCGTGGCGGGTTTGCTATTAGGGCTTTGCTTCCTCTTAAAGAGAAAGAAGACTAAATACTCTTCACACTTTGCGCGGCAGCGTTGTTGGCTGCGTTCGGCTACTCGGGTCACATACTTGTGTATGCTCCCCCGAGATATCCTCGCTTGCCGCCTAGCTGCAACACAAATTGTTTTGAGTATTATTTGTATCAAGTAGGAAAAGAGGCTATCTGTTTTGGCGCCTACCTACAGCTTGAACTATTTAGAGCTATCCTCCTACTCTTCACACTTTACGCCGCAGCGTTGTTGGCTGCGTTCGGCTACTCGGGTCACATACTTGTGTATGCTCCCCCGAGATATCCTCACTTGCCGCCTAGCTGCAACACAAATTGTTTTGAGTATTACTTTATAGTTGCAGGATAAAAATATTTTTCGCTTTTATGACAGTCTGTCATTTTTCTTTTTGATATTAGTTTCGAAATTTTGTTTTTATAACTAATTGAATTTTAAGTTGTAAAATTGTATTTTTCTTCGTTTTTGTTTTCTCGCCAGTGAAAAAATCAGCAATTGTCATAAAATTGTCATAAAAACGACATGTTGTCGTAACTAAATTGTCCTATTTTTCCTACCGTGACATACACCCAACAATTTTATACTTGATTGTTTCTATACATCCCCGGAGGGATTATGAAAATGACGCGTACCACCTTAGCAAGCGTAATGGCAGCAACTTTATCTCTGACTGCAATGTCTTCTTTTGCTGCTACCAGCCTGACCGGAGCTGGCGCGACCTTTCCTGCTCCTGTTTATGCGAAGTGGGCAGATTCTTATCAGAAAGAAACAGGTAATAAAGTAAACTATCAGGGGATTGGTTCTTCTGGTGGTGTCAAACAAATTAATGCAAAAACAGTTGATTTCGGAGCTTCTGACGCCCCATTAACTGATGAAAAACTCAAAGAAGATGGCTTATTCCAGTTCCCTACGGTTATCGGTGGTGTGGTACTGGCTGTAAATGTAAAAGGTATTGAGTCAGGGCAATTGACTTTAGATGGCAACACATTAGGTGATATCTATTTAGGTAAAATCACTAAATGGAATGACCCAGCAATCGCTAAATTGAATCCAAATGTGAGTTTACCAGACCAAGCTATCGCGGTCGTTAGACGTTCTGACGGTTCGGGTACTACGTTCGTATTCACGAGCTACCTTGCTAAAGTAAGCGCAAGCTGGAAATCAGACGTTGGTGCGGGCTCTACCGTTAACTGGCCGAAAAATAGCGTAGGTGGTAAAGGGAATGATGGCGTTGCAGCTTTCGTACAGCGTCTACCAGGTTCTATCGGTTATGTTGAATATGCATACGCAAAACAGAACAACCTTGCGTATACTAAATTAATCTCCGCTGATGGCGAAGCGGTTTCACCAACGGGTGAAAGCTTCAGCGCAGCAGCGAAGAAAGTGGACTGGTCTAAATCTTTTGCTCAAGATTTAACAAACCGTGATGGTGCGAATGCATGGCCGATAACCTCAACCACATTCATCTTAGTTCACAAGCAGCAAGAGAATGCGGAAAAAAGCAAAGCGGTTCTTGATTTCTTCAACTGGGCTTATGATAAAGGTGGTAAACAAGCGGAAGCACTAGATTACGCAATTTTACCTCAAGAAGTCGTGACCGCAGTACGTGCAGCATGGAAAACAGAAGTTAAAGATAGCCAAGGTAAAGCATTATTCTAGGTGAACTTAGGTTTTCTAAGTGCACTTAGGGTTGGAAATGGCGGGTAAGTGCTGAGGAACAGAGCTTACCCGCTCATCGTTGTAACGCAATCCTGTAGAAAAGAGCAGGAATGAAATGAGAACAAAGCGCATGGCCGAGAAAACAACGGCATTTAGAGCTCCCAGCAAATCAGGTGATGTGATTTTTAGTGCACTGGTAAAGATTGCCGCGCTCATCACTTTGTTAATGCTCGGAGGCATTATTATTTCCCTTATTTTTGCATCTTGGCCAAGTATGCAGAAGTTTGGGTTTTCGTTTTTGTGGACCAAAGAGTGGGATGCTCCGGCGGAAGAATTCGGTGCTCTTGTGCCTATTTATGGCACTATCGTTACATCGTTAATTGCTCTGATTATCGCAGTACCCGTTAGTTTTGGTATAGCACTATTCCTAACCGAGCTGGCTCCCAATTGGCTAAAACGTCCGCTTGGTATCGCGATTGAACTCCTTGCTGCTATCCCAAGTATCGTTTATGGGATGTGGGGGTTATTTGTCTTTGCACCTTTGTTTGCAGAGTATTTCCAAGAACCAGTTGGTAATGTGATGTCGAGTGTGCCGATTGTCGGTGAACTATTTTCAGGGCCTGCATTCGGAATCGGTATTTTAGCAGCGGGGATTATCCTCGCGATTATGATTATTCCCTATATTGCGTCAGTGATGCGCGATGTATTTGAACAAACTCCTGTGATGATGAAAGAGTCAGCCTACGGGATTGGCTGTACAACATGGGAAGTGATTTGGAATATCGTGCTGCCGTATACCCGCAATGGGGTAATCGGTGGAGTGATGTTAGGTCTTGGCCGTGCACTGGGTGAAACCATGGCGGTTACTTTCGTGATTGGTAATACTTACCAACTTGATAGCGCATCACTGTTTATGCCTGGAAACAGTATTACCTCAGCACTGGCAAATGAATTTGCGGAAGCTGAGAGCGGCTTACATACCTCGGCCTTGATGGAACTTGGACTGATCCTGTTTGTTATCACTTTTATTGTGTTAGCGATTTCCAAGTTAATGGTCATGCGTCTTGCGAAAAATGAGGGCCGTTAAAATGTCGATATCTCAACCTATCGCAGTGAATGAAAAAGAACGAGCTCGTCGTCAAGCGTGGCGTCGCCAAGTTAACAGAATGGCACTACTTGTCTCGATGTTAACTATGGCTTTCGGCTTGTTCTGGTTAGTGTGGATTTTATTTTCTACAGTCACTAAAGGGATTGATGGCATGTCCCTCAATCTGTTTACTGAAATGACTCCACCACCTAATACGGAAGGTGGCGGGTTGGCAAATGCCATCGTAGGTAGTGGCTTATTAATCTTATGGGCGACAGTTATCGGTACGCCTTTAGGGATTTTAGCGGGAATTTATTTAGCTGAATATGGGCGTAAGTCATGGTTAGCTTCAGTCACCCGCTTTATTAATGACATTTTATTATCAGCTCCATCTATCGTTGTGGGGTTGTTTGTGTACACCATTGTGGTTGCTCAAATGCAGCACTTCTCGGGTTGGGCTGGGGTCGTGGCGCTTGCATTGCTGCAAATTCCGATTGTTATTCGAACTACTGAAAATATGTTGAAATTAGTTCCGGATAGCTTGCGTGAAGCCGCTTATGCACTTGGCACACCAAAATGGAAAATGATTTTATCTATTACGCTAAAAGCGTCTGTGTCAGGGATTATCACTGGGATCTTGCTTGCAATTGCACGTATTGCTGGGGAAACCGCACCGCTTCTGTTTACTTCACTGTCAAATCAGTTCTGGAGTACAGATATGAGCGAGCCAATTGCCAACTTACCAGTGACAATCTTCAAATTTGCAATGAGCCCATTCTCTGAATGGCAAGAGCTTGCATGGGCTGGGGTTCTGTTAATTACCTTATGTGTCCTGCTGATTAACATCATTGCACGTGTTGTTTTCGCACAGAAAAAACACTAAGCGCCAGATAAATAAAGATTTAGAGAGAAAAGCAAACCATGATTAATGCAAACGATATTGCAAATAGTAAAATTAAAGTACGTGACCTCAACTTCTATTATGGCAAGTTTCACGCACTGAAAAATATCTCTTTAGACATTGAAAAAAATAAAGTGACTGCATTTATCGGCCCATCAGGCTGTGGTAAATCGACGTTATTACGCACCTTCAATAAAATGTATGAATTGTATGGCGAGCAGCGAGCAGAAGGTGAAATTTTACTGGATGGCCAAAACATCCTGACTGATAAACAAGATATTGCGTTATTGCGCGCAAAAGTCGGAATGGTTTTCCAAAAACCAACACCATTCCCGATGTCTATTTATGACAACATTGCATTTGGTGTGCGTTTATTTGAGAAGTTATCCCGTGTGGAAATGGATGAGCGCGTGCAGTGGGCGTTAACAAAGGCGGCATTATGGAATGAAACCAAAGATAAGTTACACCAAAGTGGTTATAGCTTGTCGGGTGGCCAGCAACAGCGTCTCTGTATTGCTCGTGGTATTGCTATTCGCCCTGAGGTTTTATTGCTAGATGAACCCTGTTCCGCTCTAGACCCTATTTCAACTGGTCGAATTGAAGAACTGATTAGTGAATTAAAATCAGAATACACCGTGGTGATTGTTACCCACAATATGCAACAAGCAGCACGCTGTTCTGACTATACGGCTTTCATGTATTTAGGGGAGTTAGTCGAGTTTAACCATACTGACAAAATGTTTACTACCCCAGAAATGAAGCAAACTGAAGATTATATTACTGGCCGCTACGGTTGATATGGAGCCGACGATGGATACGCTGAATCACAACAAACATATATCGGGGCAGTTCAATGCTGAACTGGAACATATCCATACTGAATTAATGACGATGGGAGGACTGGTCGAAGAGCAGCTTACCAAAGCCATTACGGCCATGCATAATCAGGATGAAGCCCTAGCACGTGAAGTTATCGAAAATGACCATAAAGTCAATATGATGGAAGTGGCCATTGATGAAGAATGCGTTAAAATCATCGCGAAACGCCAACCAACGGCGAGTGATTTGCGCCTGATTATGGCGATTTCAAAAACGATTGCTGAGCTGGAAAGAATCGGTGATGTTGCGGACAAAATCTGTCAAACCGCATTGGAAAAATTTTCTCATCAACACCAGCCCTTGTTAGTGAGTTTGGAATCATTAGGCCGTCATACAGTACAAATGCTACATGATGTATTAGATGCGTTCGCTCGAATGGATCTTGAAGAAGCGATTCGTATCTACCGTGAAGATGAGAAAGTTGACCAAGAGTATGAGGGCATCGTACGTCAATTGATGACCTACATGATGGAAGACCCACGAACGATCCCAAGTGTATTAACAGCACTATTTTGTGCTCGTTCAATTGAGCGCATCGGTGACCGTTGCCAAAACATCTGTGAGTTTATTTTCTACTATGTGAAGGGGCAGGATTTCCGTCATGTGGGTGGGGATAGTCTTGAGAAGATGTTAACGAATAAATAATTACTCGAATACTCGTCATATTTCGTGCTGTGGCGGTGTTGGCTTCGCTCGGCTACTCGGGTCACATACTGATGTATGCTCCCCGATATATCCTTGCTTGCCGCCTAGCCACAACACGAACTATTTAGAGTATTAAGCTACAACTCCAATCATTTGTCTCAATCTCTTCTACCGACTTTCTTCTTGCTCGATAAGAGTCTATTGATGGTTTAACCATGTCTGGGGCACCTTGTTATCAAGGTGGCTTTTTTTTGTCTCCGTTAATATTCCATTTGGTTATAAATATATTATTTAATATTATTTCAAGTGCTAAGTAATAGTTGATAGCGTGTGATGGTCGATTTACAAAAATTTACCGTCAGGGGTGTTCAATGAAAGCTCGTATTCTAACGACTGTTTTACTTACAGGTTTAGCGCTGACAGCGAATGTCGCTAGCGCAGATAAATTAGATGATATCAAACAAGCGGGTGTGATCCGCATTTCTGTGTTTGATAGCAATCCACCATTTGGCTTTATTGACCCACAAACTAAAAAATTAGCGGGCTATGATGTGGATATCGCACAAGAAATTGCAGATAGCTTAGGGGTAAAACTTGAGCTTCGTCCCACTAACCCAGCAAACCGTATCCCACTTCTGACTTCGGGCAAAGTTGATCTGATTGGCGCTAATTTCACCATTACAGATGAACGCGCAAAACAAGTTGATTTTTCTATCCCTGATTTTGCGACAGGCCAAAAATTTATTGCCCGTAAAGGCGTATTAAAAACGCCTGACGATATCAAACCATTACGTATTGGTGCAGATAAAGGCACTGTACAGGAAGTGACTTTACGTGAACGCTTCCCTGATACAAAGGTGATTTCTTATGACGATACCCCGCAAGCATTCGCTGCACTGCGTAATGGCAACGTCCAAGCTATCACACAAGATGATGCGAAACTGGTTGGTTTATTAGGTAATTTACCTGAAAAAGTGAAAGCAGATTTTGAGATTTCCCCATTTAGCCTGACGAAAGAATACCAAGCATTGGCAGCAAGCAAAGGTGAAACCCGTTTGGTTGAAAACGTCAACGAAACATTGTTGAAACTGGAGAAAGACGGTAAAGCCGAGGTAATTTATAACCGTTGGTTTGGCCCAGATACTAAAGCTGCACAGCCACGCGGGGACTTTAAATTTGCGCCACTGAGTGAGCAACAACCTCAGTCTTAACGGGTAGCGGTAAATATTCAGTGATATGAAGCCCTGCACTCTGTGCGGGGTTCTTGGTTATAAGGGATGCGTTTTTAATCACAGGCTGTGAAGGCAATAGGTCGTGAACAATGTTTGAAAAATTTTTGAGTGGTGATTTTTGGTCTGCCCATTTATTGGCCCCCGAGTATCTAGAATGGTTTGGCTACGGTTTTTTGATCACCGTTTGGATCTCGATTTGTACCATTGTTGCAGCCACTGCATTGGGTTTTATAGTTGCATCAGCAAAGGATAGTCAAATTGCTCCTGTGCGTTGGGCCGTGAGTATCTACATTTCTATTTTTAGAAATACGCCTTTGTTGGTGCAGTTATTCTTTTGGTACTTTGCTTCCGGTGAAATTTTACCCTCTGCTGCAATGGAATGGCTAAATACTCCCCATGAAATCCATTTATTTGGAATAACCGTGGGTTGGCCGTCATTTGAATTCTTAGCGGGTTTTATTGGTTTGACCTTGTATACCGTCCCTTTTATTGCCGAAGAAATTCGCGCTGGGATCCGTGGTGTTCGCCAAGGGCAAAAATATGCCGCGTTTGCTTTAGGATTAACGTCATGGCAGGCCATGAAATTAGTGGTATTACCGCAAGCCGTTAAAATCGCCATGCCTCCGCTACTGGGCCAATATATGAATGTGGTGAAAAACTCATCGTTAACGATGGCCATCGGTGTCGCAGAACTGTCTTATGTCTCTCGTCAGGTTGATAGCCAGACACTGCAAACCTTTACTGCCTTTGGGGTAGCGACAGTATTGTACATTGCTATTATTGCAGTAATGGAGGGGTGGGGCCAGTGGCGCCAGCAGCGTAATTTGGCTCAGGGGGTATAAAATGGATTTTTCAGTTATTGAGCAGAACTGGCAATATTTATTATTCGGTACTTTCCCTGATGGACCACTTGAAGGCGCAGCGCTGACGCTAGTCATTAGCTTACTTGCCGGTGCGGCCTCCATTGTATTAGGGACATTGGGCGGAATAGCCTTAGCCATGCTACGAGGCTTCTGGGTTAACCTGTTCGCCGCAGTTTTAGGCTTTTTTCGTGCAATTCCCGTCATTATGTTGATTTTTTGGACCTATTTCCTGTTGCCAATCTTATTGGGTATGGAAATTCCGGGTATTGCAACGGTAGTATGCGCATTGGCATTGATTACCTCCGCATATTTGGCTCATGCTGTGAAAGCGGGCATTTTAGCAATAGGGGCAGGGCAGTGGCAGGCAGGTTTATCCTTGGGGTTTAGCCGCTGGCAGGTATTATGGAATATCGTGTTACCACAAGCCTTACGCATGATGGTACCGTCATTTATTAACCAGTGGGTAGCATTAATTAAAGACACCTCATTAGCCTATGTTGTTGGTGTTGCGGAGCTTTCTTTCTTAGCAACCCAAGTGAACAACCGTGAAATGGTTTATCCTCTCGAAGTTTTCTTATTCGTTGCATTTATTTATTTTGTGATGTGCTTTGCGGTAGAAATTATTGCGAATAGAGTGGCGAAAAAGCTCAGTGCACAGCATCAACCCCAAAAACTGGCTGCGAAACATCGTTTATTGTTTTGGCGTCGACAAAAATTGTTAGCACTTTCCTAAATCAAAAGTGGTGGTGAAATACCCACCATTTTTTCACTCCACTATTTTGGGTTATTTTTATTATTTCATCTTGGCGTATCAGTTAGTTAGGACATTTTGGCTCCTTGCAGTTTACGCAATCGTTTTCTTTTGTGGTTTTTAATTGTAGTATAGGGCGAAAAAAACTTTTTTTGGGCGCAATATCTAATGAGTAATCAATCTTCTAGCTCGGCACAACCGCAGGGCTTGTTTCAGCGTGTTTTTAAATTGCAAGAGCACGGCACGACAGCACGGACAGAAGTTGTTGCAGGCTTCACCACCTTCCTGACGATGGTATATATCGTCTTTGTTAACCCTCAAATACTCTCAGTTGCAGGCATGGACATCAAAGCCGTGTTTGTGACCACCTGTTTAATTGCGGCAATTGGTAGCATTTTAATGGGGCTACTGGCAAATTTACCGATTGCTGTTGCACCCGCGATGGGCTTGAATGCCTTTTTTGCTTTTGTTGTTGTAGGGGCGATGGGGTATTCATGGGAAGTTGCTATGGGCGCCGTATTTTGGGGGGCTGTCGGCTTATTTATTCTGACACTATTCCGCATACGTTATTGGATTATCGCTAACATTCCTTTGAGTCTTCGCGTCGGGATCACCAGTGGTATCGGCCTATTTATTGCGATGATGGGGCTGAAAAACTCCGGCATTATTGTGGCTAACCCGGACACGTTAGTTTCTATCGGTAACTTGACTCACCATAATGTTTGGCTGGGAGCTCTCGGGTTCTTTATTATTGCCATCTTAGCGGCACGTAATATTCATGCCGCGGTATTAGTTTCTATTGCGGTGACCACTTTGATTGGTCTGGCTCTGGGAGATGTAAAATATTCTGGGATATTCTCAATGCCGCCAAGTATCACGAGTGTCGTGGGGCAGGTTGATTTCTCTGGTTCTTTAGATTTAGCGTTATCCGGTGTGATTTTTGCCTTTATGCTAGTCAATTTGTTTGACTCATCAGGTACCATGATTGGGGTGACTGACAAAGCGGGTATCACCAATGAACGCGGGACTTTCCCTCGAATGAAACAAGCTTTATATGTAGACAGCTTGAGTTCTGTCGCAGGTTCAGCGATGGGAACATCTTCAGTCACTGCATATATTGAAAGTTCTTCAGGTGTTTCTGTTGGTGGGCGTACAGGTTTAACCGCGATCGTCGTTGGTGTTTTATTCCTATTGACTATGTTTATCTCACCTCTTGCAGGTATGGTACCTGCTTATGCAACTGCGGGAGCCTTGATTTACGTGGGCGTGCTGATGACATCAAGCCTAACTCGCGTGAAATGGGATGACTTAACTGAGTCTGTACCCGCATTTATTACTGCAGTGATGATGCCATTTAGTTTCTCGATTACTGAAGGTATTGCGTTGGGCTTTATTGCTTACTGTGCAATGAAAATTGGTACTGGTCGCTGGCGTGATCTGGGTTTGTGTGTGATTTTAGTCGCGGCGATGTTCTTGCTAAAAATGATCCTAGTCGATGCCTAAAATGTGCTTCATATTTTGAACTGTAGCGGTGTTGGCTGCGTTTGCTAACCCTAGTCACATACTTTTGTATGCTCCTAGGGATTAGCAATTCTTGCCGCCTTGCTACAGCTCAAACTATTTAGCGCATTAATCTTCGTCATACTTCAAGCTGTGGCGTTGCTGTCTTCTCTCGGCTACTCGGGTCACATACTTATGTATGCTCCCCGAGATAACCTCGATTGACGCCTAGCCACAACTTGAATTATTTAGAGTATTGGCTAAGTGATCATTTTCTGTAGGTAAAGCTATTTAGAAGATTAATACCCCCTCATATGGCTCTTCCTTTTTGTTGCTTGCATGCAACAAAAATTATTTAAGGTATAATCATTAAAGTACTGTTGCGAAGGCAGGGTGGAATAAAAAATTCGCTGAAATTGCAAACTAGTGCTTTCCCCCTTTATGGGATCCTGCTAGATTTCGCAGCAGAAACTGACTTTATCAAGGTATCAGACCATGAATGCACCAAAAAAAACGGCTGCGAAGCCAAAGAAAAAATACCGTAAAACTAAAGAAGAGATAAATGCGGAAGGCCGTGAGCGTAAGCGTGAGAAAAAACATCGCGGTCATAAGTCTGGCAGTCGTTATGTAGAACAGGCTTCTAATAAGCAAAATGGTGGGCAAAACGCTTCAACCGACCCACGTTTAGGCAGCAAAAAACCAGTGCCTTTAATTGTGGATGAAAAACAGGTCACGAAACCTGCGGTTGAGAAAAAACAGCCAGCTGTTAAAGAAAAACTGACACCAGAAAAAGAGCTGGAAATGCTGGAAAGCGATGACCGTTTAGATAGCATTTTGGCACGCCTAGAAGATGGCGAAACCATCACGGCGCAAGAACAAGAATATGTTGATACTTGTTTAGACCGTATCGATGAGCTGATGAATATTCTCGGTATTGAATATAGCGAAGAAGAAGAGGAAGAAGACGAAGAAAAACTTGATGACATTATGCGCATCTTAAAAAGTAAATAATTTCGTTTAAAAGATCCCTCGCGCTAGCGGGGGATTTGGCTATTTTTTCTGCTAACTCACTTTTCTTTGATGTTGCATCAAGTCTCTTTTCTCTAACATATTTATACTCGTCATATTTTAAAGCTGCAGCGTTGTTGACTATGTTCATTCGCACTAGTCATATACTTATGTATACTCCTAGCGACTCATTCACTTGTCGCCTAGCTGCAACTCGAAATATTTAGAGTCTATAATGCTTATGCAGGTTATAAAATTTTCACTCTCATCGAATAACAAATTAAATAGAGTGAAGTCATCGTTATAGTTTGAGCTTTTGGTCAATTGAGGAATGTTATGTCAGAGCAAAATATTGTTTGGGATCTTTCTCTCATTCAAAAATACAATTATTCAGGGCCACGTTATACTTCGTACCCCACCGCCTTGGAATTTAATCAAGAGTACGATGAGAATGCGTTTGTTCAAGCAACGCAGCGTTATCCTGATCGCCCCTTATCGCTCTATGTTCATATTCCTTTTTGCCATAAACTTTGTTATTTCTGTGGCTGTAATAAATTAGTGACACGCCAAAAACATAAAGCCGATGAATATCTTCAAGTAATTGAAAAAGAAATTATTCAGCGCGCAGCGTTATTAAAAAACCGTATCGTGACGCAAATGCATTGGGGCGGTGGTACTCCAACTTATCTCGATAAAGTTCAAGTCAGCCATTTGGTTGGTTTATTGAAAAAACACTTTAATTTTGCGGATGATGTGGAAATGTCGATTGAAGTCGACCCGCGTGAAATTGAACTGGATATGATAGACCACTTACGCCATGAAGGGTTTAATCGCCTAAGCATGGGCGTGCAAGATTTTAATAAAGAAGTTCAGGTACTGGTTAACCGAGAACAGGACGAAGATTTTATTTTTGCCCTAATTAAACGGGCCAAAGAGATGGGGTTTACCTCGACAAGTATTGATTTGATTTATGGTTTACCTAAACAAACACCTGAAAGCTTTGCATTTACCCTAAAGAAAGTGGCTGAATTATCACCAGATCGTTTAAGTGTGTTCAATTATGCGCACTTACCTAATTTATTTGCTGCGCAGCGTAAAATTAAAGACGCTGATTTACCAAGTGCGGAGCAAAAACTCGATATTCTGCAAGACACAATTGTGACTCTCACCAGAGATGGTTATCAATTTATTGGTATGGATCACTTTGCACGCCCTGAGGATGAACTTGCCGTGGCACAACGGGAAGGCATTCTGCACCGTAATTTTCAAGGTTACACCACCCAAGGAGATTGTGATTTACTGGGGTTAGGAGTTTCTGCGATCAGTATGTTAGGTGATAACTACGCACAAAATCAGAAAGATTTGAAAACCTATTATGCGCAAGTTGAAGAGCAAGGTCACGCGCTGTGGCGTGGACTAGCTTTAACTGATGATGATTGTCTACGCCGCGATGTCATCAAAACCTTAATCTGTAACTTCCAATTGAGTTTCGCGCAAATCGAAGAGTTATATCCGATAGATTTTAAATCTTACTTTAAGGAAGATTTAGAACTGCTGAAACCAATGGCTGAAGATGGGCTGGTTGAAATAACAGATAAAGGTATTAAAGTGACACCACAAGGACGTTTACTTATTCGTAATATTTGCATGTGTTTTGATGTGTATTTGCGTAATCAGATGAGGCAGCGGCAGTTTTCCCGCGTCATCTAAATGCTCTTCATATTTCGTCCTGTCGCGTTGTTGTCTTCATTCAGCCACACGGGTCACATACTTAGTGTATGCTCCCCGCGCTGTCTTCATTTCGACGCCTAGCGACAGAAC
>NZ_JAMPLV010000009.1:0-16164 GCF_028477785.1 Providencia sp. PROV269 | reverse complement strand
GAACTATTTAGAGCATCTTATCTTAGTCAGAAATCTATTCATTAATTTTTTCAATTAATTGATAAGTCGCGGTAATGCGGTCAGGGATTGGATACCATTTGTTGGACAAAATCACCACCGCGATTCGGTCTTCAGGAATAAATGCCGCATAGGCTGCAAAACCATTGGTTGAACCTGTTTTATTGTAAAAAGCCTGAGTTTCAGGTGGCATTACAGGATGGATAGCTTCAACTTTTTGCGGTGTGAGCGCCATTTCATCTCGATTACCTTGCTGTAATTGAGCAAGAGATACTGGCCATGAATAGCTTTCCCACATCATATCTTGCATAAATGAATCGGTCATGTAGAACCCCGTATGTGTGTTCTCTACGGCTTCCTGCCACGGTTTTGCTACTTTCTTCGTTTGCATATTAATATCTAAGAAGCGAATTAGATCTTTAGCATTAGATTTTAAACCATAAGATTCAGCATCTAAAATTTGTGGTGTCACACGAACGGGTTGATCGTTCTTATTATAACCTTGGGCATAATTTTTCTGTTGGTTTTTAGGCACATGAATATAAGTATGTTTTAATCCAAGTGCAGGCAACATCAATTTTTCCATCGCTTGTTCAAATGGCATTTTGAGTTGTTTTGCTGTAACGATACCGAGTAATCCCACACCAAGATTTGAATAAGAGCGATATTGCCCAATGGCTTTGGTCGGTTTCCACTGCTGGTAATAACGGATTAATTCCGCTGAATTCGTAATACTATCAGGCACAAATAACGATAAACCCGAAGTGTGTGTAGCCAAGTTCATTACTGTCACTTGGTCGAAAGCAGACCCTTTTAATTCAGGAAGATAGTGGCTTACCTTTTGCGAAAAATCGAGTTTTCCTTGGTTTTGTGCATAGGCTGCGAGTGTAGCAGTAAAGGTTTTAGATAAAGAGCCAATCTCAAATAAAGTCTCATCACTGACAGGGACTGAACTTTGCTTAGACTGCACACCATAGTGATAAATATAGTGTTTTCCATCAACAGAAATGGCTACAGACATTCCGGGGATCTGCTTTTGTTCCATTAGAGGTTTAATTATATTATCGACATCTTTTTGTGTGAATGCATGGGTGGATAGTGTCGTTAATGCCACACTGAGAGCGACAAAAATTCGCCCCTGACGAAAAAGATTTTTCATAGAGTTATTCCAATAAGTACAAGTTTAAGTTATTGCTGACAGGAACAGGAAAGCACTTCATAGCAAGTGTAAAGTGCTTTAATATACGGTTTTCAGCGGGTAGTCCGTGGTTAAAAAATAGTATGCATGCTTTCAAGCATTATTTAAAACGATATAAAATTCGATGAGGTAAAAGAAAATCTTATGGCAGAAAATTATCGTCATCGGCTACCCCTCAATGCACTTAGGGCATTTGAAGCTTCCGCACGGCATTTAAGCTTTACACGAGCCGGAATAGAATTGAATGTCACTCAGGCCGCTGTCAGTCAACAAGTTAGGCTGTTAGAGGAGCAATTGGGACTAGAACTGTTCATTCGCTTACCTAGAGGGTTGGCATTAACCGAAGAAGGCTTTGCCTTGCTGCCCGTATTGAGCCGCTCTTTTGACCAAATAGAGTCACTATTACTGCAATTTGAGGATGGCCATTATAGAGAAGCTTTAAGTATTTCAGTGGTCGGTACATTTGCGGTGGGTTGGTTATTACCAAGGTTAACGCAATTCTCTGAACGATATCCCTATATTGATTTACGCATTATGACCCATAACAATGTAGTAAATTTAGCTGCTGAAGGCGTTGATTTTGCTATTCGTTTTGGTGAAGGATTATGGCCACTAGTAGAAAATACACCACTATTTTCTACTGCGCATACTGTGCTTTGTTCAGAGAAAGTTGCGAATCAGCTGAAATATCCATTAGATTTAAAATCTCACCAGTTAATGCGTTCATATCGTAAAGACGAATGGGAGAAATGGTTTTTAGCCGCAGAAGTGGAACCATGGCGCGTCAAAGGGCCTGTATTTGATTCATCGCGTTTGATGGTTGAAGCCGCGCTATTAACCGACGGTGTAGCGTTGGTGCCAAGTTGCATGTTCAACCATGAATTAAGTGCTGGAACATTAGTTCAACCTTTTAATATCTCTGTGACTTTAGGTGGATATTGGCTAAGTCGTTTAAAATCGAGAGCTATGACACCGGCGATGGCGATATTTCATAATTGGTTGGTGGATGAATCTAAAAAAGAACAATAAGTCGGTGCTATACTATAAATAGAAATAGCACCGAGATTTAATTTACTAGCATAATATAATGCTCATCTTTAGAAGTTAAAATACCAGAGCTTCAGCCGAGAAATAATTCTTTTTGCTAATAGGGAGCTCTGTACTATTAATCTCTGTGACGGCTGTAGTAAAGAAATAGGTTGGTGAAACATTAAATATTTGTGCCAATTGGTAAATGGTATCGACATGAATATTAACCTCACCATTTTCATAGCGTGATTGATGTTGTTGGCTAATACCTAATAACATGCTTAATTCTTTACCACTCATTCCGTGACTTTCTCTTAATGACCTTATTTTTAAACCGACAGATTTAGATATTTTTCGTTTCATAATGTTCTCTCTAACTTATTTAATATTGTAATGTGAATATAATTAAATATTATTAATGTAATTTGTTTTTCTAGTGTTATGTATTATTACTTAATTTATTAAATATCAATAGATTGAAAAAATGATTGAATATCAATCTCAAAATATGTTGCATACTGGAACAGTCTATCTAACGTTATTCTATTTATACCTCTTTCATATCGTGATTGCTGTTGTGGGCTGATGCCAATAACCTCTGATAGTTCATTAATTGAAAGCCCATTCGTTTTTCGATAAAAAAGTATTTTTTTACCAATTAGGTGAGATGTTGAATAAGACATATAGACTCCTAAAATTATATTTTTTATTGCTAACTAGACACTATGTAAAGATTATATATCTATATTAACCATTTTTATTAAATAGTAAATTTGCTATTTATCAATTGTTCGATGATATTTTTCGATGTTAGCAATAAAAATCAAATTGTAGGTAAATTAACCTCTTTTTATGATTGATGTTGAGTGTTATTTATTCATATCTTATATTAACTGACGCTGTTGAATTTGCGGCTCCTGCGGTTATATTATTAGCAGTTTTAATATATCGAGCTTTCCAATTAAAAATATAGTCGCCACCTGCAACATTATTTTGCAAAGTAAACTTTGAATTAAGCTTTATTGGGTTGCTGTTTCTATCTAATAATTGAATGGCGATTCCGGTCGCTTGCCCTTGTCCTGACAGTTTAATTTTCCCTGTATTAGTATCAACATACCCAGCACTACTTGTCACTGTCACTTTTAGATTAGTGCCAGCAGCACAGCTTAATGTAATGGGTATATTGACACTATTGCTAGTCGTACCAATTGCTTTAAATTGAGTATCGTACCAAGTTCCCAAATTAACCGTATAACTATTCGCTTTTGTCGAACACTTTAATACATTAATTTTGATTGCACCTGCTGGAATATTCAACGATGTTAAATTCCACGTACTGTTATGTGGTGCAGGGTTACGCTGTGTTAGTCTTCCCACATGCCCTGCCTTTAAATTTCCGCCCTGTGTGACTTGTCCTGTTTTTTTGATAGTAATAGTCCAATATGGGTTAGGAATACCCCAAGCAGCTGGGTTAGCTAATGTTGGTGGTCCATAACGTGTGTTCAAGAAACCAATTTCCGTTGCTTTTACTTGAATGCTGATGCCCGGTATATTACTGGCTGCAATTTTATTACCGTTTGGTACCCAACCATTCACATAATCAGCATGTAAATAGGCATCACCGCATTGGCCATTACTTTTTGGGCCTGAAAATGTATTGACTTGTGAGCCTTTAAAATTGACTCGAATAGTATCGAGGTCTCGTGCTCCTGTATCGTCATATTGTAATGAATAGGTTTTCGTAGGTACATTAACCACAACATTTCGTAAGTTCGGGTTTTGAATACAGGCCGCTTGTGTATACGCAGAATAAGCAAAAACTGAACCTATTATTATCAGTAATATTTTCTTTTTAGTCATAAAAAATCCTTAAAATTTACTTTTTTATTTAAATATTTTTCTTTTGCATGCTCAATCTCATTGATCTCCCTAGAATTGAAAATAAAAAAATCTATAATATCAATTTCAAATATCTTAGAGTAATGATAAAGCCTATCAATATTAATTCGATTAATACCACGCTCATAGCGTGATTGCTGTTGTTCACTCACTCCTACTACTTTAGATAAATTCTCTAATGTCATTCCTTTCATTTTTCGATAATAAGTGATTTTATTGCCAATTATTTTTGAGATAGGGTAGTGGCTAGGCATATCATTATCTCCTATTAAGGTGTGTGTGATTATAATAAGAAATTATATTTGATTATTGATAAGTAAATGTGAATTCTAAGTGGCTTTTAAAAGAACCTGCAATCATTCCATTGCCATAACCGGATACTCTTGCCGATAATGGAATTTCAACATTTCGTGTTTGTGTATTAACATTCGCAGTAATCGTATCACCATTTTTTATTGTTGTTTTATTGGTAGTATTGGCTAAATTTAATGCCACATTTTTCGCCGTACCATTATTAATAAAATGTTCCGTGACTGTTGCATCCGGAGTGCCAGATATTTTCATTACAGCTATAGTGGTACCGACAGGGCAATTTTTTAGCTTCACGGAAAAATTAACCCACGGAGATTTCTGCGTATCTTTGATATTCCAAATATTAATTTTTTTCAAATCAATTAAATAATTATTTTTTTCGACTTCACAAGGAGCAGCAATAACGACACCATGTACTTTAATATTTGCAGTTAGCCCAAATGCAGTTAAAGAACAGCTCATTAGTGATAGTAATAGGATAAAATGTCTCATATTATTTTCTCTTTTATAAATAGGTAATTGTTGCCGTAATATTGGCGGAAATGGTTCCTGGTGTGGCATTACCTAATGAGCTAAAGGCACGTGTACGTAATGGAATATTAATATTCGCTTGCCCATTTGTCGGAACTTGTAATACTTTTTGGTTACCTAATGCAGTTGTTCCATTACCATTTTGTAGTTGTACGGCTAGGTTTTTAGCTGTGCCTTGATTTTTGTATAAACTTGCTACATCCGCGGTATCCGCCGTCCCTGTAAATGTCAGCTTTACTTGATTAATAAAAGATGAACAATTATTGAGACTAATATTAAATGTATTCCAGTTAGAACCCGAGCTCGCATTGCGAAATACATCAGCTGAAATACTTTTCAGGTCAATATCAATATTATTACCACCAGTAATATTACAAGTTGCCGCTCTAATATTACCGGTGAAATTTAACGTGACAGTGCTAGCAGCGAATAAATTCCCACTGAATATTAAGCTACTAAGTAAAAGTAAATTTTTAGGTATTATTTTCATTTTTTATTCCTACTCATAGCGGATATTTACAGTAGCGGAGGCATTCGCTGTACCCGGCGTGATATTATCTGCCGTTTTTATATAGCGAGCTTTCCAATTAAACATATAATCACCAGCCGGCACATTATTTTGCAGGCTATTTAACGTGTTCAACTTGATCGGATTATTATTTTTATCCAGTAACTGAACGGCAATTCCTGTAGCACTATTAGTACCAGTTAAACCTAATTTTCCGGTAGCTGTATCTTCATATTTAGAGCTTGTCACTGTTGCTTTAATATTGGTGCCAGCTGCACAAGTTAATGTAATTGGAATATCAATCGGTGTGCTGGTCGAGCCTATATTGGGAAATTGTGTATCATACCAATCTTGCATATCAATATTGTAGGTTGACTGATTATTCTTTAATGAACAGCTAAGTACATTGATACGAATAGCATTGGTAGGCATATTTAAAGTTGTTAGAGTCCAAGTCACATTTGTTGGTGCACGGTAAGTTACGGTTAGCCTTGCAACATTTCCGGCTCTTAATGTGCCACCTTGTGTTACCGAACCGAGTTTTTTTACTGTGATACTCCAATTCGTTGTTAATATATTATAATTTGCGTTATTTTTATCCCATGATGCATTAAATGCTCCAATGCCTGCAGTTGTAACAGAAATACCAATACCAGAAATATTAGACAGGGCAACTTTATTGGCATTTGGTGACCAGCTATTTATAAAACTACCTGTTAAGTATGAAGTAGCACAAGAGCTCGAATCACTAGCTACCCACTGAGATGTTGATGAAAAACTAGCGCTGAGAGAACCTAAATCTCTAGGTGTGTTATCATCATATTGAACGTTATATACTGCAGCCGGTACGTTAGCTAGTTTATTATTTAAATTTGGATTTAAGGTACAAGCTGCATTAGCATATCCTGAGTATAAATATATACAACTCACAGCCAATATTGATTTATAAATAAAATGTTTCATTATTTATTCCTTATTATCGGCAAACCGCTGCTGTTTTATATAACCCCATATAATTCGATATACCCGCTAAGTTATAATTTACTTGGCATTGCTGTTTATCGTTGTATTGAATAATAAAACTGCCGTTTTCAGCTAAGCCAGATAAATAAATTTCACCATCATTGCCTACTATATTATTTAGCTGTGGATTATCTTTAAATATGGCCTGAGCACCGAAAGGCACGGGTTTACCATCAGCAAAACTTAATATCATGATGGCACGGTACCCGACATTCGCTGCAAAATTGGCTTTCACCAGTGCACCACGACTTGGAGCAACACTTTGGCTGGTTAATTCCATTTCGGTATTTTCAGGTAGTCCTGAGGTATCGATATCAATCACATTTTTGCGATAAGCAGTGACATAAGGTACGAGCGCATAACCTTGGTTGTTTGTTACCACCCCAGCTTGGTTTAAAATAGGAACATCACCCGCGTCAGGGATTTCTACAATAGCCGCGGTTTCGCCTAATTGCTGGCCAAGAACTAGTCCGCCAGAGTGAGCCACTAAGCTACCATTAACCCCGTAATAGAGGTTATAGTTGTCTTTGCTATAGCCAGTTCCGCCTGAAACTTCACCATATTGCCCTTTATAAGAGGCATTCATATTACCGCTAGTGCCTTGTTCTCGAGTGGTAAAGCCTTGTTGCATACTCCAATTTAAGCGGTTATTGAGCTGAGAGGCGGAAAGCCCGATACTGCCTGTGCTTGGACCATTACTGCTGCTGTTACTGTTAAAGTTGTAGTAGAAAGTATTATCAAACACGCTAAACGGTACACTGACAGAGAAAGCAAGTTGATGATTATCTTCACTTTTCGTGCGGCTTCCGGAGCTATAGGAGTAACTATTGGTATTTTTGTTATAGGTATAATTCAAGCTATAACTGATGCCTTGCCAACTATTGTTGTAACCCACGGTGGCAGATTGTGTTTTGCGGTCACTATTCCAGTAGTCCTCATTGATATAACCGACTGAAATTGAACCAAAGCTATCTCCTAAATTTTGACTGAGAGTGATCTCACCGCGATTACGGCGGCGCTCAATCTCAGGAACATAATTCGTATTTCTATAGCCATCAAAGACTTCCGCTAAACTGTAGAACCCTTTAGTGGAATAACGGTAACCTGCCAAAGCAATATTAGTACCAATGTCGTTGATATTTTTGTTATAGCGAAAACGGTATGACTGACCTTTTTCCGTAACATCATTACTTAGCGTTGAATTTGCATGAGTAACATCAATAGATAATGCACCAAACCGTCCAAGGTTTTGACCCGTACCAATAGAATAAGATTGGTAGTGCTCACTGACTTGGCTACCACCATAAGCAGTGATACCGTAAGGCAAACCATAGATTAAGGTAAACTGACCAAATTTAGTTTTATCAATGCTACTGTCATAAGCGCGGTATTCCCCGCCTGTTACGCTATAAGAAAAATACCCCTCACGCTGTAATACGGGTAATGAAGCAAAAGGAACGATTTGATATTGCTCGCTCCCATTGGATTCTTTGATGGTGACATGTAAATCTCCACTTCCCCCTGTTGGGTATAAGTCTGTGATTTCAAAAGGGCCCGCTGCCACTTCAGTTTGGTAGATAATGTAGCCATTTTGGCGGATCGTTACTTGTGCATTGCTACGCGCTATCCCGCGTACAACGGGTGCATAGCCGCGCAAACTTTCAGGGGACATATCATCATCTGTCGCAAGCTGAGCTCCGCGAAATGGCACGCTATCAAAAACCATCGAAGGTGAGACACTATCCCCCAAGGTTAACTGACTTTTGATACTATTTATGCCACGTGATGCATAGGTATAAATGGTGTCCCATTTACCAGATTGGTCAGTATTGCTTGACCATGTGGTGTAATTCCGTAACCGCCAAGCTCCAATATTTAAACCGGGTCTTAAATTCACATAATGGGATGTATTATCTGAGCCATTTTTTTTACGATCATAATTTTTCGACCCGTTATAGCTATAATTTAATAACAGTGCATTGATCCCATTATCAATATTAGCTAGGTCAACGTAACCCCTTGGGTTTCTGTCTAATGCGATTTGAGGAATACTTAAATATAAACGTTGAGAATCAAACTCAAAGTTACTGGTGGCATCAGGGATCGCGGCAAGATTGACACAGTGACTTCCTGCTGTTTGCAATTCAGGGTATTCCGCTGTTTTGATACCAAATTCTTTAATGTCAGCAAGTGATAAACACGGAATTAATTGGTTCTGGCTATTTTTTTCGAATTTAAGATTTTTAGCACCAATTAAATTAGTATTGACATAAATATCAACATAGTAGTCACCAGCTAATTGTTCGTTATTCTCAAATTGTGATAAATCAACTGAGTCTTTATTCGGCAACTCTAAGAAATCGGGATCAAAGTAGACATTGTTTTCTGTTTTTTCTTCAGCATATAACGATGCGGTATAGCCTAAATATAATAGTAGGCCTAGAGATATTTTATTTATTTTCATGATAAAGCCCAACTTATTTTATAGTTTTATATTTTCGTTTCGAGTGCTTCTGGTGCGGCGCCATAATCATTAATAACTTCCCATTTAATTGTTCCATTGGTATTTGAGTTATTAATCTCGAAAGTTGCGTTTGAGAAAGGTGCAGCATAAGAAACATCATTAGCTTTTGTTCCGTTAAAGCTGATGCTCTGAAAATTCATAAAATAAGGTGTTGGGTTATTAACTGTAATTTTATTCCCAGATTTAGACCATACTAATTTTTTTTGCTCTTCAATAAAATTGACATCCTTTAAAGCTTTAGGACGATAAATGAGTTTCATCTGTGTTTTAAAGGCAATTTGTAATGAATTTTCTGTTCTTTCTGTTGCTGGGATCGTTTTTATATTTAGCCAGAATAATGATTCTCTATCATTCGGTAGTTTATTTTCGGTTAAAAATATTCTAAGTGCATTTGTTTTTTCAGCATTAAGCCTAAATAATGGTGGTGTTATAGTGAAATCTGACTGTTTTTTTTCATCTATATTATCTATCCAGGATTGAATTAAATAAGGGATCTTATCTGGGTTTTCTACACTGATACTAACATCTTTGTTTCCCTCATTATAAATAACACGAGTTCCACCAATAATAACGCCTGCATTTGCAGTATTTATTAGCAGAAATAAAGAAATAAAAATATAGATAATAGATCTCATAATACCACCATTGAATGTTATTAGATAAGGTTCAATTCCATTTAAACCTTATTTGTTACTTAGTTATAATTGATTGTGAAAGTTGCCGTACCGTTCGCTGGACCCGGTGTTACAGAGTCAGTTTTGGCAATATAACGCGCTCTGAAATCTAAATTATTTTCTACATTTTCTTTCAATGGGTATGCTTTAGATGCGGTAAATAGTGGAACGACTTTATTAGTATCGTCAGTAATTTGAATGCCTACACCTGTTGCAACTCCGGTTTCTTCTTTTAATTTAATAACTTCATCGTCACCAATATAAGAGTCAGCATCGAATTTAACTGAAGCCGTTGTCACTGTAGCTGGGCAGTTAATTAATTTAATAGTAAATTTAGTTGCAGCAGCAGTACTTCCTGCAGTTGGTAATGCCTTTTTAGATACTTGGCCTAAGTTTACTTTTAATGCGTCAGAGCCCGCAGCTAATTCACATGCTTGGTCAATGATTTCACCGGTAAAGTCGATAGTACCATCTGCAGCTAATGCATTATTAACAGCAAAGATTGAGGTTGCAGCAATTAATGATGCAAGTAAGTTTTTTTTCATTTGTTTTTCTCCAAAAGATAATTATTTATTTTTCATTGAGTAGGTGGAATTACCAATTACTCAATTGGAGAGTATTTTGAAACTATTTTTTAAAATAAACAAGTTTTGTAAAATTTGGTAAAATATAATTAAATTTTGAAGTATTTAATTTTTTTAATTAAGTTAACACCGTATGGGAGAGCAATTGAAGTTCTATTTTATCTTAAGGTAAATATATTTTTAGATGAGTTTTTTACTAAAGTGAAATAACGATATAAAACTAAGAATAATTATAATGTGGGAGATAAATTTAATTTGTCTCTCATATGGTGATTATTTGGGTTTATAAGGCCCTGGCACATCAGACCACATTTGAAGAATGTTTTATTTGTACTATCGTAAAACGAAATAATAGTATAACTATCGAATTTCGTAGGTCTAAAAGTGCTACTTATTTCATTTTTTGAATAAATAAAGGTTATTACCATTCAGGATATGAATGAAAATTGCAGGGTGATTAATCTCGGTTTTCAGAAAACATTAAATTACCCTTTGAATATCTTCGATTAAATTCAATTGAGTAGCCTTAATTTTAATTAATTATGCTAAGGCTACATAAGAAGTTTCTTATTTATAGATACGTTTAAGCTACAGTGTTCATTGTTATAAATTTCCTATAAACGACGTTATTTTTGTATTAATGCTACTTGTATAAATTGAAATTCTGTTCAGGTGATAATAAGCTTTCTGCTTGCAATATCTTTTTTTTATTTTGTTTATTATTCATTGTGTTAATTGGTGTTGGAATAGTAAAATCAATAATTAATTCCTGAATATCAAGGTCTAATTATTTAATATTAAGATAAGTATGAAGTAATAAATTACTTCGTACATTATCTTAATATGATAGTGAACATTTGAAGTTATTCAATTCCTAGCTCTTTTAATTTTCGAGTTAACGTATTTCTTCCCCAACCTAATAAACGGGCGGCTTCTTGTTTGTGTCCATTGGTGTATTTCAACGCGCAATTTAACATTGTTCGCTCTAATAAGGGAATAGTCTGTGCAAAGAGGTTTTCTTTGCCTTCTATTAAGGCGTTATCGGTCCACTCTTCAAGTAATTCAAACCACTGAGCGGCAGAACTCGGATTGTGCGATGACAATGATTGTGTTGGCATGGCATCGGCTTGCGATGATTTTACCACTGTATTTTGTTGTGGGCGCTCTTCTAGCAAATCATCGGGCAAATCTTGCGGTAAAATTTCTTGGCTTGCCGCCATCACGGTTAACCAACGGCAGACATTTTCTAATTGGCGAACATTACCCGACCAGTAATAGCGTTGAAGAATTTTTTCGCTATCGGGGTGGAGAACCTTAGCCTCGACACCGAGTTCTTTAGCCGTATTTTGTAAAAAATAATCGGCGAGACGCGGGATATCTTCAATGCGTTCGCGTAATGGCGGTAATTGCACTCGAATGACATTTAACCGATGAAATAAGTCTTCGCGAAATAAGCCTTCTTTAACCCGTTTTTCGAGGTCTTGGTGGGTTGCTGCAATAATCCGCACATCCACATTGACTGGGGTATAACCGCCAATACGGTAGAATTGCCCTTCCGCCAGCACACGTAACAAGCGAGTTTGTACATCAAGGGGCATATCACCGATTTCATCTAAAAATAACGAGCCATGGTTGGCTTGTTCGAATCGCCCTTGGCGTACTTGGCTCGCACCGGTGAAAGCGCCTTTTTCGTGACCAAATAGCTCTGATTCAATTAAGTCTTTGGGGATGGCTGCCATATTTAGTGCAATAAAAGGGGCATCGGCGCGAGGGCTGTGCTGATGTAAAGCGTGGGCAACCAGTTCTTTCCCGGTACCTGATTCACCATTAATAAGTACACTAATTGATGAACGTGATAAACGGCCAATAATACGATAAACCTCTTGCATTGCTGGTGCTTCACCGATCATTGTCGAAGAAACAACGGGGGTGGCTGGTTTAGCTTCACGGCCTGCATGGTTTTGTTCACGGCTATGATTCAGTGCACGTTCGACCAAGGCAACGGTTTCATCAATATCGAAAGGTTTTGGCAAGTAATCAAAAGCACCTGATTGGTAGGCATTCACGGCAGCATCAAGGTCAGAGTGTGCGGTCATGATAATAATCGGTAAAAGGGGGTGCGATTGTTTAATGGTATTTAGTAGCTCAATACCATTTTTTCCTGGCATACGGATATCTGATAACAACACATCAGGGAGTGAGTTTTCTAATGCGCTGAGCACTGCATTCGCACTATCAAAGCAGGTACAAGCAAAGTTAGCGTTATTTAATGCGCGCTCAAGTACCCAACGGATGGAGCTATCATCATCAACCACCCAAATTTTTCCCTGCGTCATGGTTATCTCCTATTTCTTAATTGGCAGATAAATGGAAAACTCAGTGTGGCCCGGCCAACTGGTAAATTCGATTTTTCCTGCGTGTTGGTCAACTAAACTGCGAGCAATCGACAGGCCAAGCCCTGTGCCATCAGCTCGTCCGCTGACCATGGGATAGAACAACGTATCCTGAATTGCCAATGGAATACCGGGGCCGTTATCTTCAATATCAATACGTGCAGCTAATCTATAACGTTCACCTTGCAATGTGACTTGAAAAGCTGTTCGTGTACGCAAAGTGATATAACCTCCCGTTTCGGCGAGGGCTTGTAAGGCGTTTCGGGTGATATTTAGAAGCACTTGCTCGATTTGGTCCGGGTAATACTCTAATTCAGGCAAACTTGGGTCATAATCACGAGTTAGTGTTACATTATCGGGTTTTTCTAATGACACTAACCGCGTTACGTTTTCCATAATATGATGAATACTTTGTTGCGTTTTCGGCCCCGGGTATTGTGGCCCAAGTAGCCTATCAACCAGTGCTCGCAGGCGGTCGGCCTGTTCGATAATCACTTGAGTATATTCATTTAATTGTGGGTCAGGCAGCGCTTTAGAGAGCAGTTGCGCAGCGCCTCGCAAACCCCCGAGTGGGTTTTTAATCTCGTGAGCAAGCCCACGGATCAGTTCACGGGCAGCGAGCTGCTGGGCATTTTGTGCGAGTTCTTGGCTCAAACGTCGCTGGCTATCTAATTGTGAAAGCTCAACTAAAATAAATTGTTCTGAAAAAGGCTGGGCGCTGCACGACATCACATGAGAATGGTTGTTAAACACTAAAGTGACTTCATTTTCGGTAAAGCTATGGCCTTCTTTTAGGCTATTGAGCATCAGTTCATCATTGAGTGAACAATAGCTGAATAACAGGGGGAGAGGCGTACCATATAGCTTGCGCTGGCTTTGGGTTAAGATCTGGAGTGCAGCATGGTTGGCGTAATGGATAACCAAGTCGTAATCCAAAATTAGCACGCTATTAATGAGAGAGTCGAGAATATGTTCCGGTGCTGGCAAGTGTTCGGTTTTCATGTAATGTTGCTCCTGCACTATTTTGGTGCATTATACCTGATAGACCAAACAACCGATATTTGATTTTTGTTGCGTAAGTACCTTAGAGATAAAAGGCCCCATCGAAAGATGGGGCAAGTGCTTCACGGCAACAAAGACTAACAGTGGAACGGCGTGTTACACACTGTAGTACATTTCAAATTCGAGAGGGTGTGGTGCCATACGAACACGTTGTATGTCGGCACGGGTTAATTCGATATAGGCATCGATAGCATCATTAGTGAATACACCACCACGGGTTAAGAATTCACGGTCTTTATCTAATTCGGCTAACGCTTCATCTAAAGAACCTGAAACTGTTGGGATTTCTTTGGCTTCTTCCGGTGGTAAGTCGTATAAGTTTTTGTCCATCGCATCGCCAGGGTGGATTTTATTGATGATGCCATCAAGACCCGCCATTAGCTGGGCTGCAAACGCTAAATATGGGTTAGCTGCAGGGTCTGGGAAGCGAACTTCAATACGGCGTGCTTTTGTACTCGCAACCACTGGAATACGAATCGAAGCAGAGCGGTTACGTGCAGAGTATGCCAACATGACTGGCGCTTCAAAGCCCGGAACTAAACGTTTGTATGAGTTAGTGGTTGGGTTAGTAAATGCGTTCAGCGCACGTGCATGCTTAATAATACCGCCGATGTAGTACAGCGCCATTTCTGATAAACCGCCGTATTTGTCACCTGCGAACAGGTTCACACCACCTTTAGATAAAGACATATGGCAGTGCATACCAGAACCATTATCACCCACTAAAGGTTTTGGCATAAAGGTCGCTGTTTTGCCGTATGCATGGGCAACATTGTGAACGACATATTTATAAATCTGAGTTTCATCCGCTTTTTTGGTCATGGTATTAAAGCGGGTAGCCACTTCGTTTTGGCCTGCGGTCGCTACTTCATGGTGGTGAGCTTCAACAACTAAGCCCATCTCTTCCATTGTGGTACACATGGCTGAACGCAAGTCTTGTGATGAATCAACCGGTGGAACGGGGAAGTAACCGCCTTTTACTGCAGGGCGATGGCCTTTATTGCCACCTTCGTATTTGGTTCCTGTATTCCATGCAGCTTCGATATCATCGATATGGTAGTAGCTACCGTGCATGTTGTTGCCAAAACGAATGTCATCAAAAACGAAAAATTCAGGCTCTGGTCCAAAGAGAACGATATCAGCAATCCCGCTGGAGCGCAGGAAATCTTCTGCGCGTTTTGAAATTGAACGTGGGTCTCTGTCATAACCTTGCATTGTGCCCGGCTCTAAAATATCGCAGCGTATAATCAATGTGATATCGGCAAAGAACGGGTCTAACATCGCGGTAGACGCGTCAGGCATTAATACCATGTCTGACTCATTGATGCCTTTCCAGCCACCAATAGATGAACCATCAAACATCTGGCCTTCTTCAAAGAAGTCTTCGTCAACTTGGTGAGCAGGGATAGTGATGTGTTGCTCTTTACCTTTAGTGTCGGTAAAACGCAGATCAATAAATCTAACATTGTGCTCTTTAATTAACGATAAAACATGTTCAGCGGACATCTCGGCTCTCCTGGTCGGGTCTAATCAACAAATCACAAGCTATTTTTGAGGGCGTGTTTGTTGTTTGTCTGGCGTGCTAGTCATATAAAAGTGGTTAGTACGCGCTCTATAAATAGATAAGCGAAAAGCGTGCCAACTTTTTAATTATAGCAAATACTGATTGTTACGTGAGGACGAGGGATTTTCATCATGCTGCATTGGTCGTATTGCACTATATTAGTGCATGAAATGACTATTTTGCACTGTTTTAGTGCGTTTGCGAGTGGAGCTCAAATAAAAAAGCCAACATTGCGCTCTGTTAAAGCATAAGGTTGGCCGGATAAAAAAGAAATGAGGTGGTTTAATGCCAGACAGCTACATTAATCTTCATCGCTATTAGTTAATAATGTATTCACTTCTTCAATTTGTTTTACTGCATCATTGATGATGGAGGCAATTTGGCGCGTCTGCTCTTCGTTTAGTTGTTTTAAAACCATTTTGTGACGTAATAAAGCTTTAAAACGACTGACTGCCATTTCAATGTCTTCTGCTAAATTACTGCCTTGTTGCATATCACGTGCTTTAGCCAGTTTGCGAGCAATAACCGCTTCAATTTCTTTATTTTGAGCTAAATGATCAGAGCCTTCCGGCGTAATCGTAAAACTTTTTCGATTACGTTCAACAATCTGAGACTCCAAGAAGCCTTGTTCTTCTAACAGGGTTAGAGTGGGATAAATAACACCCGGGCTTGGCACATACAAGCCATTTGAGGCTTCTTGAATATCCTTGATAATTTCGTAGCCATAGCTTGGTTTTTTAGCGACTAACGAAAGTACCATAATATGAAGGTCGCCATGGTCGAATAAACGACGTAGGCCTTTACCTCTTCCACGACCTCTTTGGCGGTCATCACCATGTCCACGA
>NZ_JAMPLV010000008.1:0-83043 GCF_028477785.1 Providencia sp. PROV269 | reverse complement strand
CCATGACGGCCTTCACCGTGGCAGTGTTCACCGTGCCCATGGCGGTCATCACCATAATAGTCATCTCCGTGGTTGCAATGTTCGTGACTATGACGGCCTTCATTGTGGCAACATCCACCGCGATGGCCATGTTGATTTTCATCATGGCGTGCATAATATACATGACGACAAGATTTAATTAGCATATAGTTACTCCTTAGTTTGTAACTTTAGATATATCGAATTTGTTTTCTGGTTTTACTATATTTAGATATATCTAATTAGTCAATTTAGATATATCTAAATAACGCAAAAAGATATTTAAACTGGTAGTTAAGAAAGAAAGTCTATTTTTTGTTCTTTTTTTGGGCTGCTAATATTAAGTTTTTAGCGTATTATTCTGTCACTTCGTGGTTTCGCAGAGATGATGCTCATTATTTTGTGAGGGAATCTGGCACTGTTACGCAACTGAATGTTTTTTCGCTAAAAACTTTTTATACAGTGATGGGTTTCACATTTATTCCACTTGTGCGGAAAAACGTGTAAAATAACAGCAAATTAACGTAGAAAGTATGTTTTGGGTGTGAATAACGGCTCAGTAAGCATATTCCTTTCCTGTCAATTAAACGGTAAAAATCCTTGTCAATTCAAAATTTAAGAAACATCGCCATCATCGCTCACGTTGACCATGGCAAGACCACACTGGTTGGTAAATTATTGCAGCAATCAGGCACGTTCGGTGAACGTGAAACTGTTGATGAGCGTGTTATGGACTCCAATGACTTGGAGAAAGAGCGTGGTATTACTATCCTTGCTAAAAATACCGCTATCCAATGGAATGGTTATCATATCAATATCGTAGACACCCCAGGTCACGCCGATTTCGGTGGTGAGGTTGAGCGCGTTATGTCTATGGTTGACTGTGTACTGCTGGTTGTTGATGCGATGGATGGCCCAATGCCACAAACTCGCTTCGTAACGCAAAAAGCGTTCGACCACGGTTTACGTCCTATTGTTGTTATCAATAAAGTTGACCGCCCAGGCGCACGTCCTGATTGGGTTGTTGACCAAGTATTCGACTTATTCGTGAACTTAGGTGCAACGGATGAGCAACTCGATTTCCCTATCGTTTATGCATCTGCATTAAACGGTATTGCTGGTCTTGACCACGAAAACATGGCTGAAGACATGACTCCACTGTACGAAGCTATCGTGGAACACGTTGCGCCACCAGCGGTAGATATCGATGGTCCATTCCAAATGCAAGTTTCGCAATTGGATTACAACAGCTATTTAGGTGTTATCGGTATTGGTCGTATCAAACGCGGTGTTGTTAAGCCTAACCAACAAGTAACGGTTATCGATAGCGAAGGTAAAACTCGTAACGGTAAAATTGGTAAAGTTCTGACTCACTTAGGTTTAGAGCGTATTGACTCACAACAAGCGGAAGCGGGTGACATTGTTGCTCTGACCGGTTTGGGTGAACTGAATATCTCTGACACCATTTGCCAAGTCGGTAGCGTTGAAGCACTGCCTGCATTAGCGGTTGATGAGCCAACAGTTAGCATGTTCTACTGTGTTAACACCTCACCATTCTGTGGTAAAGAAGGTAAATTCGTGACTTCACGTCAGATCCTTGACCGTTTGAATAAAGAATTGGTTCACAACGTTGCACTACGCGTTGAAGAAACTCAAGACCCAGATGCATTCCGCGTTTCTGGTCGTGGTGAGCTTCACTTATCTGTTCTGATTGAAAACATGCGTCGTGAAGGTTTCGAATTAGCCGTATCTCGTCCAAAAGTTATCATTCGTGAAATCGATGGTCGTAAACAAGAGCCGTTCGAACAAGTGACGTTAGACGTTGAAGAACAGCATCAAGGCGACATCATGAAAGCATTAGGTGAGCGTAAAGGCGACCTGCGTGACATGATGCCAGACGGTAAAGGCCGTGTACGTCTTGATTACGTCATTCCAAGCCGTGGTCTGATTGGCTTCCGTACTGAGTTCATGACAATGACATCAGGTACTGGTTTACTGTACTCAACGTTCAGCCATTACGATGATGTTCGCCCAGGCGAAATCGGTGGCCGTCAAAACGGTGTTCTGATCTCTAACGGACAAGGTAAAGCGGTTGCTTATGCACTGTACAGCCTGCAAGACCGTGGTAAGCTGTTCTTGGGTCACGGTGCTGAAGTGTATGAAGGCCAAATCATTGGTATTCACTCACGTTCTAACGACTTAACTGTTAACTGCTTAACTGGTAAAAAACTGACTAACATGCGTGCGTCAGGTACTGATGAAGCGACAACTCTGTCACCACCAATTAAAATGACTCTGGAACAAGCTCTTGAGTTCATTGATGATGACGAATTAGTTGAAGTGACTCCGCAGTCTATTCGTCTGCGTAAACGTCATTTGACTGAGAACGATCGCCGCCGTGCAAACCGTTCTAAAGAAGACTAATTACCATGATGTAATGTTGTTTATTACTTTATTGTAGTTATGAGTGTAGTAAGGCGCCTTTCGGCGCCTTACTTATTTATAAAGGCTTATCTTTTTTCATAAAATACAGTGATGAAATAAATAGTCCGATAATTAAAGGGATTTCGTACAATTCTTCGATAAGGCTTTGAAGTTCAGAATGATATAGAAAAACTGAACTGAGAAACCTATGGTGTTCAACACTGTCTGAAATTAAAAAAGCACACAGGGTTAGTAGTAGGCTCCAAAGTGGAATAGCCGTGTTTTTTAGGTGAAAAACAATACTTTTTCTTAATGGTGAAGCACATAGCATCAAAACTAAACTGCTAATCAAGGTAATAGAAATTAGCCTGAAATAAGTGTGATCCAGATTAGGGAAAAATTCTCGTCCCCAATTTGTTCCTCTGCCAAATAATGTTACCCACCAGATAGTTGCCCATAACCAAAATAATTTCATTCCCTGACTTTTTTGCTGTAATGGTCTCATATAAAACCAAGTGAAAAAGACACAAAAAATTAGAGTGGCGGATTGAAAATGTTCAATAACTTTTGTTGTAAGGTCGATATTGAAATTCAGAGGGAAATAATTAAATAATGGAATTAAAAATAAACTTCCCCATAGAATAGCAATCGGCCAAGAGATTGTTTTATCTATTTTCATAGTCTGGCTTTTATATTTTAAGATTTATTTATTACTGATAATGCATTGATATCAGCTCACATTGCTTATGTGTAACTTGCTACGTACAAGCCATTATGCAAAAAGCCGATAGTGGGACTTAACATTTAGTATCAAAAACCGAGAGTGTGGTGTGAAATAGCACCTTTGGGATAAAAAGCGTTTTCTCGATAACAGAATAAATCGGCTGGTTTTCTGCTCATTAATTGCGCTAAGTGTGGATTGCTTAATCGATAAATTGACAAAATAACGTGAATTATCACTAATTAGGGCTGTTCAGTTGCCCGAATAATGATTAAAGTAAATTTAGTGAATAACAATGAGGAAAATTTATGCTGTATATCTTCGATATGGGTAATGTGATTATTGATATCGACTTTAATCGTGTATTTGATAAATGGTCTGAACTCAGCGGCACACCAAGTGAAGAAATCAAATCACGTTTTACTTTTGGTAATATCTTTCAATTACATGAGTGTGGAAAAATTTCAGACATCGAGTTTGCTGAGCTGCTTTGTGAAGAAATGGACATTACACTAAGCTTTGAAGACTTTGCTGAAGGCTGGCACGCTATTTTTATTTCGTTACGACCTGAAGTTATTGACATTATGGAACGCCTACGTGAACAAGGGCACCGAGTGGTCGTTTTATCGAATACTAATCGCCTACATCTCGACTACTGGCCAGCACACTACCCAGAAATTGCAGCTTCCTCCGATTTCTTATATTTATCCCAAGATTTAGGCATGCGTAAGCCTGATCCTGAAATTTACAAATATGTACTGCAATCCGAAGAGTTTGATGCTGCAGATGCTATTTTCTTTGATGATGTCGAAGAAAATATAAAAGCCGCAGAAGCCCTTGGTATTCGCAGTATTCATGTTGTGAATAAAGACACCATTCCTGAATATTTCCGCACTTACGATTTTAGTGCAGAAGTTGAATAATATCCTGATTTTATAGTGGGGCAACGGCTAACGTTGCTCCATCTTTTTGTAAAGAGTCATCATGATTGCATTAATCCAGAGAGTCACTCATGCGAGTGTAGTTGTTGATCAGAAAATAGTAGGACAAATAAATGCTGGGCTGCTGGTTTTGCTTGGTGTCGAAAAAGATGATGATGAACAGAAAGCCAAACGTTTGTGTGAAAAAGTATTAGGCTACCGTATTTTTAGTGATGAACAAGGGAAAATGAATCTCAATGTTCAACAAGCAGGTGGTAGCTTGCTGGTGGTTTCTCAATTTACTTTAGCAGCGGATACCAAAAAAGGTATGCGGCCTAGTTTTTCAGGGGGGGCAGAACCTGAAAGGGCAGATACTTTGTATCAATACTTTGTTGAACAAAGTCGCCAACAAGGGGTTGAAACACAAACGGGTGAATTTGCCGCTGACATGCAAGTGAATTTAACCAATGATGGCCCTGTCACTTTCTGGCTACAAGTGTGAGTCCATTTTTAAAGGGGGAAGCGATGTACCATTTACGTACACCGAAAGACGATATTGAATTTGCAACTTATTACCATTTTCGCTGGGAAATGTTGCGAAAACCGTTTAATCAACCCCTAGGTTCTGAAAAAGATGGCTATGACTTAACGGCACACCATCAAATGGTCGTCGATGATAAAAACCGTATTCTTGCCATTGGTCGTTTGTATATTAATGCTGACAACGAAGGCGCTATTCGTTTCTTAGCCGTTAACCCGGCAATGCAGGGAAAAGGGCTTGGTAAGTTGATTATCATGGCGCTGGAATCTGTTGCTCGGCAAGAAGGGGTAAAACGCATTGTATCAAGCGTTCGTGAAGAAGCAGTTCCATTTTTCAATAAAATGGGGTTTGAAAATCGAGGGCAAGTAGCAGGGCAGCTAAAAACGCCAGTGCGCCATTACTTGATGATCAAACCCATTGAGACATTAGACCAAATTCTGCATCGCCCAGACTGGTGTGGCGAGTTACAACAAGCCTGGTATAAGTATATTCCATTGAGTGAAAAAATGGGTGTCCGAATCGACCAATACACAGGAACTCGTTTTATTACCACCATGCCAGAAGCGGGCAACCAAAACCCTCATGAAACCATATTTGCAGGGAGCCAATTTTCATTAGCTACCCTAACAGGGTGGGGGCTGATTTGGCTATTAATGCAAGAACACCAGCTTGGTGGTGATATTGTGTTGGTCGATGCCAGTATTCGTTATGGTAAGCCAGTAAGCGGTAGGCCGACAGCAACTGCGGACTTAGCCAATATGAGCGGTGACCTTGACCGCTTAGCGCGAGGTAGCAAGGCGCGAGTAAAACTGAACGTTGAGGTTAGTAACCCTGATGGTAAAGTAGGCGCTGTATTCAGCGGTGTTTATATGGTGTTACCTGTAGAAACAGTCAAGTAAAGTTACCCATTGAATATTAAAAAAGAAAGGCAGGTTCGATTGACCTGCCTTTTGTATTTCTATGAATTGACAGTTTTTATTAATTGCTAAGTGCGGGGAGCGGTTCTGCCAAAGAAGGCTCAGTAGGCTGCAAATCGGTTTCGGACTCTACTGAAGAGGTGACAACCCCGTTCACAACAGTACGGAATAGACGTTTACCTTGCAATGGTATGGCCATCAATTCCCCATTCAAACTTTTTTCCACTGATGGGGCGAGCAAATCACCTTGTAATGTTGCATCAAAGTCACCGATGACTTGAGCGGGGAAGCCTGCCCAACCCCATTGATTTAAATCAACGAGGTCAATATTAGAACCTGATGCTCTCAGTAAAAAGGGAACTTTTTTCGGTTCTTGCTTTACCAGCAAGCCAATTTTACTGATGCCTTTATCGGTACTGACCGTTAAGCTCACCGCCGCTGAGGATTTACCACTTTGACGTACTTCAATAAATGGCCGGCGTACGAGAACTTGGTTGATTGTGCCGCTATCTGCAGTAAATGTCGCTTTACCGCTCCAAATTCCCCACTGTTTTTGTTTAATCAAATCGACATTTTCGATATTGCCGCTTAGAGCGGTCAATTCGAAAGGAAATTGTGCCTGGATATTCATCAAAAGTGATTGAGAAAGGGTGAACTTTTTGATGTTTAAACCAGATAACCACGTTGGGGTTGGTTCTGCGAAGAAGGACAACCAATTTTCAGGTAAGGTATATAAGATACCCGCGAGTTTACCTTCGTCAATGGTTAGTATTTGATCATTACGTTGCCAAGACCCACTGAGATTAAAGACACCTTTATTATAGTAACCCGATAACTTATTGATATTAAGGCTGTCGCCATTGATACTTAGCTCACCAATTAAGGTACTCAGTTGCTGGTCTTTTACGACGAATTGGTCGACATTAAAGCTAATATTGCCTTTGGGATTAGTCCAGCTTCCTCTTAAGAAGCTGAGTTGGTCAATTTCGGTACTTAAGCCAGAAAGTGCCCAATCCCTTCCTTGGATATCAACGTTGGTTAATTCTACCTGTTTGACCTGCAGCGATTTTTCACTCGTTATTGCATCAAATAGTGAATCGAAATCAACATTATTTTCCCAGCCGACTTTATTCATGGTGAGGGAGTCAACCATGATAGAGCCATCGCTAAGTACCTTCCCAGCACCCGCAATATAGCCATTATTTAAGTAGGCACTTGCTTGGCTTATTTCTGTTCCTTGCTGCTGCAATTTACCAGTAATGGCAACATTCTTGAAGGAAAGGCCATTGAATTTTAATTGGTTAGAGGTAAATCGAAAATCACCGTAACCAAAAGGGGATTTTTCGGCTGGTTTCCAAGGGGTAATTCCTCCCGTGAAGCCAGTGACTTGCACAGTATCGTTGTCTTTTTTAAGCGTAATTTGGCTATTTTCAAATTGCAAAATATTTGCAGAAATAGGGAACAGCACCGTATTTGGTAAGACGGTTGTCGATAATGTTCCTTGAGTGATAACTAAACGTTTGATAGCCGTACCGCTAAATAGGTTTCGCCAATTAATATCAATTACGACTTGTCGTGAATCTAAAGAGAGATCGCTGTTTTTAGACGTTAATTTAACATCTTGGAAAATGAATTCACCGGGGTTAGAAAACTCATGTCCCATAATTCCTACATCAATATCGTAGTCGGTAAATTTACTTAAAAATTGACTGGAGTAGGATGCACCCCAACGGGTTTGTAGCCCGATATAAGTAAAAATAAACAATAGCAGCAGTAACAAAAGTGCATAGGTAGTAAATTTGATTAACCATTTCACAGTTTACTGCTCCTTTGGTTTGTGGACGAATAGACACAAAAAGAAACCGTCTAATATAGCGACAATTTAAGGATAGCATACAGAAAAACCGCCAGAATGTTCAACACTGGCGGCTAGAATGAAAGATTATTTTTCGAGAGGGAAGACTAAATTCAGAACAATTGCAGTTAAACCACCCGCAGCAATCCCCGAAGAAAATAATGTTTTTAGCCAGTCAGGTGCGAATTGTAAAATCAAAGGTTGTTGTGAAACGCCCATACCCACTGCGAGAGAAAGGGCGATAATCATAATTGCACGGCGATTGAGTGGCTCGCGAGAGACTATCCTTACACCTGAAGCGGCGATGGTACCAAACATCACAATGGTTGCTCCGCCCAGCACAGGTTCGGGAATTTGTTGCACGAAGCCTGCAACGGCAGGGAACAACCCTAATAACACCAACATTAAAGCGACAATGTAGCCGACATAGCGGCTTGCCACCCCAGTTAATTGGATAACACCGTTGTTCTGCCCAAAGCAAGAGTTAGGGAAAGTATTAAATACCGCAGAAACCATTGAATTCAAACCATTGGCGAGTACGCCACCTTTAATTCGTTTCATGTATAAAGGGCCACGAACAGGTTGTTCTGATACGTCAGAAGTGGCGGTAATATCACCTATCGTTTCTAAGGAAGTCACCATAAAAATAAGAATTAATGGGATCAACAGGTTCCAGTCGAATGATAAGCCATAATAAAAAGGCTCAGGGACAGTAATAATTGGCTGATTGGCTTCCACGGGTTGCGCATTTGGCAACATATCCATCCACCAAGCGGCAAGGTAGCCAACCGCCATCGCGATGACGAGAGAAGCAACGCGCAAGTAAGGGTTTTTCTGGCGATTCAAGAGGATAATAACGGCTAATACAATCCCCGCTAAAATCAAGTAATCAGGGGAACCAAAAGTATTGTCACTAATAGCACCATAGCCACCACCAATGGACGTTAATCCCACTTGAATTAAGGACAATCCAATAATCATCACGACCACGCCAGAGACCAATGGTGTGATAACGCGACGTGCTAAATGTAAGAAGCGTGAAAGAATGACTTCAGTGAGTGCGGCGACGAGTAAAGTACCAAACAAAGCTGCCATCATGGATGGGATATCAGCACCACCTTGCTTGAGTGCAACACCTCCCATAATTAAAGGTGCAACAAAGTTAAAACTGGTTCCTTGAATCGAAAGCAGGCCTGAGCCAATAGGGCCCCACGCGCGAATTTGAATTAAAGAGGCAATACCGGAGGCAAATAAAGACATACTGATGATGCGCTGAGTGTCGTGGGCTGGTAGCCCCAAAGCTTGGCAAATCAGCATTGCAGGGGTAATAACTGCGACAAACATCGCAAGAAGGTGTTGCCCGGCAGCAAACAAGGCTTGCGGCAGCGGTGGGCGGTCTTCTAATTTGTAGATGAGTTCGCTTTGCGTTTGTGTGGTCGCTTCAGTAGTTTGTTTTTCAGACGTCGCAGTATTCATTGCCTTCATTTCTCGCCAACAAAAAACGCATTGTAATGCGAGGAATTTAAAAAGCAATCGTTTGCGCGTAAAAAATATTGATCAATGTTAAATAAGGCTGTCACATTTTTATATCTTTTAACTTGTATTTATAACAGTTTTTTTTTCTAATCCTATAACCTGCTTTTGGCGTTTTAAGGAAGAAATTAACGTCTTACTAGTTTTTGATAATTTTAACAACAGACGAGGTACGTGAATGTATCATCTCGATGTCTACGGTACACTGGTAGCAGCTACCTTAGTATTATTGCTTGGGCGTAAACTGGTCAAATCAGTCCCTTTTCTTGAAAAATATACAATCCCTGAACCCGTTGCGGGTGGGTTGTTAGTTGCTTTTAGTCTTTTATTGCTTAAACAATTATTTGACTGGAGCCTTTCTTTTGACTTATCACTGCAAGAACCTATGATGCTGGCATTTTTTGCCACAATTGGTCTTAATGCCAACCTTGCAAGCTTGAAGGCTGGCGGTAAGGCATTGTTTATCTTCATTTTTGTAGTTGTCGGTTTATTACTTGTCCAAAATACAGTAGGGATTGCTCTTGCTGAATTATTGGGATTAGACCCTCTCATGGGGCTGTTAGCTGGCTCAATTACCTTATCCGGTGGTCATGGAACTGGTGCGGCATGGGGGAAAATTTTCACTGAAAATTATGGTTTCCAAAGTGCAACAGAAGTTGCAATGGCTTGTGCTACATTTGGGTTAGTTCTTGGTGGTTTAATCGGTGGACCTGTTGCACGTTTTCTAACGCGTAATATCCCAACGCCTGGAACGGCTGAAGATGATAAAGACGTTCCAACTGCATTTGAAAAGCCACAATCCGGCCGCATGATCACTTCAATGGTTTTAATTGAAACTATTGCATTGATCGCTATTTGCCTATTGGTGGGGAGCTTTATTGCAGGTCAGCTCGCTGACACGGTGTTCGCGTTACCTAAATTTGTGTGTGTATTATTTGTTGGGGTGATTTTAAGTAACAGCCTTTCTATCCTTGGCTTCTATCGCGTGTTTGACCGCGCAGTTTCTGTTATGGGGAACGTCAGCCTATCGTTATTCTTAGCGATGGCTTTGATGAGCTTGAAGTTATGGGAATTGGCGTCATTAGCAATTCCAATGATTGTCATTCTTGCAGTACAAGCCTGTGTGATGGCGGGATACGCTATTTTTGTCACTTTCCGTGTGATGGGCAAGAACTATGATGCTGCTATTTTAGCCGCTGGTCACTGTGGCTTTGGTCTTGGGGCTACACCAACAGCAATTGCGAATATGCAAGCAGTAACGGATAGGTTGGGTCCATCCCATCTTGCGTTCCTTGTGGTACCAATGGTTGGGGCTTTCTTTATTGATATTGTTAATGCGATAGTCATTAAATTGTATTTAATGTTGCCAATATTCCCAACGATTGCTGGGTAGTTTTTATTTAATAATAAATCAAGTAAAGCAGGTATTGCCGTGAAAATATTCACGGCAATTTTCATTTTAAGGAACGGATAAAAAGAAGATATAAGATTTAAGCGTGACTGTATTGTTCTCGCTCAGGTAACCAACGCTCAATAAGCTGTTGCGCATTCTCGGGGTAATTTTGTTGAATATGGCGTGCAAGGCGTTGCACTTCTGGCAACATATATTGGTCACGTAATAAATCAGCAACTTTAAATTCTGCATTTCCTGTTTGCCTAGTACCCAATAATTCCCCAGGCCCACGAATTTCGAGATCTTTTTGTGCGATAACAAAGCCGTCATTGCTGTCTCGCAACACTTGTAGTCTTTGTTTCGCGGTATGGGTTAGCGGGGTTTTGTACAGTAATACGCAGTGAGATGCGATAGCTCCTCGGCCGACTCGCCCTCTTAGTTGGTGCAACTGAGCTAAGCCAAGGCGCTCAGGGTTATCTATAATCATTAAACTTGCATTAGGGACATCAACGCCGACTTCAATGACCGTTGTAGCGACAAGCAGCTGAATTTCATTTCTTTTAAAGGCTGCCATAATACTTTGTTTTTCAGCAGGTTTCATCCGACCATGAACTAACCCTACTTTCAATTCAGGTAATGCCAGTGTGAGCTCTTCGCAGGTCACTTGAGCCGCTTGTGCTTCTAATAATTCCGAGTCTTCAATGAGCGTACAGACCCAATAGGCTTGGCGGCCTTCTTCAATACAGGCTTGACGAACGCGTTCAATAATATCGTTACGGCGAGTGTCTGGTATGGCGACAGTGGTGACAGGCGTTCGACCTGGAGGAAGTTCATCGATAACGGAGGTATCTAGGTCTGCATAAGCTGTCATCGCCAATGTACGTGGGATTGGCGTAGCGGTCATGATCAATTGATGAGGGTGATACCCTTGTTGTTCACCTTTTTCACGCAGAGCGAGCCTCTGATGAACGCCAAAGCGATGTTGCTCATCAATTATAACAAGCCCCAGAGCTTTAAAGCTCACTTGCTCTTGGAAAATAGCGTGTGTTCCCACTATCATCGCAACTTCTCCATTTGCGATAGCATCTTGCTGTGCCTGACGTGCCTTACCCTTTTGTTTACCTGCGAGCCAACCGACTTTAATGTCTAAAGGTTCTAACCATTGTTTGAACGTATTGGCATGTTGCTCTGCAAGAATTTCGGTAGGAGCCATCAAAGCCACTTGTTTGCCATTCTCGATGGCACAAACGGCTGCTAAGGCTGCAACGAGAGTTTTCCCTGATCCCACATCCCCTTGAATCAAGCGCATCATAGGGGCGTCTTTAGCGAGGTCTGCTTCAATTTCGCCAACAACACGGTTTTGTGCATTTGTTGGTGAAAACGGTAATTGCGCGAGTAACTGAGATTTTAACTGACCACTTGTCACTAAAGGTTCAGCATATAGGCGTTCGTTGCCTGCACGGATGGCTAGCATGCTGAGATGGTGAGCGAGTAGCTCTTCGAGGATTAACCGTTTTTGAGCTGGGTGGTGTCCTTTTTCAAGTTCACTCAAAGCAACATTCGGGGGAGGGTTGTGTAATAAGCGAATGGCATCTGGTAAGCTTATCATGCCCCGGCTAAGTTCTTCCGGTAATAACTCCTTTATGTTCCCACTATCGAGTAATCCTAGCGCTTGCTCCATGACTTTACGTAAAGTCACTTGGCGAACACCTTCAGTGGTTGGATAAACGGGTGTTAAGTTCTCTTGCAAGCTGATATTGCTAGTATCTTGCGAAACTTTATATTCAGGGTGAATTATTTCTGGCCCTGTATTTCCTCTGCGAACCTCCCCATAGGCAGTGACCTGTTTTCCTTCCGCTAAGTTATTTTTCATTGCCGCTGAAAAATTAAAAAAACGTAAAGTGAGGTTGCCTGTGCCATCGGAAATTAAGCAGGTCATCATTCTTTTGCGGCCAAATACGACTTTAGTTTGCAGTATTTCACCAGTAATCGTTGCAGTCGTGCCGGGTAGGAGATCTTTTATTTGATATAGACGGGTGTGGTCTTCATAGCGCAAAGGAAAATGGAGAAGAAGGTCTTGAACGGTGTTCAAACCGATTTTACGCATTTTTTCTGACTGGCTTGCTCCAATTCCGTGCAATGAAGTCAGTGAAATGGTATCAAGTAGCCCATTATTCATATTATTTCCTTTTATTTAACCAAACTGCTGTCTTTTCATTTTTTCGGTTAATTGCATTTGCGCCCACCACGTGTCATCAGCTTCAATTTGCCCTTGGTTATTGATAAATGGGCGAGGAAGTCCCTTACGTTTAGCAACTTCAGCCAGTACAGGATAACCGCCTTCAAATAACCAGGTTTGTTGCTCATCAGGTGAGAGTAGACAATGTTCACGCTCGTACATACCCGCTTGCTGCCGTTGCCTTTGGGCTTCATATAAAATCAACGCAGAAGCGACGGAAACATTCAAAGATTGCACCATGCCAGCCATTGGAATGATAATGTGTTTATCAGCCAATGCGAGGGCTTGTTGTGAAATCCCGGTTTTCTCTTGTCCCATCATAATACAAGTTGGCAAAGTATAATCAATTTCACGAAAATCAACGGCATGTTCCGACAAGTTAGTTGCCAAAACCTGCATGTTTTGTGATTTTATTTGGGAAATTGCTTCTTCGGTGGATGTGTGTGAAATAATTTTAACCCAGCTATTACTCCCTGCAGCAGAAGAAACGGACAGTTTGACTTGTTGGTCAGGCCAAATAGCATGAATTTGATGGATCCCTACGGCATCGGCACTGCGTACAATGGCAGAAACATTATGCGGTTTATGAATTTCTTCGAGGCAGAGAGTTAGGTCGGGCTGCCGCATCGCCATCATTTGGCAAATGCGGCGATAGCGGCGTTCATTCATAGTTATTAATTAGGTATGGTCGTTAATTACGGTTTCGGCTAACACGTAGAACGTCAGGCATAATACGGATTTTCCGCATTACGTTTGCCAATTGAACACGGTTTTTAGTCGTAAGGCGAATAAAGGCACAATATACACGGCCATCTTTTTCTTCTGTATTCATACTCTGAATACTTGAATTGGCATCATTAATAGCGGCAGTTAAATTCGCTAAAGCACCTTGATGGTTAATCATATCGACTTTAATTTCAGCAATGAAATCAGTATCTGTGTCGTTATCCCACTCTACGGCCATAAATTTATCGGGTTCTTTTTGGTAACCACGGATGTTACGGCAAGACTCATGATGGATAACCAGACCTTTTCCAGGGCTAATATGCGCAACAATTGGGTCACCGGGAATTGGACGGCAACATTTTGCGAAAGTAATAAGAACGCCATCAGCTCCTTTAATGGATAGTTTATTGCGGCTTTCGACAACGGCCTGTTCTTCCGGTGTATTTTGTGGGTTGTTTTGTAAATTACGTGCAACAACCACACTCATGGCATTACCCAACCCAATTTCAGCAAGCAAATCATCGATAGAATGCAACTTCATACGGGCTAATTCTGCATCAATATTGGCTTGAGGGATATCAGTGAGTTTATTTCCTGCCCCTAGGGCATGGTTGAGTAAACGACGACCTAAATTAATAGAGTCTTCACGTTTTAAGTTTTTCAATAACTGGCGAATTTTAGCTCGTGCTTTTGAGCTGACAACAAAATTGAGCCATGCCGCATTTGGACGTGCGCCAGGTGCGGTAATAATTTCGACAGTTTGGCCGCTAGTCAGGGATTGCGAAAGCGGGTAAGGCTGGCGATCAACGCGTGCGCCCACGCAAGCATGACCAATATCTGTGTGCACCGCGTAGGCAAAGTCAACAGGTGTGGCACCAGTAGGTAACTCCACAATGCGGCCTTCAGGGGTGAAAACGTAGATTTCATCTGGAAATAGATCCGATTTAACGCTTTCAATAAATTCAAATGAGCTACCTGCACTTTGTTGTAACTCAAGTAGGCTTTGCATCCAACGTTGAGCTCTAACTTGTGCAGTAGTACCTTGTTCTCCCTGCTCTTTATAGGCCCAATGTGCAGCAACGCCCATCTCAGCCATTTGGTCCATGTCTTCTGTGCGAATTTGCACTTCGACAGGCACACCATGTGGCCCAATGAGAGAGGTATGTAGCGATTGATAGCCGTTGGCTTTAGGGATGGCAATATAGTCTTTGATACGCCCCGGGCGCGGTTTGTATAAGCTATGCATTTGACCCAAAACGCGGTAGCAAGTATCCACATCTTTCACAATTACCCTAAAAGCATAGATATCCATAATGGAATGGAAGCGTTGCTCTTTTTGGTGCATTTTGCGATAGATAGAATAAAGGTGTTTTTCTCTGCCACTTACGCGACAAGGAACACCTGCCTCGGTTAGCCTACCGTCAATTTCCGAAAGAATTTTTTGGATCATCTCTTTTCGGTTACCGCGAGCAGCCTTGACGACTTCCTTAATAACACGATAACGGTTGGGATATAACGCTTCAAAACCAAGCTCTTCAAGCTCTGTTTTAATGTGGTGTATACCTAGCCTGTGGGCTAACGGGCTATATATTTCAAGGGTTTCACGTGCAATGCGTCGACGCTTATCGGGCCTAAGTGACCCTAACGTGCGCATGTTGTGAGTGCGGTCTGCCAGTTTTATCAAAATGACACGGATATCTTTTACCATTGCCATGATCATTTTGCGGAAGTTTTCTGCTTGAGCTTCTTTTTTGTCGCGAAAGTTGAGCTTGTCTAGTTTGGATACACCTTCAACGAGACCGGCGACGGTGGTACCAAACAATTCTTCTATATCTTGAAATGTCGCTGGAGTATCTTCAATCACATCATGAAGTAGCGCTGCCATAAGTGTTTCATGGTCCAAACGCATCTCAGCAAGAATACAAGCAACAGCAACTGGGTGAGTAATATAGGGCTCACCACTCGAACGGGTCTGTCCTTCATGGGCATCCCGTGCAACAACATAGGCTTTTCTTAGTAATTCAACTTGTTCTTTAGGAAGATACTTTTGAATGACTAAATTAAGGCTTTCAAACAGATACAAGGCAGACCCACCTTAGTGATTAGCGACGACCTTCAGCGATTGCAGAAACTGCTTGCATTTCAGCCGCTTCTTGCTCTTGCTGTTCTTGGCGTTCACGCACATCTAAAATGTGACCGTTGATTAAACCTTCTTCTACTTCACGTAATGCGATAACAGTATATTTATCATTTTCTTCAGGAACTAAAGGGTCTTTTCCACCCGTTTGTAACTGACGAGCTCTACGTGCCGCAACCAATACGAGGTCAAAACGGTTACCAATTTTCTCTACTGCGTCTTGAACAGTTACGCGTGCCATAAGTGTGCTACTCCAAAGAAATAAAAAAATGACCTGATATGATACTGAAACTATGCTCAGTCTGCTAGTAATTTGCTGATTAAAGCATCATGTCGCTGAACTTGACGCTCTAACTTTAAACGCTCAGTACGGATGATAGATTGTAAATCGCTCAGCGCGGTATTGAAATCATCATTAACAATAAGGTAATCATACTCGTTGAAATGTTCAATTTCACCTACTGCTTGTGACATACGTTTTTCAATAACGTCATCGCTGTCTTGTCCGCGCCCTCTTAGGCGACGATAAAGTTCATCTTTTGATGGTGGGAGAATAAAAATGCTGCGTGCTTCAGGCATTGTAGCCCTAATTTGCTGCGCTCCCTGCCAATCGATATCAAGAAAAACATCAACACCGCTGTTTAATACATCTTCAATGATGGGTTTTGACGTCCCATAATAATTCCCAAAAACGCATGCATGTTCTAGGAATTCACCTTTGTCGACCATTTGTAAAAAATCAGTTTCAGATACAAAAAAATAGTGCTCGCCGTGAACTTCTCCTGGTCGTGCAGCTCGAGTTGTATGAGAAACGGAAACCTGAGTGTCATACAGTGGTTGTGTTTTTAATAAAGCCTGAATCAGACTTGATTTCCCTGCACCACTAGGGGCAGAAACAATATATAACGTGCCTTGTATCATGATGATTTCTTGAATAGTCGAGGATTAAACATAAAAGATGGCGATAAACCCGACATAGTATACACGGACTTGCATCAACATGCAGCGATATCAATAAATCATGAATTTTAATTAAATGAATTTGATTAGTAACTAAATTGCGAACAGGCTCGAGAAATTAACTTATTACTCATGAAAGCAACATTCGTTTTGCGAAGCTTTTTACAAATAATTCATTTTACGGAGGCAGAGTGAGGGAAGTTGTTTCATGCTTAGCGAATGAGGGCAAAATACTTTAAAGGAATGGCATCCCAATGGATTAGTAATAACTGGGATTAGTAATAACTGGGAATAGTTATAACAAGGAATAGTTATGATTTATATTTTGTATGGTTATTGGTCAGCGTCAGCTTATAGGTTAGGTGGGGTAATCGTTGGGGTAATGGTATGTATTAATATTGCCCAAGCATCGCTGCAAGGTGCTATTAATGAACAGTGTGCAGAACAAAATAGTAAAATAATAAGGCAGGAGAGTTATCGGCTAGGTAAACAATTACAGCAGTGGAACCAAACTTACCGTTTGGCTGGTAGCAGTTCCATTAGTGACGAAGCTTATGATCAGCTCTTTAATTTGTGGCGTTCTTTACAGCGATGCCAGCAACTCCCTGAAGTGTTACCAGACGTACAACTACCTGAAAAATCAAAGTTAGCTACACACCCTATTCCTCATACAGGGTTGAAGAAACTCAATGAATTAGAGGTTTATAACTGGATAAAAACACGTAAAAACATTTGGTTACAACCTAAAGTTGATGGTGTAGCGGTAACGTTGGTTTATAAGAATGGGAAGCTTGTTTCTATGATTAGCCGAGGAAATAGCATTGAAGGAATAGAGTGGCGAGCAAAAGCAGACTTTATTCCTGCGATACCTAAACAAATTAAATATTCAGGGATGTTAGTCCTTCAAGGTGAACTATTTTGGCGTATGAATGGGCATATTCAAGCTAAAAGTGGGGGAGTAAACGCTCGTAATAAAATTGCGGGGTGGTTAATGCGAAAAAATACCCCAACCGTTCCCGAAGAAAATATTGGTATTTTTATTTGGGCATGGCCTGCGGGAGATGCTAATCCAAAAACACAGTTAACACTACTTTCTGAGATAGGTTTTCCGTTAGCTGAGCAATATAGCCATAAAGTTGAAAATAAAACCCAAGCTAAGCAACTGAGGGAATACTATTATCAAGGTCAACTACCATTTGCTACTGATGGTGTAGTACTTAAAAATTTTCCAGCGCCAGCGGCATCAGCTTGGCAATCAAAACAAAATAGTTGGGCAATTGCCTGGAAATATCCATTACGTAGTGTGTTATCAGAGGTCACTAAACTCAAATTTAATATAGGTAGAACAGGAAGGGTTAGTGTCGTTACCGAGATAACCCCCATCAATATTGACTCAAAAACTATTTCAAAGGTAAATGCTGGCTCGTTATCATCATGGGAAAAACGAGATTTAATTGTTGGAGATAAAATACTTGTCTCTCTTTCAGGGCTTGGAAGTCCAAAGATTGAAGAAGTTGTTTGGCGGCGAGAGAAGCGCGAATATCCAAATGTATCAACATTCAAGCAATTTCATGCACTCAGTTGCCTGGCTTATACGGAGTCTTGCTCACAGCAATTTGTCGCAAGGTTAACATGGCTAGGTAAACAACTCAGTATTCGAGGCATAAATGAAGCTACATGGCGCCAGTGGGCTGAGAGGCATAATCTTACTCAACTAACAACTTGGTTGTCAGAACAATGGCAAAACGATTTACCTAAAGGTAAAAAGCACCAAATGTTAGTAAAGCAACTGAAAATGGCAAAGGCTCAACCTATTTCGCTGTGGTTAAAAGGCCTAGCGATTCCACTACCTAAATTACAAATAGAAAGGGTGAATGATATAGGTATGCTGTATGACTCTTCATGGGTTAACAGTATAAATTTGACTGAGCTGCAAAAGAAAAAATTAGCTAAATGGTTAGCGGAACCGGAAATTCAATCTATTTTGCGAATTTTGTCAGATATGCAAGCTACTCAGCCATCAATAGCAAACGATTAATGGCTGAAACAGTGAGGCTAATCTTGATTTTCGTAATTAAAGATAGGTAAACCAAGACGATAACGAATGGCTATTAGCCTTGCACTTAAGCCAACAACGAGTGTGATAATTACCACAATATCTTTAGGTAGAGGGGTTTGTAATAGTCCGATATAGATCCAAGCGGCGGCGAAAGAGACACCAGCATAGACCTCTTTTTGGAAAACTAAAGGGATTGTGTTGCACAGCATGTCTCTTAGCACGCCACCAAAAACACCTGTAATCACTGCTGCGATGGCAGCGATGATCGGGCTATAGTTCATATCGAGGGCTATTTGGGCACCGAGTATAGAAAATACAATGAGCCCGATAGCATCTAATATGAGGAATAATCGGCGTAAATGTTTCATCATAGGCGCTATCCAAATTGTCACAATAGCGGCGCCTGCAACAGTCAGGATATACTCAGGGTGTTCCACCCAACCTAAGGGGTAATGGCCAAGTAAGATATCACGGACGGAACCACCACCGATTGCCGTCGCAGATGCAATAATGATGACGCCAAAGACATCCATTTTTCGCCTGCCAGCTGCAAGTGCTCCAGTCATGGCTTCTGCGGTGATACCAATAATATAAAGTACACTTAATAACATGGTAGTTTTGTTCAAGACTAAGGTTATTGCTAAAGGGTAATATTACTTGTGAAACTTCTCGACTGAGATTTTCTAGTATTGACTAAACTAGATTAGTTAAAATAATCCGATAGCGATATTAAATGATGTCAAAGGATAACAGATTGAATAATAAATTGCCCTATAAAGAAACACGTTTAACATACGATGAGCGAAGCCATCAACTAACGAACATTAATGTTTGGACTCCAGATAGCGAATGGTTAGCTTATGATATACGACCAAACGGTAGTTCTTTTACTGGTTTATCTATAGAAAAAATTCATGTAAAAACATTACAGACCGTTGAAATTTATCACGCAAGCCATGGGGCTCACGTTGGGGTGGTAACGGTAAGTCCTCAACCACCAATTCAATATGCTTTTATCCATGGTCCTGAGCATCCAGATGAACAGTGGCAATATGACTTTCACCATCGAAGAGGGGTGTATGTCAAAGAAGAGCAATTAAACGTAGCTCACCCAATTGATGCAATGTGTATTACCCCTCCTTATTTAGTGGGTGCATTACGTGGAGGCACTCATGTCCATGTTTATAGTCCAGACGGAAAGTGGCTGAGTTTTACCTATAACGACCACGTAATGCATGAATTAGATGTGCAATTAGACCAACGAAATGTTGCAATTGCAGTGCCTATTGGGCCCGTTAATGTGAGCCCTAAAAAACATTTTCGAGAATATAATGGCGATTACTTTTGTTGTGTTGTGACGCGAACAACGCAACAACCTAAACCAAGCAGCGATGAAATAAGCCGTGCATATGAAGAGGGTTGGGTTGGCCAAAAAGGCTATCAAAAAGAGAATGGAAAGTGGCAGGAAAGAGCGCTGGTGTTTATTGGCGATACTCATTCTACAGATGGAGAAATTATTCCTGAGATCTACATTGTCGATCTGCCTTCACAGCCGGAGGATTACATGGTTGCGGGGGAATTACCTATCCAAGGAACAGAATCCAGTATGCCTTCTCCACCAAAAGGTATACAGCAAAGGCGCTTAACCTATACGTACAATAGAAAATTTCCTGGTTTATCAAAAACCCCTAGGCATTGGCTTAGAACTTCGCCAGATGGTAAATCGATCGCTTGTTTAATGAATGATGATAGCGGTAATGCTCAGTTATGGTTAGTTGATACGCTAACTGGAATACAAAGGCAAATAACGCATGGTTCTTCACCCATTCAGTCTGCTTTTAGCTGGGATAGTAAAGGTCAGAACATTTGCTTTATTCGTGACAATAGTGTCATGTATTGTCATGTCGAGACCGGAGCCATACAAAAATTAACGCAACGGACTGAGCTTGCCCCTGTTGTTGATGCAGTTGTATTTTCACCTAATGATGAGTTGATCGCATTTATGCGTGATATTGATGGATTTAGGCAAATTTATACAGTAGAAACCGGTTTAAATCGGTAAATGCAATAATTAGATTATTACAATTACGGGTACAAAAATTCTGGTTAACTTTTCTATTCGTAATTGTTTTGATTTGGCTCTAATTGGTATTTAGAACACTTAATTGCTAATTATTCATATGTTGAGTACAAAGAAACTTATAAATAAAATATTTAGTTAAAAATGGTTCTTATCAAAATAAGATAATAATTAAAGAAGTATTATATAAATGATTACTCAGATCTTAGATTAAAAATAATGTATTAGTAAATACATTTATTACACAGTAAAATTTTAATTACAAACGTTTGATTTAACCTAAATTATTTTTTAGTTTTATCTTTCTTTTCAAGTTCTTCTAGGCGTTTTTTTGGTGAACCAGCTTTATCATCATTACCCGATTTCGCGTAATCTAAAGGAATTAAAAGAGTATCCATAACAACAGAGAAAGGTAAATCAATAGCAAGCAAAGGCTTAACAACCCAGCCAGTTTCATCATCTTTAATCATTTTAATACTATTTTTCGAACCAGGGTAATAACCTTCTGATGGGCCTGCATGAGTCATAATACTCGAGCAACCACTCAAAATAAGCGGTGCGATAAGGAAACATAATCGTATTGAAATTAAACTCGGCATAGACGTTGTTAACCTGTATTTAGCTTGTTATTCCTAATATTGACTTATAATAACGAAAAACAAGAAATTCACAATAATAGTATCATATTATTATTTTATTTAACCGTATGTATTTTTTTAGTTAATAGTTTACTTGTATCTATTAACTAAAAATGTTTGTCTTCAGTATCTATTAGATGAATAATAAATAACGTTAAGAAATAAAGACATACTATTTTATATTTGTTATCAGTTTGAAAATTCTAAAAAAATAGATCATTTATTCATTCTGAACTGTGCTCTATGGCACATATTACCCTTATGCTATTTGGCATAATCGATTCAGTAGTATGTTTTATCACCTATTTGGGTGTGTTTAACGGGTAACTTGTCGTCAAAAGGATGCGGTCTATGAGTGAATTAGCTCTTACTGTAAGTTTGTTGGCGTTAGCTGCTGCTTTAGGGCTATGGATTGGTAATTGGAAGATCCGTAGTGTTGGGCTGGGAATTGGTGGTGTCCTATTTGGGGGGATCATCGTTGGGCATTTTGCTCAAAGTTACGGCTTACAACTAAATAAAGACATGCTGCATTTTATTCAAGAATTTGGCTTGATACTGTTTGTATACACGATTGGTATTCAGGTTGGACCTGGATTTTTCTCCTCTCTACGTGTTTCTGGTCTCAAACTAAATGGTTTCGCGTTGATGGTTGTTGTCTTAGGTGCGGTGGTAACAGCAATCATATATAAAGTCGCAAATATTCCATTGCCGATTATCTTAGGTATTTTTTCAGGGGCAGTAACGAATACGCCATCTTTAGGTGCTGGTCAGCAAATTTTAACTGACTTAGGCTCTGACCCTAATCTAATTGGCCAAATGGGAATGGGCTACGCCATGGCTTACCCTATGGGAATTTGTGGCATCTTACTGGTGATGTGGTTAGTACGCATCATCTTTAGAATTTCAGTAGAAAAAGAAGCTTCTGCATTTAATAATTCCTCTTTTCAACAGCGCGACTCTCTGCAGACTATGAATATTGCCATTCGTAACGCCAATCTTGATGGCTTAATTATGCAAGACATCCCACTACTTGGTAGCGAAGCGATTGTTTGTTCAAGATTAAAACGTGGAGACATGCTCGTTGTTCCTCAACCCACAACAGAAATACATTTAGGTGACTTATTGCACGTTGTTGGTTTAAAAGATGATTTAAATAAAGTTCGCTTAATATTAGGCGAAGAAGTTGATGCATCTCTGTCTACATCAAGCTCTATTTTACATTCCGTTCGTGTGGTTGTGACGAATGATGCTGTACTAAGTAAAAGGCTTAAGGACTTAAATTTAAAACAAAAATATGACGTTGTTGTGACACGATTAAACCGTACGGGTATTGATTTAGTTGCTAATAACAATTCAGTTTTACAATTTGGCGATATTTTAAATATTGTTGGTCGGCCTGAATCAATTGAAGCAGTCACCGCTTTATTAGGTAATGCAAAACAAAAACTACAGCAAGTTCAAATGTTACCTGTGTTCCTTGGAATCGGGCTAGGGGTTGTGCTGGGCTCAATACCCGTTTTTGTTCCTGGTTTCCCAGCAGCGTTGAAACTTGGACTAGCAGGAGGCCCACTAGTTGTTGCATTAATTCTTGGTCGTATAGGGACTATTGGGCGCTTATATTGGTTTATGCCTCCGAGTGCTAACCTTGCGTTAAGGGAGCTAGGGATTGTCATGTTCCTTGCAGTGGTAGGGCTCAATTCTGGTGGTGGCTTCATTGATACTTTAATTAAAGGTGATGGGTTGACTTGGATTGGCTATGGGTTATTGATTACGTTTGTACCGTTGTTTATTACAGGTGTAGTAGCTCGAATTTTTGGCAAAATGAACTATTTAAGCCTTTGTGGAGTGCTAGCGGGTTCCATGACAGACCCTCCTGCATTAGCATTCGCAAATAATATACATTCGACCAGCGGTGCTCCGGCATTATCTTATGCAACGGTTTATCCATTAGCGATGTTTTTAAGAATTATTTCACCTCAATTGCTGGCTATTTTATTTTGGGCTGTTTAGTACCCATATGATGATCAACCAAAATTTTATTGAAATTTTAAAAATTATAATTTTTTCAATGTGATAAGTGAGTTTCGATAATTGGAGTATAAGCGAGTAATGAAAGGTATCACGATATATAGGGGCAAAAAGTGCTTTTGTTCAAGCAATGACCAAATAGAAAAGATGTTCTAATAGTTTTGAATGATATTCGTATTGAAAAGTTAATTTGATTTCAATTACGGAGTTCTCGCTAATTTTTAGCCCTTTCTACATGAAAGGGCTTTTTTTTTACCTAACTATTGTAATAACAGGGTTAAAACCCTTGTTATTTCATAATCTAACAGGTTACTTCTTGATAAGCTTTTTCAAGCTCTTCAGCTAATATTTTGATCCCCTGTTCGATTTTTTCTGGCTCAGGGACATAGTTCATACGCATACATTGATGCGCATGTGGCCAATCCTGTTCAATACCAGGGAAGAAGTAATGTCCGGGAACCATCAATACACCACGTTTTTTTAAGCGTTGGTATAATTCTAAGCAATTAATTGGTAGGTCTTTAAACCATAACCAGAGGAAAATGGCACCTTCTGGCTTATGAATTAAACACTTATCTTCTGGGATATAGCGGCGAATAATTTCGATGGCTTCTTCTACACGCTGCTTATAAAAAGGACCAATTACATTCTTAGATAACGAGATAAGGTCATCTTTTTTAAGCATTTCTAAGGCAAGTGCAGGGCCTATGCCACCAGGGGCAAGGCTGATGATACCATTCATGTTACTAACAGCTTCAATGATTTCTTCGTTAGCGATGATAATGCCGCATCGAGTTCCAGGTAAACCAAGTTTAGATAAACTCATACAAAGAATGACATTTTCGTTCCAAAATGGCGTAGCTTCGCTGAAGATAATGCCAGGGAAAGGAACACCATAAGCATTATCTATTAATAGTGGGATATTATGTTGTTTAGCTAGTTGGTCTAAATGCTCAACTTCTTCATCAGTAATGACATTACCAGTCGGATTTGTTGGGCGAGACACACAAATCACACCAATATCATCAGTAACCTCTAATGTGTTGAAGTCTACTCGGTATTTAAATTGACCATTAGGTAAAAATTCAATTTGTGGCTTATTAGCAACGAATAAGCCATCATCAAGACCTGAGTCTGCATAACCGACATATTCAGGGGCAAGAGGAAATAGCACTTTACGGGTGATACCATCTTCAAAGCGACCGGCTAGCAAGTTAAATAGATAGAAAAAAGCACTCTGACTGCCGTTAGATAGGGCAATATTTTTCGCGCTAATATTCCAACCTAGTTTTGCTTTTAGCGTTGCTGCAAGCGCTTTCAACATGGCATCTTTACCTTGAGGACCATCATAATTACATAAAGTGTCTGTCAATTGGCCATTAGCACACATCTCAGCTAGTAGATCTTGAAAATACTTATCCATTTCAGGGATATGAGCAGGATTTCCTCCCCCTAACATAATGGAGCCAGGGGTTCTTATGCCTTCATTCAAGTCTTTCATTAATAATGAAATACCTGAATTTTGAGCAAATTTATTACCAAATTTAGAAAATATCATCGCATTTATTCACATATGTTTATTAGATTGTTAATGGAATTTAAAACATACTCCGCTGCATCTCAGAGTTCAACCACTCATTTCTATCTTTTTTTAAGTTAAAATATCAAATTAAATCTATTTAATGGTCTAAAATATCGTAATGTTAATGCTTTGGTAGTTTATTTTTCTTTTTACTCGATGAGTTATACCGATAAAAACTAATTTATTTAAATTGGCAACAATTCACTAAATGGTCATTTATCATGCCAGTTGCCTGCATAAAGGCATAACAAGTGATCGAACCGACAAATTTAAACCCACGTTTTTTGAGCGCCTTGGAAAGAAGCTTAGAAATTTCAGTTTCCGCAGGGACTTGCGATGGTTTTTCCCAACCATTGACAATGGGTTGACCATTTACAAATTGCCAAATAAAACTGGAAAAATCTTCACCATTTTCTTTCATGGTTAAATAGGCTTTTGCATTCGCAATAATCCCATTAATTTTTAATCGGTTACGGATGATGCGAGTATCTTGCATAAGTCGCTCAATATCGTCTTCATCCATTAATGCAATTTTTTCGGGATCGAAATGATGAAATAAATCACGATATCCTTGGCGTTTTTTTAAAATAGTGTACCAAGAGAGCCCGGCTTGTTGGCCTTCAAGACAGATCATTTCAAATAATGCTAAGTTGTCATAAGTGGGTTTACCCCATTCATGGTCGTGATAAGCGATATATTCAGGATCTTGATTGACCCAATGGCAGCGTGTCAGGGGAGTATCCATTTTTCATCCTTTTTACAGTTTCGATAACCTTGTTTCAAAAAACAAACCATTTATACTGTATAAATAACCAGCTTTAAAGGGGTGAAAGTATTTTTTTTTATTTTTAGAATAAATACAGGCATATTCAATGCTGTATATCTTGCGGTCAAAGGGTATACTGGCGTACTTTCATTAAATTTTACGTATCGCGTGCGGATCTAACATGCAAAAGTTTGATACCAAAACCTTCCAAGGTCTTATCCTGACATTACAGGACTACTGGGCGCGTCAAGGCTGTACCATTGTTCAACCATTGGACATGGAAGTCGGCGCAGGAACCTCTCACCCAATGACGTGTTTGCGTGCATTAGGCCCTGAGCCTATTGCTGCGGCTTATGTTCAACCATCTCGCCGACCAACTGATGGTCGCTATGGTGAGAACCCAAACCGTCTACAACATTATTATCAGTTTCAGGTGATCATCAAACCATCACCAGACAACATCCAAGAATTATATCTGGGTTCTTTAAAAGAATTAGGTATTGACCCAACAGTTCACGACATTCGTTTTGTTGAAGATAACTGGGAAAACCCAACATTGGGTGCTTGGGGATTAGGCTGGGAAGTGTGGCTTAACGGGATGGAAGTGACTCAGTTTACTTACTTCCAGCAGGTCGGTGGTCTTGAATGTAAACCCGTAACAGGTGAAATTACATACGGCCTAGAACGCTTAGCGATGTATATTCAAGGCGTGGACAGCGTGTATGACCTTGTCTGGTGTGATGGCCCATTGGGTAAAACCACTTATGGTGATATTTATCATCAAAACGAAGTGGAGCAGTCAACCTATAACTTCGAATACGCAAATGTTGATTTTCTTTTCAAATGTTTTGAAGAGTATGAAAAAGAAGCTCAACACTTGCTGGCTTTGGAAACGCCACTTCCACTACCTGCATACGAACGTATCTTGAAAGCGGCTCACACTTTCAACCTACTAGATGCACGTAAAGCCATTTCTGTTACTGAACGCCAACGCTATATTTTACGTATTCGTACCCTAACTAAAGGGGTTGCAGAAGCGTATTATGCTTCTCGTGAAGCGCTTGGATTCCCTATGTGTCATAAGAACTAAGAGGCTGTCATGACTCAACAGACTTTCCTTGTGGAAATCGGCACCGAAGAGTTACCGCCGAAGGCTCTTCGTTCATTAGCTGAATCATTTGCTGCAAATTTTACGGCTGAACTTGATGGCGCTGATATTGCCCATGGTGCAGTAACGTGGTTTGCTGCCCCTCGTCGTTTAGCACTTAAAGTAGCTGATTTAGCGGCTTCACAGCCAGACCGTGAAGTTGAAAAACGCGGTCCTGCTATCTCTCAGGCATTTGGTCCGGATGGCCAACCAACTAAAGCTGCTGAAGGCTGGGCTCGTGGTTGTGGTATTACCGTTGACCAAGCTGAGCGTTTAACTACAGATAAAGGCGAATGGTTACTATACCGTGCCCAAATGAAAGGGCAGGCTGTTAGCGAATTATTGGTTGATATGACTAGCCGTGCGCTAGCAAAATTACCAATCCCTAAATTAATGCGCTGGGCAGATAAAGACACTCAATTCGTGCGCCCTGTTCATACGGTCACATTACTGTTAGGTAGTGATGTTATCGAGGGTGAAATTTTAGGTATTAAGAGCGGGCGCACAATTCGTGGTCACCGTTTTATGGGTGAAGCTGAATTTACTATTGATAACGCTGAACAATATCCAGCCATTTTACGTGAACGCGGTAAAGTCATGGCGGATTACGCAGAACGTAAAGCGGTTATTAAAGCGGATGCGGAAAAAGCGGCTCAGGCTCTTGGTGGCCAAGCTGACTTAACGGATAGCTTACTTGAAGAAGTGACTTCATTGGTTGAATGGCCGGTCGTTTTAACGGCTAAATTTGAAGAGAAATTCTTAGATGTTCCTTCCGAAGCGCTAGTTTACACCATGAAAGGGGACCAAAAATATTTCCCAGTTTATGATAAGGCTGGCAAGTTAATGCCTAACTTTATCTTTGTGGCAAATATTGAGTCTTCTGATCCTCAACAAATCATTTCAGGTAACGAAAAAGTTGTACGTCCGCGTTTAGCTGATGCCGAATTTTTCTTTAAAACTGACCGTAAACAACGTTTGGAAGATAACTTACCACGTTTAGAAACTGTATTGTTCCAAAAACAATTAGGTACGCTGCGTGATAAAACAGATCGTTTAGAAGCCCTAGCGGGCTGGATTGCGAGTAAAATTGGTGCAGATGTCAATCATGCAACACGAGCTGGCTTATTAGCCAAATGTGACTTAATGACTAACATGGTGTTTGAGTTTACAGACACTCAAGGTGTTATGGGAATGCACTACGCACGCCATGACGGTGAGTCAGAAGACGTTGCATTAGCTTTAAAAGAGCAGTATCAGCCACGTTTTTCAGGAGATGCACTTCCATCGACAGATGTGTCAGCTGCATTAGCATTGGCTGAAAAAATGGATACGCTTGCTGGTATTTTTGGTATCGGCCAACATCCTAAAGGTGATAAAGATCCATTCGCTCTGCGCCGTGCTGCACTAGGCGTCCTACGCATTATCGTTGAAAAAGGCTACCAGCTTGATCTCGTTGAAATGACAGAAGAAGCGGCTCGTTTATATGGCGATAAATTAACCAATGAAAATGTAGTTAATGACGTTGTAGAGTTTATGCTTGGTCGTTTCCGTTCTTGGTATCAAGAATTAGGCTATAGCATTGATACCATTCAAGCGGTATTAGCTCGTCGTCCAACACAACCTGCTGACTTTGATGCACGAGTGAAAGCAGTTACTCACTTCCGTTCATTAGAAGAAGCACAGGCACTTGCAGCGGCAAATAAACGTGTTTCCAATATTCTGAGTAAATCAGAAGAAAAACTGGCTGACAACGTTTTAGCATCTGTTTTAAAAACGCCTGAAGAAGTCAAGTTAGCGACTCATGTTGTGGTGCTACAAGATAAGCTTGCGCCAATGTTTGCAGAAAGAAATTATCAAGAGGCTTTAGTTGAATTAGCTTCTTTACGCGATATCGTGGATGAATTCTTTGCAAATGTTATGGTAATGGATGAAGACCAAGCGGTGCGTATTAACCGTTTGACGCTATTAAGCCAGTTACGTGAGTTGTTCTTGAAAGTAGCAGATATTTCTTTGCTGCAATAGGTTTTAAATTAGGTTTTTAGCTTATTGTTAACGCTATTTTTATAAATGCTAACCTGTTTGATAAATAAGCACTAAAATACTCTAGTGCTTATTTTTTACTTTAAATAAGGTGATTAGCTTATAAACCTTACCATTTTGGTGGTTTTATCAGCAAACGAACCGAATTGGCGAAAAATGGGTTGACGATCTCCGTTCTTGGCAGTATTATTCACACCGTTTTCGGCGAGTAGCGCAGCTTGGTAGCGCAACTGGTTTGGGACCAGTGGGTCGGAGGTTCGAATCCTCTCTCGCCGACCAAATTCTAAGACCCACCTCATTGAGGTGGGTTTTTTCGTTTTTATCTTCCTTTTTCTATCTATAATTTCAGACTAACTTGCCTTGCTCTCCATAGCCTATTTCTGTTGATATATAACCAGTTCATGGTTGAACTGATGAGTTATTTATTGTTCGCAGATAGCTCATTATTTATGAATATCATTATTCATTTTTATGTTGTTTCCAGTAAAAAAGCTTTTACATTACAAGGACTTGTTAATGAAAGCCAACAACGTTTTATCAATATACCTTTATTTCTTTTTTTGGGCGTTCATGCCCAATAAAGCTTATAGCCATGCTATAACGCCTGTTACTGCCATTACTCAAACATTACCTACATGTATCATAATTAACCAAGTTTATTTAATCGATGCTCAGCAGCTAACTGAAATTTCATCTAGGCATATTGATGGATGGCGAAAAAAGCTAGAAGGTAAGTGTATTAGCGAGCAAGGTTTGCTCGACTATGCAGACTATATTAGGGCTGAGCTTATTAAAGCTGGCTACCTGACCTCTTATTTATATTATCCAGAGCAAACTTTTCTGTTTGGTATCCTGCAAGCAAAAATAATAGTAGGAACCGTTTCTTCGGTGGTTTATCAAAATGAACCGAGAGAAGACAACTTACTGCCACATGTATTTCCTTTTAAGCCAGGGGAAGCGCTTAACCTTTGGCATCTTGAGCAAGGCTTATACAATTTACAAAACACTTCTTTGCTTCCCTTTCAAATTAAATTAATTCCAGATGAAACCAATGAAAACGGCACGCAAATATTGGTGATTGGTCAACACCGACGTGAATTTCAAGGGATTCTATCTTTTGAGTCACGCTCAATTGCTCGGCAGGTAGGTAATACAGTCAGCCATACTTTTATAGCCGCTAATCCTTTGCTACGCAGTGATTTTTTATATTCGGAAGTCAGTCGTCAGCTAAGCGGTTCGGAAGACACTGAAATAACATCAGCAGCATTGTTCTATTCCCTTCCATATCATTATTGGCTTTTTTCTGTATCTGGTGGGTATCAGGAAAATAAATCCGTTCTTACCGGCTATGATATGGCTTTACCACTACAACAGTACCACTGGTTCCTCTTACTAAATGCAGAATACTTATTAAAGCGAACTGAACATTCGGTTACCTCAATAAGCATAGGGTCTCAAACCCAAAAAAGTGACACTTTTTTGTCTGATTTATACTTACAAACACAACAGCGCTATGCTAATTACATTATTGGTGAATTTTCTCATCAGACTAATTTTTCACAAGGCAATACCTTACTAAAATTAAAATATAAGCAAGGAACTGACTGGTTTGGTGCTAATGCACAGCAAATAACGGGATTGCGTAAGCCTCAAATTTTGAAAATATCACTTTCAACGTATAGAGAAGTGCTTCCTTTTCAATATCAAGGCCAATTTGAGGTGCAGCTGAGCCGTGACAAGTTAGATGTGTTACTAGACCAAGAATCATTAGTTGGAGCTGGTGGTATTAGCGGTTTTACTGGCGGACCGCAATATACTGATATGGGGGATAATAGCTTAAGGTTGGAAAATGAACTGTTATGGAATACTCCTTGGCAGCAAGTGGCTCTATATACTTCATTGGGTATAGGAGCAACGGCAAATGATAAAGCAACATTTTGGAAGGAAAACGTTTTACTAGGTGGAAGGATAGGAGCAAAAGGCCAATTAGGGCGTTTGTCATATCACTTATTTGCGGAAATGCCTTTTTGGCAAGGAAACCAACCTGTTATGCATGATGTCAGTTCGGGCCTTCATGTTGCATATTATTATTAATAAAATCAGTAGATTGTATTGTTTGTCGCGTCATCTAAGTGGTGTTTTTTATACAAATTAGCTAATTGTAGTTTTTATCGTATGTATTAGAGCATTTTCTGTACGCCAATAAATCGACTGAAATAATACGGCGAGTATTATTTTATTCTTTAAGTTATCAAATGGTTAAAATTATGTTTAGCATAGGCAGTTGAATGTTTTTTATTTGCATAAAAAACAAACTAAATAATTACATACTAAAATAATTTCCACATCGATTCTCTTTAGTGTTTTATTTCGTATCGCACCAATAAAAGCACTATATTCGTTCAGTAATTCAGCACTTAATCACAAATATAAAAATAAATAACCTCGATATAAAACCCTATTCATTACTAATTATATGGTTATAACGCCTGCGTCTCATTCTTTATTATGAAATTTTAAGCTAAATTGCAGTGATAATTGTTTCTAATATGTTACATGAATTGAAGGTGGGTCGTAAATGTGGCTATTGACGAAGCGAGTGACAGTTGATTAATTGCACAATGAATAACAAAAAATACAGATACTACATCTGTCGCTTTTATGACGGATTTAGACATCAAGCAAAACAACATGAACACCATAGGAGCATACAGATGCGCTCTATTAAAAAGACCGGCCTACTGACAGTAGGGCTTACATTGGCAGCATTAGCGGTATCCGCATCAGTACAGGCAAAAACATTAGTTTATTGTTCAGAGGGCTCCCCTGAGGGCTTTAACCCACAGTTGTTCACATCAGGAACGACTTATGATGCAAGCTCTATCCCACTGTATAACCGTTTAGTTGAGTTCAAATTAGGAACAACTGAAATTGAACCCGGTTTGGCTGAAAGCTGGGAAGTGAGCGATGATGGTAAAGAGTACACTTTCCATCTGCGTAAAGGTGTCAAATGGCACTCGAATAAAGAATTTAAACCAAGCCGTGATTTGAACGCAGACGATGTAATCTATACATTTATGCGTCAAAAAGATGCTAACCACCCATATCATAAAGTTTCAGGCGGTAGCTATGAATACTTTATGGGAATGGATATGGATAAAATCATCGATAAAGTAGAGAAAGTTGATGATAATACGGTAAAAATTACCTTAACTCGCCCTGAATCTCCATTCTTAGCTGATATGGCAATGGACTTCGCATCAATTCTTTCTGCTGAATATGCAGACCAGATGCTGAAAGCGGGCACGCCAGAAAAAGTAGACTTAAACCCAATTGGAACGGGCCCATTTGTTCTGCAACAGTATCAAAAAGACTCTCGTATTCTTTATAAAGCCAATGATCAATACTGGGGCACGAAACCTAAACTTGACCGCTTAGTCTTCTCTATCACACCAGATGCTTCCGTTCGTTATGCAAAATTGCAAAAAAATGAATGCCAAGTTATGCCATATCCAAACCCGGCTGATTTAGAGCGCATGAAGCAAGATAAAGACATTACGTTAATGGAGCAACCAGGGCTGAACGTTGGTTATCTCTCTTATAACGTTGAGAAAAAACCACTGGATAATCAAAAGGTTCGCCAAGCACTGTCTATGGCGGTGAACAAAGATGCAATTATCGAAGCGGTTTATCAAGGTGCAGGCCAAAAAGCGAAAAACCTTATCCCACCAACAATGTGGGGCTATAACGATGCGGTGAACGATTACGAATATAATCCTGAAAAAGCAAAAGCATTATTAGCAGAAGCGGGCTTCCCGAATGGCTTTGAAATTGACCTATGGGCTATGCCTGTTCAACGACCATATAACCCAAATGCCCGTCGCATGGCGGAAATGATCCAAGCGGACTGGGCAAAAGTTGGCGTTAAATCAAAGGTTGTCAGCTATGAGTGGGGTGAATACCTCAAGCGAGCGAAAGATGGCGAGCCACAAACGGTAATGATGGGTTGGACGGGTGACAATGGGGACCCTGATAACTTCTTTGCAACCTTGTTTAGCTGTGCAGCAAAAGAACAAGGTTCTAACTACTCAAAATGGTGTAATCAAAGTTTCGAAAACTTGATCCAACCAGCACGTCAAACAGCAGATCACGACAAACGAGTCGAGCTGTACAAACAAGCGCAAGTTGTGATGAATGAGCAGGCTCCAGCCCTCATTATTGCGCACTCCACAGTGTTTGAACCAGTACGTAAAGAAGTCAAAGGCTATGTGGTTGACCCACTAGGTAAACACCACTTCGAAAACGTCGATATTGAGAAGTAATCGTATCTAATCTGTCTATGCCCTTCGTTGCTGGTTTAGAGCGGAGGGCGTTTTCTTCTCTAGAAGAAGCAGAGAAGTTGAGTTGTTTGTGAGCACCCGGAAAAGCGATTTTCTGAGTAGCCAAACGGACTAAGAGCCGTCAACGGCATTATTAAAGAGATTCAGGATATGTTGCAATTTATCCTCCGACGATTGGGGCTTGTGATCCCCACGTTTATCGGTATTACATTATTGACTTTTGCTTTTGTCCACATGATCCCGGGTGACCCGGTGATGATCATGGCTGGTGAAAGGGGGTTATCCCCTGAAAGGCATGCTTATTTAATGGCTGAACTAGGGCTTGATCAGCCACTTTGGAAACAATATCTCCATTATATCAATGGGATATTTCATGGTGATTTGGGGATTTCCCTAAAAAGTCGCATCGGGGTATGGGAAGAGTTTTTACCTCGTTTTTTAGCAACAGTCGAATTGGCAACTTGCGCTATGATTTTTGCGATTTCTGTTGGGATCCCAGTTGGGGTGTTAGCCGCAGTAAAACGTGGGTCAATTTTTGACCATACCGCAATTGGCCTTTCTTTAACGGGTTACTCAATGCCTATCTTCTGGTGGGGGATCATGCTCATCATGTTAGTGTCGGTACAGTTAGACCTCACCCCGGTTGCAGGGCGAGTCAGTGATACCGTTTTTCTTGATGATTCTCAGCCTCTAACCGGTTTTATGTTAATTGATACCCTAATTTGGGGTGAAGATGGCGATTTTATTGATGCTGTAGAGCACTTAATATTGCCTTCCATTGTTTTGGGAACGATCCCATTAGCCGTCATTGTACGTATGACTCGCTCATCAATGCTAGAAGTGCTGGGAGAAGATTATATTCGTACTGCTCGTGCCAAAGGTCTTGGCCGCGCGCGCGTAATATTAATTCATGCATTACGCAATGCATTATTGCCTGTGGTCACGGTAATTGGCTTGCAGGTGGGGGTGATGTTAGCAGGGGCTATTTTGACAGAAACTATTTTCTCATGGCCCGGGTTAGGACGCTGGTTAATCGAAGGGCTACAGCGTCGAGACTACCCTGTTGTCCAGGGGGGAGTTCTGCTGGTTGCGACATTGATTATCTTCGTAAACTTAGTGGTCGACGTGCTGTATGGCATTGTAAACCCACGTATTCGTCATAAAAAATAAGGAGCGCTAAATGTCTCAATCTACTGAGCCAACCGTTGTCAGCGCCCCGCAGCCGATGACCCCATTACAAGAATTTTGGCACTATTTTAAACGTAACAAAGGGGCAGTTGTCGGGATGTTCTACATTATCCTGATGGTACTGATTGCGATTTTTGCGGGGGTATTAGCCCCACATGCCCCAGACGAACAATTCCGTGATTTCTTACTTGCTCCACCCGTTTGGGAAGATGGGGGAAGTTGGCAGTTTATTTTAGGGACTGATGATGTTGGGCGCGATTTACTCTCTCGTTTAATGTATGGCGCCCGCCTGTCACTGCTAGTTGGCTGTTTAGTGGTTGTTCTATCATTAATCATGGGGGTTACTATTGGTGTGATCGCTGGCTATTTTGGTGGTGTCGTTGACGCATTAATTATGCGTGTTGTCGATATCATGCTGGCATTACCAAGTTTATTATTAGCCTTGGTGCTGGTCGCCATTTTTGGTCCTTCTATTGTTAATGCCTCGATTGCTTTGACGTTTGTTGCATTACCTCACTATATTCGATTAACACGAGCAGCGGTTTTAGTGGAAGTAAACCGTGACTATGTGACGGCTTCTCGTGTTGCGGGGGCCGGGGCAGTACGCCAAATGTTTGTGAACATCTTGCCTAACTGCTTGGCTCCATTGATTGTGCAGGCCTCTTTAGGTTTTTCGAATGCCATTTTAGATATGGCTGCTTTGGGTTTCCTTGGAATGGGCGCACAGCCACCGACTCCTGAGTGGGGAACGATGCTGTCTGATGTGCTGCAATTTGCACAAAGCGCATGGTGGGTTGTGACTTTCCCTGGACTGGCAATTTTATTGACGGTGCTTGCGTTTAACCTGATGGGTGATGGGTTACGTGATGCATTTGATCCAAAACTCAAGCAGTGATGAGGTAACCAAATGGCATTGTTAAATGTAGAACAACTTTCGGTACATTTCGGAGACGAAAAAGCACCGTTTCGCGCCGTTGACCGCATCAGTTATAGCGTTGATAAAGGCCAAGTCGTTGGTATCGTTGGTGAATCGGGTTCAGGTAAATCCGTTAGCTCACTCGCGATTATGGGGTTAATTGATTACCCCGGGAAAGTAATGGCTGATTCTTTAAAATTTGATGGGCGTGATTTACTGTCGATCCCTGAAAAAGAACGCAGGCAGATTGTTGGTGCCGATGTAGCAATGATTTTCCAAGACCCGATGACCAGTTTAAACCCATGTTTTACTGTGGGTTATCAAATCATGGAAGCGTTGAAAGTTCACCAAGGAGGAAGCAAAAGTACACGTAAACAGCGGGCTATTGACCTCTTAGATATGGTAGGGATCCCTGATCCACAATCACGTTTAGATGTGTATCCCCACCAGTTGTCCGGTGGAATGAGCCAGCGTGTAATGATAGCAATGGCAATTGCATGTCGTCCTAAGTTATTGATTGCGGATGAACCGACAACAGCGTTAGATGTCACTATTCAAGCGCAAATTATTGAATTGCTGTTGGAATTACAGCAACAAGAAAATATGGCGTTGGTACTTATCACTCATGACCTCGCTTTAGTGGCAGAAGCTGCACATCATATTATTGTGATGTATGCGGGGCAGGTGGTTGAGTCAGCCAAAGCGAACGATATTTTTAAGCATCCTCGTCATCCTTATACACAAGCGCTACTACGTGCTTTGCCTGAATTTGCGACGAATAAATCACGTTTAGCCTCACTCCCGGGTGTAGTGCCCGGAAAATATGATAGGCCTGTGGGTTGTTTATTGAATCCACGTTGTCCGTATGCAACGGAGAAATGCCGTCAAGAAGAGCCAATGTTACAAACCGTTGGTGATCGCCAAGTCAAATGCCATATGCCGCTGGATGATATGGGGAGGCCAACATTATGAGTGACAAACAACATGCTCCATTGCTCAAAGCGGTGGATTTGAAAAAATATTACTCTGTCAAAAGAGGGGTTTTTGCTGCGGAAAAAACCTTGAAAGCATTGGATGGCGTTTCTTTTGAGCTAGAAAGAGGCAAAACATTGGCAGTAGTTGGAGAATCGGGTTGTGGTAAATCGACATTAGGTCGTTTATTAACCATGATTGAGCAACCCTCTGAGGGCGAGTTGTATTACCAAGAGCAAAACTTGTTAGTAAAAGATAAGTCTGCAGAGAAACTGCGTCGTCAAAAAATCCAAATTGTGTTTCAAAACCCTTATGGCTCTTTGAACCCTCGTAAAAAGGTGGGGCAAATTTTGGAAGAGCCGTTATTGATTAATACTTCATTGTCGAAAGAGCAGCGCAAAGAAAAAGTATTATCTATGATGGCAAAAGTGGGTTTAAAAACAGAACACTATAGCCGGTATCCTCACATGTTTTCTGGCGGGCAGCGTCAACGTATCGCGATAGCACGGGGTTTAATGCTTGACCCTGACATCGTGGTTGCTGATGAACCGGTTTCCGCGCTGGATGTTTCTGTTCGTGCTCAAGTATTAAATCTGATGATGGATTTACAGCAAGATCTAGGTTTGTCTTATGTCTTTATTTCACATGATTTATCGGTGGTAGAGCATATTGCTGATGAAGTTATGGTGATGTATTTAGGGCGCTGTGTGGAGAAAGGGACAAAAGAGCAGATTTTTAATAACCCTCTTCACCCTTATACCCAAGCGTTATTATCAGCAACACCAAGGCTGAATCCAGATGCTCGGCGTGAACGTATTAAGTTAACGGGAGAGTTACCAAGCCCTTTAAACCCACCACCGGGATGTGCATTTGCAGCGCGGTGCCGTAGAGCATTTGGCCAATGTACGCAATTCCAGCCAACATTGAAGGAATATGACCAACAGTTGGTTGCGTGTTTTGCAGTTGATGAAGATGAAAAACAGACGATAACGGTGAGCTGATATGTGAAACGGTAGAAAGGTTAACTTTCTGCCGTTTTTTATTTCATCGTGCCTTTAAATGGCGTTAACATGCTGTTTGTCCTAAATACCCAATCTTTCTTTTTAAACTACTCTTTTGCAGATAAAATCAAGTATACTGGCTGATGTTTCCATTTTCTTTAAAAAGCTGCTTGATTAGAAAGGTTGTGGCCAAATGAATACCCGAGTCCAACGCTCACTAACATTAAAAAGTATGGTCGTATTCTTTATGATTACGTTGCTATCACTTGCGCTTTTTTTAGCTATTCAATTCAGTTACTTAGTTGAGCAACGTAAGCAAGATTATTTAGACCAACTCAGTAACGCTGTAGTACAAATTCAAAAACCATTAACAGATTCATTGTTAAGCTCTGACCTCAACGAAGTTAAACGGCTACTGATAAGTTTAAAGACATCAGGCATTATGGGAAATGCGATTATTACTGTTGATGGTACAACGGTAATGAATCTAAGCTTTGCAACGCCTAAGCCGATACCTAATTGGGTGACTCATTTTGTGGGTATCCCTGTCGAAATGACCGTGCCACTGTATGCATACGGGAATGTTGTGTTGCAGGCTAAGCCTCAAGGGTATTTGACATTACAAGTTGACCCGAACCGTGTTTATCGGTTTGCGCTCAACACCCTTGCTTTGATGACGACAACTTATTTGTTGTTGGTGCTCATTATTGCTATTGGAATGACGTGGTGTGTCAGTCGTATGATAATAAGGCCACTGCGTAAAATCGCAATTGAGTTACAGACAAATTCTGAAGTTAATCAAATTGCTGTGTCTGAATATCATCGTGACGATGAGCTAGGTTTGCTAGCAAAAGGGTATAATCGTCAAAGAAAACAGCAAAAATCAGACTAAGCCATGAACATGGACTCAGCTTTATGGTCTAATATCGTTATAGTGGTGACAATGAAAAATGGAATAAAGCCAAACTATATCGTTTAACCCGATAAGTTCGCGTTTTTCGTTAATTTATCTGTCGTTATTTGCGGTTAAATATAAAGATATAAAACACATAGGGGTTTACATGCAGGGCTTGAAAGTTCGGTATATCATTGGTGTTGTATTATTCTCAGTCGCGCATTTAGCCGGCGCTGAGCCTTTACAACCTGATCCAGCATGGCAGCAAGGGAAGCTAGAAAATGGCTTTAGCTGGCAATTATTACAAACACCACAACGTCCAAATGACCGTATCCAGCTCAGGTTAGCAATTAAAACAGGCTCATTAACAGAAAAAGCGAGCGAGAAAGGATACAGTTACCTTATACCTAAAATGGCGTTGTTTCATCAAACTGAAGCATTTCCAACAACAACATTGCAAGAATTCTGGCGCCAGGCCGCAGACCCTGATATGCCAATTCCACCCGCGGTTGTTTCCTATGACTACACTATTTATAGCTTAAGCTTACCAAATAATCGCCCTGACTTAATTAAGCAAGCCCTAAGCTGGCTAGCGACTTCTGTTGCAGGTGCTGAGTATACAGAAACGACATTGCATAACGGCTTGACGGCACAAAATGTCCCAGTTGCAACACTACCTTTAAATGCCAACGATCCTGTTTGGCGAGCGCGTTTAAAGGGTTCAACGATGATGGGGTATGACCCTGGCCAAAAACCGAATGGTACTGTCGCTCTTGATAGTGTGAACTCGTTTTATCAAAAATGGTACACACCGGATGTGATGACATTGTATGTTGCGGGCCATGTAGATTCTCGAATGTTATCTGATTCAATCTCACAAACGTTCTCTTCATTGGAAGGTAAGCGCTCTGAGCCTGTTTCTGTTGCGGTATTATCAGCAGTAAAACCGCAATCTATTGATATTTTGCAGGAACAACCTGCGCAGGATACGCTTTCATTAATTTGGGACATTGATTGGCTACCCATTAAAGATTCAAACGTTTTACTGCGTTATTGGTCGAGTGACTTAGCGCGTGAGGCAGTTTATCGTTCTCTGCAAAAAGCGTTCAATCAGAAATTTAATCAAGGGGAAGTTGTTCCAGGGCTAGATTGCCGCGTGCAATATCAAAAAGCCAGTTGCACATTAACGGTGACGGCAGCGCCTGAAAAAATGGAAGCGGTGACAGATATCGTCGCGAGTGAACTTGCATCGATTAACCAAAATGGTATTGCTGCTGAGTTATTTGACGACATGCTCAAAGAAAAACAGGTGCAGTTATCGCAATTATTTGCCGCCTACGCGCGTACAAGTACCGATGTTTTGATTAGTCAACGTCTGATTTCCCAACAAAATGGGGTCGTTGACATCGCCCCTGAACAGTACCAGCGGTTAAGGCAAACTTTCTTGGCTTCACAAAGCCTTGAACAGGTAAATATGGAAGCCCGTCGGTTGTTATCTCAAGAAGCCGCTTTTGTATTAGCGCAGCCAAAAGATAAGCAAATGATGGATGCAGAACGAATTCGTCAGAAATTTACCAAGGTGTTATGGCCGCAAATTGCCGCGCCAGCATCAACAGAAGTGGCTCCTGTTAAGCCTGTTGCAGAAAAGCCAGCCGCACAATAAGTGGGCAAAAATAGAAATATGGAAGATAGCTATTGAATGATTCAGTGGCTATCTTTTAATTTAATGTTGTTGGCTTAATAGCGATTCAATCACACAAATTAGCGTTTCTCGTGATTCTTTGTCATCAACAAACCCTGCTGCACTGGTTTTTGCTTCAGGTGCGTAATAGGCGACAGACCCCCAAAAACCCAAATGGGAATACAAGGTGATGCCATTGACAACATTCACCATAATGCCCAATCGATAGTGTTCTGCACCTTCGTGAGACCCCATACTTAGCATCGTCTCTAGTGTATTCGGTGATGAAAAAATATTCCCCTCAAACAGTGCTTCTAAAAATATCGCCATTTGTTTCGATGACATAACTAAGCCACCGCCACCATAGGCATCCATGGAGGCGTGAATATGAGTTCCATCCCATTTCCCTAAATATTGACGTGCTCTTGGGGCTGAGTCTTGGGATGGTTGTTCTAATGATTCCCAATAGGCACTTTCAAGACCAATAGTGTCGAAATGCAAAAGCTCTCTAACAGCTAGGCCAAGGGATTTACCTGTAATCCGTTCAATAATATCACCGAGCAAAATATATCCAGTATCTGAATAGATAAAGGATTCAGCAGGCGAAAATGTTGGAAACTGTTTACGCATGTACATTTCGATTTGTTCGGTTCGGCTCCAAACATAATTAGGTTGTTTAAGAACGGCTTTGAGGTAGTCACCATCTGCATGGTCTAGTAGACCACTACTGTGCTCCAGTAAATGGCGGATAGTGATAGCTTGAGTGTTATATTGGCTACTGAGTAGTGCATTATACTGCGGGTCAATATATTTAGGTATTGCATCATCAATACTGAGTTTTCCCATTTCAGTAAGGCGTAAAATGGCAGCGGCGGTAAATGTCTTTGTATTACTGGCAATTCGCAGCGGTGTATCAACAGTAAGAGGCATACCTTCAATATCCGCCCCTCTAGCACAGAAGGTATTCACGCTATTTTTGGTTTGATTATGGTAGTAAAGGACGACACCACAAGTTAAATTTTCGAGCTGTTGAATAGGGAGGGGCATAATAATCTCATTATTAAATGATTAAGATGAAGATGCATGCCATCTTAATCATATTTATACAATTCAATGTACGCTTTAAATGCGCTTAAAGAAACAAGTTGGCGACCATATGATGGCAAGTGTTTTTTCTTTTTATATAAATTTGGTGCTATGTTTATCTTCAATATAAGAACATAAAATGTACCCGGATATTGAAGTAAAGGAAAGAACATGAACAACTCGAATATATTTCTACAACGGTTAGGTTTGCGTTATCCCATCATACAAGCGCCGATGGCGGGTGTTTCTACTCCAACACTAGCCGCTGCGGTCTCAGAGGCTGGTGGGCTTGGCTCGCTAGGCTTAGGCGCAAATTCAGTGGAACAAGCTCGCCAATTGATTACTCAAACGCAAGCACTGACAAGTAAAGCATTCAATGTCAATTTATTCTGCCATTTACCGGCTAAACGTTATCCCGCTAATGAGCAGGGATGGATCCAGTATTTAGCACCTTATTTCGCCCAATTTAATGAGACTTCCCCTACTTATCTCAGTGAAATTTATCAAACTTTTTTAGATAACTCAGAAATGTTATCGATGTTACTCGAAACAAAACCTGCAGTAGTGAGTTTTCATTTTAATATTCCATCCACCGAGGTGATACAGCAATTCAAGCAACACGGTATCTATACCATGGCGACGGCTACTAATTTGCACGAAGCACAACAAATTGAATTGGTTGGAATTGACGCCGTTGTTGCACAAGGTATTGAAGCGGGAGGGCATCGAGGCATGTTTGATTTGCAAGCTTTAGATGAAGAACTCACCACTTATGAATTAGTGACGTTAATCTCTCAACATATTGATTTACCAGTGATTGCAGCTGGTGGCATGATGGATGGACAAGCTATCAATATGGCTTTAGAGTGCGGTGCTGCCGCCGCGCAATTAGGAACGGCATTTTTGCTTTGTCCTGAATCTGCTGCGAATGCAGGATACCGAGCTAAGATCAAGCAGCAAACTGGGGATCACACTCAACTCACTTCTGCAATTTCAGGGCGTCCAGCGAGAGGGATTATTAATCAATTTATTCAAGTAGGCAACGGCTACGAGACAAGTAAATTACCTGATTACCCATTAGTTTATGATATTGGTAAGCAACTTAATGCGGCGGCAATGAAGTCAGGTAGCGATGAGTTTGCGGCATATTGGGCGGGGCAGAGTGTGGCGAAAGCTCGCGAGATGCCAGCGTCTTTATTGGTTAAAACGTTAGCAGAAGAAATGAAACGCTAGTTTTAAGCGTGGTAGGGCGGGTTACATCACCGCCCTCAATAAGCTGCTATTCAACCATTTCGTTATCCAATGAACCTTTTGGCTCATCAGTGGCTATCCAAGCTGCACAAAATAAAGTTAAACGCGCAAAGAAGTAGAAGAAGGCCATTAGCCCAAGGACTGAACCAAATGCGGCTCCAGAAGGCGATGAAGCAAGGTTAGGTAAAATCCAAGTCATAATGGATTTTATGATTTCAAACCCAATGGCCGCCAGCAATGTTCCTTTAAATAGTGATCTGCGGCGATGTTGCATGCGCGGTAGGATCCAAAAAATCCATAAAAATAATAGGAAGTTGGCTGTAATGGATATGGTTAAACCAATCAGTGTCCAAGCAGGTTTTAGCCATTCTATACCGTCTAGCCCAAGCGTACTGACAATCGTCGCCTGTGCAGAGCCAGCAACAGAAGTCAGGGTAATTGTCACAATTAAGGCAATAAGTAGACCAATTAAAGCAAAGAAGTCGCGAATGTAGCGGAAAATAATATTTTCATGTTCATCTTCATTACGTTCCCATACAGAACGTGATTGAGCCAAAATAGCCAAGCGTAAGTTATTAACCCAATTAACTCCGGAGTATACGGCTAAAGCTAACCCGGTTAATCCAACTGTCGTACGTTGACGTATTGCCGTATCGATTGTTCTTTCTAATGTATTTGCGAGCGTAGGGTCAGTAATATTTGCAGAAATTCCACGAACTAATTTTTCAAGTAATTCAGGATTGCTGGCTAATACAAAACCGGCAGCGGCGAATGAAAACATTAAAACAGGAATTAAAGAGAGAAAGGAAAAATAGGTAATTGCAGCCCCAAACTGGTTTCCCATTCGGTCGTTAAAACGTTGTGCAGTACGAATGATATGAGCAATAAAAGGAATCGCACAAATAAAGTTCACAACTCGCATTGAGAAGGTCAATGCTTTTTTACTGCCATCAATACTTTTATTCAGTGTCGCTTTCAGTTTATTGGTATCTTTTTGTTCTTCTTCCTGCGTATTCGACATTTAATCCCCTTTTCCCGCAACTAAAATTGTCTGACTTTTCGACCTATTTAATGCCTATAAATGAATGATATGCACAATACTATAGCTTAAATTGGCCAATAAATTCATCCCAATGACTGTGTTATGAGATAAATAGTCATTGGGATGTTTGTTTAAAGTTAAAGTAACTAATTAATTAATCAGAGGAAAAGGGGCGATAGGCTAAAGCGCATCTTTATAAACTTTCAGCTCAGCTTGGGCCTCTTTTAATTCAGCTTGTGCTTCTGCTAATTTTCTCTCGCGCTTTTCAATTTTGCTACGGTCATTACCCTCTAGTTTTTCTTCTTGTAATTCAGCTTCACGTTCTTGCACTTTTTCTGTTTTCTCTGCTACCTCTTTTTGGCTATCACGGTATAAAGATTCCGGCGTACAATAACGATTCACATTATCTAATGCTTCTTCTAAGCCTCTTACTCGATGCTGATTTCCATGTTGCTTAGCGTAATTGATTTGTTCTTCGATGCGTTGTTTTTTTATTTCGCAGCCGTTTTGTGTTTTTGCTGCCATTGCCGATGAGCTAGCAAAAAATAAAACACAAGCGCTGGTGGTGATAAGTAACTTATTCATAATTTACCTCTGTTTATTTTTAAATTTGTGTTTAGGATAGCGTTTTCTTTCATTCTGGTCATGTGAATTTTAGCATGACTATGGTTATGACATTTGTTGCTAAATTTAGCTATAATGAGGCGGAAGAATAAATCCGGTCTATTTTTTGTTCAAAAAGGCTATCTTTAAAGAACCTATTTAATAATAGTCATCTTAGTGGCTAATATTAAATTTCCTCAGGAAATAAACGTTACATGTTAAGTTATCGTCACAGCTTTCACGCAGGCAACCATGCCGATGTGCTAAAACACACGGTACAGAGCTTGATCATTGAATCTCTGAAAGAGAAAGAAAAACCATTTCTGTATATAGATACGCACTCAGGTGCGGGCCGTTATCAATTAACGGGGGAACATGCGGAAAAAACAGGTGAATATCTTGAAGGGATTGCGCGTATTTGGGAGCAACCGGATTTACCTGAGGAATTATTGCCGTATATGAATATTGTGCGCCAGCTGAATGATAATGGGCGTTTACGCTATTATCCAGGTTCACCATTATTGGCAAAATATTTATTACGTGAACACGATAAGCTGGTATTAACTGAATTACATTCGAGCGATTATCCATTATTACGTACGGAATTTTCACGGGATAACCGCGCGCAGGTTTTCAGAGAAGATGGTTATCAACAACTGAAATCTAAATTACCCCCACAGAGTCGACGTGGCTTTGCGCTAATGGACCCACCTTATGAGATGAAGACGGATTATGAAGCGGTCGTGAAAGGGGTGGTGGAAGGCTATAAACGCTTTGCAACAGGAACATATGCAATTTGGTATCCTGTTGTATTGCGTCAACAAATTAAGCGTATGGTCAATCAATTAGAAGCAACAGGCATTCGAAAAATACTACAAATTGAATTGGCGGTACGTCCTGATAGCGATCAACGTGGAATGACGGCATCCGGTATGATTGTTATCAACCCACCTTGGAAACTTGAGCAGCAAATGAAGAATGTGCTGCCGTGGTTACACAAAACACTCGTCCCTGAAGGGACTGGACATACGTTAGTTGAGTGGATTGTTCCAGAGTAAACTGTATTTTTGATAGGTAATACCGATTAAATTAACAGGTGTTATCTATCGTAAAGCGCTATTTATGCCATGACAATCAATAGCATGATGCGAGAAAATGCATTCATAAATCATTCAATCAATGGGAATAACCAAATTATGAGCAAACATTACGACTATATCGCAATTGGTGGCGGAAGCGGTGGTATTGCGTCGATGAACCGTGCAGCAATGTATGGGCAAAAATGTGCCTTAATTGAGGCGAAAGCATTAGGTGGGACTTGTGTTAACGTGGGCTGCGTACCGAAAAAGGTGATGTGGCATGCAGCACAAATCTCAGAAGCTATTCGCAATTATGGTCCTGATTATGGTTTTGATGCGACAATTAATCGTTTTGATTGGAAAACACTTATTGATAGTCGTACTGCTTATATTGACCGCATTCACCAGTCTTATGACCGTGTCTTAGGTAATAATAAAGTTGATGTCATCAATGGTTTTGCGCGTTTTATTGATGCACACACTGTTGAAGTAAATGGTGAAACTTACACCGCAGACCATATTTTGATTGCGACGGGTGGCCGCCCAGTGATCCCTGCTATCCCAGGTGCAGAATATGGTATGACTTCTGACGGTTTCTTTGAACTTGAAGCATTACCAAAACGTGTTGCGGTTGTGGGTGCCGGTTATATTGCCGTTGAACTCGCCGGTGTATTAAATGGTTTAGGTGCAGAGGCGCATTTATTTGTGCGCAAACACGCCCCGCTGCGCTCATTTGACCCGCTGATTGTCGAAACATTAGTGGAAGTCATGAATACCGAAGGCCCTAAACTGCATACGGAATCAATTCCAAAAGAAGTCGTGAAAAATGCAGATGGCTCACTAACATTAAAACTGGAAAATGGCCAAGAACAAACGGTCGATGCATTAATTTGGGCTATTGGTCGTGAACCAATGACAGATAACCTGAATATTGAAGCAACAGGCGTCGCACTGAATGAAAAAGGCTATATCAAGGTTGATAAATACCAGAACACCAATGTGCCGGGTGTTTATGCGGTTGGTGATAACACTGGCGCGGTTGAGTTAACTCCTGTAGCGGTTGCGGCTGGTCGTCGTTTATCTGAACGTTTATTTAATAATAAACCGGATGAACACTTAGATTACAGTAATATCCCAACGGTGGTATTCTCGCACCCACCAATTGGCACTGTTGGTTTAACTGAACCTGAAGCGATTGAAAAATATGGTGCTGATAAAGTGAAATGTTATAAATCATCTTTCACTGCAATGTATACCGCCGTCACTTCACACCGTCAACCTTGCCGTATGAAATTAGTTTGTGTTGGTGAAGATGAAAAAATCGTTGGCATCCATGGTATTGGTTTCGGAATGGATGAAATCCTACAAGGTTTTGCGGTTGCATTAAAAATGGGTGCAACCAAAAAAGACTTTGATAATACGGTGGCTATTCACCCAACAGCGGCAGAAGAATTTGTGACAATGCGTTAAGCATTGGTTATCTAAAATTAAAAGCTAAGTTCATCTGAACTTAGCTTTTTTTGTATTATTTTGCCAACAGCTCTGCAATCGCAGGAATGACTGCTAAGCTATCAAGGTATTTTTTCATCGCAGGAGTCGTTTCCATGATTTGGTATTTGACTAAAAACATGACAAACGCCCCGACATACACATCCACTGCGGTAAATTGCTCACCACAAATAAACGGTTTAGCGTTATTTAAGCCGATTTCTAAGCAAGCCATGGTGCGTTCGACAGAACCAAAACCAGAAGATTTTTGCTGCTCTTCATCTAATCGAATACCTAAGTTATTGATAGTGAATGCAGATTCAATGGGCCCTGCAGTAAATAGGAACCAGCGATAATAATCTGCACGTTTAGGGTCATTCAATGCAGGCGCTAAGCCTTTTTCAATAAATTTATCGGCTAGATAGAGACAAATCGCCGCCGTTTCCGTCACAATCGCATCACCATCAACAAGTGCGGGAACTTTCGCCATCGGATTAATTGCAAGATATTCAGCCGTATGCATATCTGCACCATAACCTAATTCAATACGCTTGTAAGGAACATCTAAAATTTTTAATAGTAGGTCGACCGTGTTGCCACGTGACATTGAATTAGTAAAAAGAACCAGTTCGCTCATGGTGATTTCCTTATATGAAGTTGAGCACTTACTATAAGGGAGTTGAGTGTCAGAAATTGTCAGGAGAGACGCACAATACTTCTTTTTGCCAGCGTTCTAGCAGGTAGTTTTTTGGATAAGGGAGTTTGTCAGTAAGAGCACAATAAGATTGAATGCGGTCTAAACGAAAATGGCGATAACTTTTCCGTAATTCACACCAAGCAGCCAGTACTTGTGAATCTTTCATATAACCAATTGCAATTGGCCAAATAATTCGTTCACTAGGCTGGTTTTGTCCATCAAGATAAGTCATTTTGGCTTTGCATTCTTCTCGTAAACTTAAACGTAAGTCTTTAACGATGATATCGTTAATTTCATAGAAATGTGTGGTAGGAGCAAATAAGGTATTTTGATTTAGAATTTTCTGTGAATGACCTGCCACCACGGAGTTAATCTTACTTATCGCCCGTATTGCGGAGTTTTTTAGTTCACTATCTGCATTACTTTTTACCCAACGTAAACCTAATATTAAGGCTTCAAGTTCATTTTCATCGAAAGCTAAAGGCGGTAGTAATAGACCCGTTTTTAATTGGTAGCCAATACCGGCTTCCCCGACAATTTCAGCACCTTGGTCTCGTAGGGATTCAATATCTCGATAGATAGAACGCACGCTGACTTGCAGTTGTGATGAAAGTGCTTCAGCGGTAATAGGATAGCGATTCTCTTTGAGTATCTGTAATAAAGTCAGTAAACGTTGGGTACGGGTCATTCGCGTATGTAAATTCTTTAGGTTGAAGGTCAATTGCGCCTATTTGAGCTATAAAATAGACGCAATATGACGATGTTATTGGCTTTTTTGCCACCAAGACACAATGTAATCAGCGATTTGCTCTGGGTTATTGATATCTAATTGCGGCACATGAGTCTCAATGATTTCATTACTGGCAATGGCAACGACATAGTTATCGATTAACTCATTGAGGGGTTTGCCAACTTCAGCACGAAATAATGCGATTTTATCGATCGGCTCATGTTTAAACCCTTCAACGAGGATCAAGTCCAACGAAGCTGGATCGAAACGGCTGGCTAAATAGCGTAGATCCATTTCATTAGCGTCGGGGGTTTCGGTCATTAACGCCCAACGTTTTTCACTAGCAACGAGCGTTTGGTCTGCACCTGCCTTACGTAATTCAAAGCTGTCTTTGCCCGGTTTATCCACTTCCATATCATGGTGGGTATGTTTAATTAAACCAACGCGAACATTACGTTTGCGAAGTAACGGGATCACTTTTTTTAATAATGTTGTTTTGCCAGTGCCGCTATAAGCGGTAATGCCAAGTAGAGGTAGAGTATTCTGATTCATGGCTATTTTCGTTGCCGCTCCCATAGACGGCTATCTTCCGGAGTATTTAAATTAATAAACGTGTCAGACTCTGACGTGAAAATGATACCTTTTGCGTCGATTTCACGCATAAATAGCATCAGTTTGCGATCGCCTCTTGCAAGGTAATCATCAAGGCGAGTTTTAAGCGAGTTGTGTAGTAAAGCGAATGTTGGATGCTCTCGCTCATTATCTTGTGCATAGCAGGCAAGGTGAGTGCCTTTCTCACTAAACATTTTTTTAGCTAAATTAAGTGGAAAATCAGGAACGTCACAAGGTACAAATAGCAACCACTCTGTCTTAGCATAGTGTAGTGCAGCTTGCATTCCAGCGAGTGGACCAGAAAAATCACTATTTAAATCAGAAATAACGGTCAACTGGCTTTCTCGATAACGCGCTTGATTGCGGTTTGCATTGATAATGACTTGGCCCACTTGGGGGCTTAAACGCGCTAAAATATACTGGTAGAGTGGTTTACTGAGTAAAGGAACTAAGCCTTTATCTTGCCCACCCATCCTGCTTCCTCGGCCGCCTGCAAGTATGACACCGGTTATTGACTGACGAAATGACATGTTCAATATCCTTGAATATCTTCAAGAAAATGTTTCAACATTCGTAGAAAACACTTTCGAGTATAGTAATTACTAAAATTTATTCTATTTTGCTATAAAATCAATGAATATTCCCGCGTATTGCAGTTAAACTTTACGTAGATTGACAACAGTTCGCTTTTTCTCTTGTATGATTATTGGTAACTTGTATCGAATATTCGTGATAAAGGAATAAACATGAAATGCCATCGCTTAAATGAAGTTATTGAGCTTCTGCACCCTGTCTGGAAAGATAATTCAGATTTAAACTTAGTAGAATTATTGCAAAAACTGGCTGACGAAGCGGGTTTTAAAGGCAGTTTATCTGAGTTAACAGATGATGTGCTGATTTATCATTTAAAAATGCGTGGCTCGGACAGCAATGAAGCGATCCCTGGTTTAAAAAAAGATTATGAAGATGACTTTAAAACCGCTATTTTGCGTGCCCGTGGCATTATTAAAGATTAAAACGTGATGGATCAAATAGAACATTCGAATTTCCATTTTAGTGGAATTTCCCCCGACTTAATTTTAGACGCCTTAATGGAAGTTGGGGTTTATCCCGAATCTGGGCTGCTTGAATTAAATAGCTACGAAAATCGAGTTTATCAGTTCCAAGACGAAAATCGGCAACGCTTTGTGGTTAAATTTTATCGTCCCGAGCGTTGGAATCGTTCGCAAATTCAAGAAGAACATGATTTCACTTTAGAGCTACGAGATGAAGGGTTATCTGTAGCTGCACCTCTTGAATTTGCAGGGCAAACGGTATTGGAATTTGGTGGGTTTATATTTGCAATTTTTCCGAGTGTCGGTGGCAGACAATATGAAACAGATAACTTGTTTCAATTAGAAAGTGTCGGCCACTTATTAGGGCGTATACACCAAATTGGTCAGCGTAAAAATTTTGCATTTCGTCCGACAATAGGCCTTGATGAATATTTGGCACAACCTCGACAAGTGATAGCATCGAGCCCTTTAATTGCAGAACGTTATAAGTCCCAATTTATAACGTCTTTAGATGCATTGATTGCACAAGTAAAATTGCAGTGGCCTAGCTCAATTTCATCTATTCGTCTACAAGGTGATTGCCACCCAGGCAATATTCTATGGCGCGATGAAGCTTGTCTGGTGGATTTTGATGACGCCCGAAACGGGCCTGCAATCCAAGACCTTTGGATGCTACTTAATGGCTCTCGCCAAGAACAAGTCATTCAATTGGATACGTTATTAGAAACGTATAATGAGTTTTGTGATTTTGATGTAAAACAGCTGAAGCTTATTGAACCTCTTAGAGCAATGCGCATGGTACATTATCTCGGGTGGATTATCCGCCGTTGGCAAGACCCTGCATTTCCTCGAGCATTTTCTTGGCTACAAGCTGATGATTTTTGGCAAAAACAATCGCTCGAATTTAATCAACAGATTGAACGGTTGCAAGACGCCCCTTTGCAGTTAACCCCTCAGTTTTAACTTTTAAGTTTTTGTTTTTGGAGAATGTAGTCTATGAAAAAAATTATGTTGGCTTTGCTTGGTATTGCCATGTCTTTTAGTGCTGCAGCGGCAAACTACACGGAAGGTAAAGAGTATACTGATGTTAAAGCTGTACCAAATTTACCGCAAGTTCTGGAGTTCTTCTCATTTTATTGCCCACACTGCTATCAATTTGAGAGTGTGTATAAAGTGCCTCAAACCGTAGAGAAAAACTTGCCAGAAGGCGTGAAAATGGAACGTTATCACGTTGATTTTCTTGGTCCTTTAGGTGCTGATTTAACCCAAGCTTGGGCCGTTGCGATTGTCCTGAAAGCAGAAGACAAAGTGACGCCTATTCTGTTTGAAGGTATCCAAAAAACGCAAACTATCAACAGCAAAGCAGATATTCGTAATGCCTTTATCAAAGCGGGTATTTCTGGTGATGAGTATGATGCAGCTTTAAATAGCTTCGTTGTAAAATCTATCGTTGCGAAACAGCAAAATGCAGCGCAAGACTTAAAATTGCGTGGTGTTCCTGCATTATTTGTTGATGGTAAATACCAAGTTCGTAATAACGGTATCTCAGTTGATAATGCCGCTGATTATGGCAAAGAGTTCTCTAACGTTGTGAACTTCTTAGTCAGTAAAAAATAATCGTAAATAGACGGTGGTAAATTTACCATCGTCTTTTTTCTCCTATCAATATCCACAATTCTAAGACGTTCTCTCTGGTGTATTAAATCTACTCAATCTTGTGCTAACTCTTTGATTTTACTTTCCTGTTTATACTGTTAATCTTCATATTACTTATTGAATTTACTGAGTAACACAAATTTACACACAAGGTTATCCACAGGATGTTAATCAGGTATTTAGTACATTGGTGTGATTAATTTAATTGTAAATAATAATTTTAACTAATCGTAATAAATAATGTATTTGAAATCGTGAATGATTTGATGTGCTTTTAACAATGCGATTAAGCGGAATATAAAACTTGGGATGTATCTGAGGCGACATTATGGCATCCTATTAGTATTCGTTCCTGACTAAAAGATGATGACAGATTATGGCTCAGATTGCAGAAAACCCACTTATTTTGGTTGATGGTTCCTCTTACCTATACCGTGCTTATCATGCATTCCCTCCACTGACCAATAGTGCTGGTGAGCCTACAGGGGCAATGTATGGCGTGCTTAATATGCTACGCAGTTTAATTATGCAGTATAAACCTAGCCATGTAGCGGTTGTCTTTGATGCGAAGGGAAAAACATTTCGTGATGAATTGTTCGAAAGCTATAAGTCTCATCGCCCACCTATGCCTGATGACTTGCGCGCTCAAATCGCTCCATTGCATGAAATGGTGGAAGCGATGGGGTTACCTTTACTTGTTGTTTCAGGGGTGGAAGCCGATGACGTCATCGGGACATTAGCTTGTGAAGCAAGCCGAAAAGGTATGCCAGTGTTAATCAGTACGGGCGATAAAGATATGGCGCAATTAGTTGAGCCTAATATTACGCTCATCAATACCATGAATAATACTATTCTAGGGCCTGATGAAGTCAAAGAAAAATACGGTGTGCCTCCTGAGCTTATTATCGACTTTTTAGCCTTAATGGGGGATTCGTCAGATAACATTCCTGGCGTGCCTGGTGTTGGTGAAAAAACAGCACTAGCCTTACTGCAAGGCATTGGTAGCTTAGAAGCAATTTATAATGACCTTGAAGCTATCGCTCCATTAGGTTTTAGAGGCTCTAAAACCTTAGCCCCTAAAATGGCTGAAAACCGTGATGTTGCTTTTTTATCATATCAATTAGCGACAATTAAAACGGATGTTGAGCTGGAAAAAACCTGTGAAGAATTACAAGTTGTTCAGCCAGATGTGGATAAACTACATCAATTATTCAGCCGTTATGAATTTAAACGTTGGTTAACGGATGTTGAAAATGGGACTTGGATGGAGGGGAAAGGCACAAGTACAAAAGTGAGCCCAACGCCAGCAACGTCAGCTGCCAAGCCATCAATCCCAACAGCACCAACATTGAGTGCTGAAAATTACCAAACGATTTTAGAAAAAGCGGATTTAGAGCGCTGGGTTGAAAAACTGAGCAAGGCATCGTTATTTGCTTTTGATACTGAAACCGATAGCTTAGATACCCAAGAAGCCCGTTTAGTGGGCATGTCATTTGCAATTGAGCCAGGGCATGCCGCTTATTTGCCATTAGGTCACGATTACCTTGATGCGCCAGTACAACTCCCTCTGGAAGAGGTTTTGGAAGTTATGAAACCTTTGCTTGAGAGTGAAAAAATTCTCAAAATTGGCCAGAACTTGAAATATGATGCAGAAGTTCTTGAAAACTACGGCATTGAATTAAAAGGTATTGGCTATGACACCATGCTGGAATCGTATGTGTTAAATAGTGTTGCGGGAATGGGGCGCCATGATATGGACAGCTTGGCCGATCGCCATTTGAACCACAAAACTGTGAGCTTTGAAGAAATCGCGGGTAAAGGTAAAAAACAGCTGACATTTAATCAAATCGCCTTAGAAGAAGCAGCTAATTATGCCGCGGAAGATGCGGATGTCACGTTATTACTGCACCAAGCGTTATACCCACAATTAGAAGCTGAGCCAACGCTTAATCATATTTTCCAAAATATTGAAATGCCACTTGTGCCTGTGTTAGTCCGCATGGAACGCAAAGGTGTTTTAATTGACGCAAACGTACTTGCAGCGCAGTCAAAGGTGATTACCGCTCGTTTAGCTGAGCTGGAAAAAGAGGCTTTCGAGCTTGCAGGGGAAGAGTTTAACCTCGCTTCGCCAAAACAATTGCAAACTATCTTATTCGAAAAATTGCAATTGCCGGTGATAAAGAAAACACCAAGTGGGGCAGCGTCGACTAATGAAGAAGTGCTTGAGGAATTGGCGCTGAATCATGCATTGCCAAAATTGTTGCTCGAGCACCGTAGTTTAGCCAAATTAAAATCCACGTATACGGATAAACTGCCGCTAATGATTAACCCGCGTACTCAGCGCGTTCATACTTCTTACCACCAAGCCGTCACAGCAACAGGGCGTTTGTCTTCTCGAGATCCTAACTTACAAAATATCCCTGTTAGAACTGAAGAGGGGCGCCGGATCCGCCAAGCCTTTATTGCTCGTGATGGCTATAAAGTGATGGCGGCGGATTACTCGCAAATTGAATTGCGTATTATGGCGCATTTATCCCAAGATAAAGGCCTATTAACTGCGTTTGCGGAAGGGAAAGATATCCATAAAGCAACAGCCGCTGAAGTCTTTGGTGTACCACTGGAACAAGTCACTAGTGACCAACGCCGTAGTGCCAAAGCGATTAACTTCGGGCTTATCTATGGCATGAGTGCGTTTGGTTTAGCGCGTCAATTAGGGATCCCTCGTGGTGAGGCGCAGCGCTATATGGATCTTTACTTTGAACGTTACCCTGGTGTATTACGTTATATGGAAAACACACGCTTGCAGGCGTCTGAGCAAGGTTATGTAGAGACCCTCGAAGGTCGCCGTTTATATCTGGCAGATATTAAGTCCAGTAATGGGATGCGCCGTAAAGCCGCGGAACGCGAAGCGATCAACGCACCAATGCAAGGAACTGCAGCGGATATCATTAAAAAAGCCATGATTGCTGTTGATAATTGGTTGCAAACCGAAAAGCCACATGCAGATATGCTAATGCAAGTTCATGATGAATTGGTTTTTGAAGTGAAAGAATCTGAGTTAGAGCGTGTCCAAGCTCAGGTCCAATTGTTAATGGAACAAAGCATGAAATTGGATGTACCATTAAAAGTGGATGTGGGGATAGGCGATAACTGGGATGAAGCCCATTAATTTTTAACAATATTGAATCTACAAAACCTCCAATACGTTATTGGGGGTTTTTTTATGTTTAAGCGAATACATAACAGATAATTATGCATTTGAAATTATTAACTAGAAATTTAATATAATTCTGTAATAAATCAATTATTTCATGATGAAATTTGAGGATATGATTAACATTTTTATGCGACATATATCTCATAAATATGTAATTAAAATCCGTTTTTTGTCTTATTTCATTCGTATTATCATGCTGAATCGTAGACAGCTTTGAAAAAAAATTACAAAAAGGCTTTTTTTCGAGCGAAAAATAAAGTACATTAATAGGTGTAGGGTACAGAGGTAAGATGTTCTATCTTTCAGACCTTTTACTTCACGTAATCGGATTTAGCTGAATATTAGCTGCTCCAGTCAAGTATTTGACTGGAGCATTTTTTTATCTAAAATTCAGTGAATTAGAAGGTATGAGGGTGTAATGAACCATTTCTGGCTCACTACTAAAGAAATCAAGCCGGTGTGTTATACCAACTATCTAGCTTAATGCGGAGTTTATCGACACCAATCTTTTTCAGTGCTGAAAAGTATTCGACTTCAATATCCCCTTCAAGTGGAGCAAGTGCTTGACGCACTTCTATTAACTGTTTCTTTCTTGCTCCAGAAGCCAATTTGTCTGCTTTAGTGAGTAAAACCAGAACTGGCACATTCATTGCGACAGACCACTCAATCATTTGCATATCGAGGTCTTTTAATGGATGACGGATATCCATTAATACAACAAGCCCCTTAATGCATTCGCGTTTTTGGAGATATTCCCCGAGTGCTTGTTGCCACTTACGTTTCATTTCTTCAGGAACTTCGGCATAACCATAACCTGGAAGGTCAACAAGGCGAACGCCTTCCTCAACTTCAAATAGGTTGATTAGCTGAGTTCTTCCTGGTGTTTTACTGGTGCGTGCTAAGCTTTTTTGCTGTGTTAATGCGTTTAACGCACTGGATTTCCCCGCATTAGAACGGCCAGCAAAAGCCACCTCAATTCCGGTATCTTTAGGTAGATGACGGATATCGGGTGCACTGATGACAAATTTTGCCATCTGGTAGTTATGATTTTTAATTGCCATTTGTCTTTCTCCCTGAGTTAGCCTCAAAAGGCTCGAGGATTATAGCTTTGCTTAGCGCTTCCCGACAACTCGAAATATCCTCTTAACCGCTTTTCCCTTGGTGTCAGGTATTATTTTTTGTGTGTTGTAGTCTGCGAAATTGTAATAATAGAAAAATAACCATTATTAATGACGTTTTTCACTAAAATTGGTCTAGAATTTAGCGCATTTGGTGTGTTTTTATTTTTTGGCGTAAATATAGGTAAATCTTCAGCATTCTTGTTGGCTTCACTCTAGAATTGCTTGATTGCAGTTGTAATGAGCTATAACGAAAGGGACCTTACATGTTAAAACGAATTTTTGTGCCACTTTTGGCCATCTGCGCAATGAGCGCATCTTCTCTTGCATTATCTGCGGGTGAGACTTATGTTAAATTAGTCACGTCGGCGGGTGATATCGAATTAGAACTGAATAGTAAAAAAGCCCCTGTTACGACAGAAAATTTCGTTCAGTATGTTAATGAAGGTTATTACAACGGAACCACTTTCCACCGTGTAATCCCAGGTTTTATGATTCAAGGTGGTGGCTTTAATAAAGATTTACAGCAAAAACAAACCCGCGCTCCAATCAAAAATGAAGCGGATAACGGTTTACGTAATTTACGCGGTACTATTTCTATGGCGCGTACTGCAAATAAAGACAGCGCAACGAGCCAATTCTTTATTAATGTTGCTGATAACGCTTTCTTAGACCACGGCCAACGTGACTTTGGTTATGCTGTGTTTGGTAAAGTGGTAAAAGGGATGGATGTTGCAGATAAAATCTCTAAAGTAAAAACGGAAAACGTAGGGCCATATCAAAATGTCCCAGTTGAACCGGTTACAATTATTTCTGCTGAAGTGATTAAAAAACCGTAGTGATTAAAAACGATAGTCATTAAAAGCTGTCGTGTCGAATACTGTGGGTAGGTTGTTTTAACGTGCCCACTTTTCTTAAAAAACGCTTTTCCTTCCTCTTTGAGTTTTTCTTCATTAACTATGTTAGTTAAAATGTGTCAGTGCTTGCTACTTTTTAACAGCCTTTTATTTCATTGTATTTAAAGTAATTCTTAACCGAAATACAGCTTTGTTATAGGGATGTAAATATAATTCCATGATTTTTATATGGAAATTTTCTCTGAGAAAAAACAATCATTGACTTAAATAGGCTATTTTCCTGCTTTGGCTGTGCTATGATAGCCGCCCTTATTATTTTTATGGTGTTTTAATCATCGTTCTGATTGCCAACACGATAAAAACATGCATAAGAAAATAATATATAATGATAAAAATCAGTCGGATAGGCTAATATGCTTCTACTTATTGATAATTACGATTCATTTACTTACAACTTATACCAATACTTTTGTGAGTTAGGGGCTGAAGTTGTAGTAAAACGTAATGATGAAATTACCATCGAAGAAATTGAACAGCTTTCGCCTACACATCTTGTGATTTCACCTGGGCCATGTACACCGGATGAGGCTGGCATCTCCCTTGAGGCGATAAAATATTTTGCAGGTAAACTGCCCATTTTAGGCATTTGCTTAGGGCATCAAGCGATTGGGCAAGCATTTGGTGCATCAGTCGTCAAAGCACGAGAAGTTATGCACGGTAAAACCTCTGCTATCCACCATAATCATCAAGGTGTATTCAAAGGCTTAAATCGTCCCTTAACAGTGACACGCTATCACTCGTTAGTGATTGCAGCAGAGACACTCCCTGTTTCTTTTGATGTATCCGCATGGTCACTGAATAATGGCGATGTTGATGAAATCATGGGAATACGGCACAAAACCTTGCCTATAGAAGGTGTTCAGTTCCATCCTGAAAGTATTCTGAGTGAACAAGGCCATGAATTACTAAACAATTTTCTAAAATATTAATTTAGCAATCGTATTCAGAAAAAATTAATTATGCATATTATGCCCTTTGCTATTGCTCTTTTTTGATTTTTTATTCATATTTAATGCTTATATTTTCATAATTGCATTAAATAAGAGCAGGTGAGGGGTATGTCTGAGCAACCAATAGTAAATCGGCAAACTTTTGATCAAGTTATGTTACCTATTTTTTCGCCAGCGGAATTTATTCCAGTTAAAGGCGAAGGTAGCCGCGTTTGGGATCAGCAAGGTAAAGAATATATTGATTTTGCTGGTGGGATCGCTGTTCTTGCTTTGGGGCATTGCCACCCTAGTTTGGTGGCTGCGGTGCGTGAACAAAGCGAAAAGCTATGGCATGTCAGTAATATTTTCACTAACGAGCAGGCGCTAAAGTTAGCACAAAAGCTCACGAATGCGACATTTGCTGACCGCGCATTTTTTGTGAATTCCGGCTCAGAAGCTAACGAAGCTGCGTTTAAATTAGCACGCCGCTACGCTATTACTAAATACAGCCCCTATAAAACTAAGATTATCGCTTTCAAACAAGCTTTCCACGGACGCACATTATTTACTGTTTCGGTCGGTGGGCAAGCAAAATATGCGGATGGTTTTGGGCCAAAGCCTGCGGATATTATTCATGTGCCATTTAATGACCTTGATGCTGTCAAAGCGGTGATTGATGAAAATACCTGCGCAGTTGTTCTTGAGCCAGTACAAGGTGAAGGTGGCGTCACCGCAGCAACAGCGGAATTTCTGCAAGGAGTTCGTAAGCTGTGTGATGAAAATAATGCCTTGTTGATTTTTGATGAAGTACAAAGCGGTATGGGGCGTACAGGTAAATTATTCTCTTATATGCACTACAATGTCACTCCCGATATTCTAACCACAGCAAAAGCATTGGGTGGCGGTTTCCCTATTAGTGCAATGATCACCACTGAAGAAGTGGCAAAAACCATGGAAGTGGGTGCGCACGGTACCACCTATGGTGGCAATCCCTTAGCGTGTGCAGTTGGTAATGCGGCGTTTGATATTATTAATACTGAGGAAGTATTAAATGGTGTCGAAAAGCGTCGTGAATTATTTGTCGCTCATTTAAATAAACTGAATGATAAATATCACATTTTCTCTGAGATCAGAGGAATGGGGTTATTAATTGGCGCTGAATTAGATGGCAAACTATTGAATCGCTCGAAAGATATCCTGCAAGCCAGTGCAGTAGAAGGTCTGATGATGCTCAATGCCGGCACCAATGTTTTACGTTTTACGCCTTCACTGATTATTTCCGAGGAAGAAATTAATAGTGGGATGGCGAAATTAGAAACGGCAATTGGGGCGTTGCTGGGTTAACTTCGATATCAAAGGTGCAGAAATGATCCTCTGCACCTTTATTGTAATTAAGCTTTTACGCTATGTTGTAAATTTTCTAGTTGACCTTTTAATTCAGCAAAATGCTCTTCTTCTTTTTTTATTTCTATTCGAAGATGCTCTAAATCATTAATGGTTTCCTCTACGCCTTTTAGTTTAGTACCTAAATTCTTGGTGTCTGAATTTTTATTATCTAATGTATTATTCTGTGAGTTTTCATTTAGTGGAAATTGATATTTATTTCTATTATGATTTTTTCTTAACATTGTTGTTTTAGTTTGAGGAATTTCCCCATTAAATTTATTTTTATTTTTCTTTATTTTCAATTGATTATGTGTTTCTTTATGGCGTTTTTCTGTGTTTTCTAATTCTTTATTTTTCAGGTCATTATTGTTTTGAGTAACGTCATTGCTTATAATTTTTTTCTTTGTTGATTCTTTTAAACTATATTCTACATCATCAGTTGGCTCTGAAAAATAGCCGGATGAATTTGAGCTTATGCTTTCATTACTCGAATAAGAATTAATTTTTGAATCCTGATGGTTATCATTAAAAAATTCATTAAATACTGTTTTTGCATCTTCACTAATAATATCAGAGCCTGACTTATTTATTATGAGAATTGTATCATCTATCATTTCTTGCGAATAATTGTGTTGGACGAATTCTGCAATCTGTGTTTTTTCACCCTGATTTAGTGGGTTATTCCAGTTAAGATCATTATCATCCCAAGTTAATTGTTTATTTATAGTAGACTCATCTATATAATTTTCTAACCTTCTAATGGTTGATTTCATTTGATTAAAAATATTTTCGATCTTTTTGTGTTTTTCAGCTGGTGATTTAGTAAAGTCTAGAATATCGATGATATTTAATTGCTTAAACTTTTTATAATATTGAAATGGCTCATTATTTTTGGTTTTTTTGTCTTTAATTATAAGTTCCTTGGCTTTTGATTCAACTAAGCTAACTTCATTGAGTAGGATTTTATAGCTATTATATAATTCTGAATTTTCTTGCTGTACTGTATAAAATACGTTATTCGTAGCCTTGGCGTCATTAATGTTTTCGTGTTGTTTCATTAAATTTTGTCTGGCTATAGTGGCTTTGTCTATAATTTTAGCCTTTCCACTTTCAAACTTAACACATAGTTCTTCATTGTTATTTTTTTTAAGTATATTTTTTAAATAACGAATGCCTTTTTCATGTGTTGATTTTATTTCTAATATTAAATTTGAAAATCGACCAGCTGAGCGATTTAAACGGAAATCTTTAAAAACTTTGGTTTCTGTAGTGCTTATTTTATTAAGTGGCATTAGCTCGGTATCCTTTTTTTTACTGATAAGTGAATCATTTTTTATTTCAATGCTATTTTTGAAGATATCTAATGAGGAAACTAAATCATCCTCATGATAGGTATAAGGTAATAAGAGCTTTTCAACAGGTGGTGAATAGGGTAGTTGATTTAGTACGGGCTGTGCACTTTCGTGAAATTCACTATTCTGAATTGCAAAGTTTATTTTATTATAACTCTCTGAGCTCAATGGCTTAATAATATTTAGATTATCAATGACTGAGGTTTTTTTGTATGGAATTACTTTGTTGTTAATGTTAATAAATATACTGGCTTGATTATTTACTTTAGTATCTAACGTCACGACTAATAATCTCCTAATAATGGTTAACTCCCATTATATTAGTTCGATAATTAGCTAGAAGAATATAAAGAAACGATACTCATTAATGAAAGTATATAAATAGGCTATGGATAAGCAAAAATAGCGTTATACCGGAGGTATAACGCTATTCTAAAGTGGGCGCCTCGCCAAGAGAGCGAGGCTGAAAGGTTAATTAACGAGTACCGTAAACAACAATGGTTTTACCATGTGCAGAGATCAGGTTTTGGTCTTCTAACATTTTTAGAATACGGCCGACTGTTTCACGGGAACAACCCACGATTTGGCCTATTTCCTGACGAGTAATTTTGATTTGCATACCGTCTGGGTGTGTCATTGCATCAGGTTGTTTAGCTAAGTTTAATAGCGTTTGAGCAATACGGCCTGTAACGTCTAAGAATGCGAGGTTACCGACTTTCTCAGATGTTGTTTGTAAGCGACTAGCCATTTGCGCAGAAAGGCGCATTAAAATATCAGGGTTTACCTGAATTAATTGACGGAATTTTTTGTAAGAAATTTCAGCAACTTCGCAGGCTATTTTGGCTCTAACCCACGCAGTACGTTCTTGCCCTTCTTCAAATAACCCAAGCTCACCAATGAAATCCCCCTGATTCAGGTAAGAGAGGATCATTTCTTTGCCTTCTTCATCTTTAATTAAAACAGCCACCGAACCTTTAACGATATAGTAAAGGGTTTCTGCTTTCTCACCCTGATGGATAAGAGTGCTCTTGGATGGATATTTATGAATATGGCAGTGTGACAAAAACCATTCAAGAGTAGGGTCTGTTTGTGGCTTGCCGAGAACCATTAGCGTTATCCTCTGTATGTTATTGCAGCCATTCAGAAAAACATACTAGAAAGGCTGGCTTTAAAGTCACTAGCTTAGCATATTAATTTGCCTTATATACCTTTAAATAATCTAACAGCTGATTGCTTCAGCGTTTTTGATTGCTTTGGGTAACGCAAATTGATATCAACACTATAATATGATCAATTAAACCGTTGAGTTTTGATCTTAATCCTATCAACTAAGTATTGTTTGTAGCATATTCAATAAAGAAAGTCTTCCCTGTATCGCTTCAGCCAAATAAAGTTGATATAACATTCATTGTATCTATGGAACAATGTAGCCTTTAAACCGATTTCATTTCAAGGGGAAATATAATGGAAGCAAGAGTTAAGTGGGTTGAAGGACTTTCTTTTCTAGGGGAGTCAGCGTCTGGGCACCAAGTGATGATGGACGGTAATGCAGGTGATAAAGCCCCAAGCCCAATGGAAATGGTGCTAATGGCTGCGGGTGGTTGCAGCGCGATTGATGTCGTTTCGATTCTACAAAAGGGCCGCTATGATATTACGGATTGTGAGGTGAAATTAACCTCACAGCGTCGCGAAGAAGCCCCTCGTTATTTTGTGAAAATCCATTTACATTTTATTGTAACAGGGAATGAATTAACGGAAAAAGCGGTCGAACGAGCCGTTCAACTTTCTGCTGAAAAATATTGTTCAGTCGCATTGATGTTAGAGAAAACCGTTGAAGTCACACACAGCTTTGAAATAAAAAACTAAAAATAAATTTAATTTTTATTGGTATATTTGAATTAAAAGATGCTTACCTTAATTAATGATAAGCATCTTATTTATTAATCAAAAAATAATTTAATTGTTGTCCTTTTGATTAATTAGTTTTTCGACTATTGGCGCCATAATTAATTCCATGGCTAAACCTAGTTTTCCTCCGGGGACGACAATTGTATTCATTGCAGAAATGAAAGAGCCAGATATCATTGATAGCAAATAGGGGAAATCAATTTGCTCTAGCCCACGAAAGCGGATCACAATAAAGCTTTCATCTTGTGATGGAATGGCTTTAGCCGAAAATGGGTTGGAGGTATCTACCGTCGGAACGCGTTGAAAATTGATGTGAGTGCGAGAAAATTGTGGCGTGATGTAATTAATATAGTCGCCCATAGAACGCACGACAGAGTCCATAACGGCTTCACGGGAGTGCCCTCGCTCTGTCGTATCACGGATTAATTTTTGGATCCATTCTAGGTTGACTATAGGGACAACACCGACAAGTAAATCAACATGTTGTGCGACATTATGTTCCGGTGTGACAACACCGCCATGTAGCCCCTCATAAAACAAAATATCCGTTTTATCTGGCAGCGGTTCCCAAGGGGTAAATGTCCCGGGCTGCAAGCCATAAGGTACCGCTTCATCATAAGTATGTAGATATTTACGGGATTGCCCACAACCCGTTTTTGCATAGTCAACTAAGGTTTGTTCAAGCAAAGCAAAATCATTCGCTTCGGGGCCAAAGTAACTGATGTGCCGGCCTTGTTCTCTGGCTTTACGGATAGCCATATCCATTTCAGGGCGTGTATAGCGGTGAAAACTATCCCCTTCTAATGTTGCAGGCTGGATATTTAATTGGTGAAAAACTTTACGAAATGCTTGGCTAGTTGACGTTGTGCCAGCACCGCTCGAACCGGTGATAGCAATAATTGGGTGCTTTTTGGACATCGTGGACTCCCTGTGCTGCGCTTATAAGCACTATTTTAATCAATAGTGCATGAAGCGGATTAACGGGTGTTAGGGTTGTGAGCCTTATTTGATGGTTTTACGACATGATTATGTTGGAAAAAACGCAACTTTTTTATGACAAAAGATGACGTAAAAATGAACCATGGAATAAAAACATCATACAGAAAAACTTCCCTTAGGCATGAAATTAACCGATTCATGCAATTCAGACCAGACTAGCACAATTTCGCCAGAAACTAACTGCCGTTTCACATCGTTAACCTTATCTTGCAGGCTTTTTTCATGGGAGCCGTAGTCGGTTCCCTCACGCAATACGTAGCTCTCAATCAGGTTTTCCAATGTTTCAGGCTCAAGTTCTTGCCAAGGAATAATCACATTATTTCCTTATCTAAATAAGGGGTTAGCCATTGAGGAATACGGCTTTCTAACCACATTTGCGGTTTTCTGAATGTACCGCTCACAAAGCCGACGTGCCCGCCATGTTCTGTCATTTGGTATTCCACATTGTGGGGTAAAAATGATAAATCAGGAACAACTTCAGGCGCCATAAATGGGTCATCTTTGGCGTGAATAATTAACGTTGGTTTAGTGATATAAGCTAACTTGGGTAATGCACTGCATTTTTGATAATAATCTGTCGCATCATCAAATCCATGAATACGAGCAGTAATCACATCATCAAACTCACGGATCCGCTTAAGCTGCTTCAATTGTAAGAGGTTTAAGGGTAATGAGCCTGGATAACGGACTAATTTCCGGGTGGCATTGCGTTTCAAGCCATTTAGTAAGTAACGTTGATAGAACTGAGAGATGCCTTTTTCCATGCGTAAAGAGCAGGCTTCTAACATCAAAGGAGCTGAAACAACAACACCCGCATCGACATCTGCATTTTGACCGCTTTCAGCTAAATAGCAGGCTAACATATTGCCACCAAGAGAATAACCAACTGCGGCGGTTGGCGCATCACCATAGGTTTGTTTCAACCAGCGGAGAAAATAGCGAGCATCACTGGTTTCACCTGAATGGTAAATTCGCTGTTGGCGATTGGGTTCACCACTACAACCGCGAAAATGCATAATCACACCCAACCAACCATGTTTTTGGGCAGTTTCTAGCATTCCGTGAGCGTAAGGGCTTTTAAAATTACCTTCTAGACCATGGAAAATCACTAATCGTGGTTTATGCGCTGCTAGCTCGGGTTTTTCACTCCAAGCGAGATCGATAAAATCGCCATCAGGCAATTCAAGCCGTTGCCATATAGGTTTGATTTTCGGTGTTCTACGGAAAATCCTTGGCAGTAATGTTTGGAGGTGTGGATTTTTAGCCCAACTTATTGGACGAAAGTTTTCTGACATAGCCTTATTTTTATTTAATGGAGACTCTTGTGAGTCACATAACATACTGTTATTTTTTTGTGATGCAAGTAAACAAATTTGAGTTTGAGGCTAAATTATAAATGACACTGGGGCTGATTTTTTCTCTTTTTACGTTTTTATTCATTGCAGCAGTCACACCCGGCCCTAACAATATGTTGCTAACGTCAAGTGCAGCAAACTACGGTTTTCGCCATACGATTACATTATGCCTTGGTATTATGTTAGGGATGCAGTCCATACTTTATCTTTCTGCATTCGGTATTGCTGCACTTTTATTGCTCTATCCTGCGATTCATATCGCCTTAAAAGTCGCCGGAAGCATCTACCTGTTATGGCTCGCATGGAAAACAGCGACGGCAAATTATGCACCACTGAAGACGAATAGCGAAGTTGCGAAAAGCGTGACTTGGTATCAAGGTGGCTTATTGCAGTTTTTAAACCCGAAAGCATGGATGATGGGTTTGGGAGCCGTAGGGGGATTTAGCTTACCCGGTGAGTTATTTACTCAATCTATTTTAATGATGAGTATCGCATTTGTGGTGGTTAACTTAGTGGCGGGTTTAATCTGGATGGGGTTTGGTTCATTAATCAGCCTATTTTTGCGTAGCCGCCGTGCTTGGTTTATTTTTAACTGGGTAATGGGGATTTTAACGGCTTTGTGCGTTCCCCTGATTTGGTTGGAATGATTTTCTGATAAAAGTGCAGTTTATATGACTCATCAAAAAGCAGCCCATGGGCTGCTTTTTACATGTAAGGGAGGCGATTAGTCTAAATCGACGTTCTTAGTTCCGAAAAAATAAGTAAAAATAAAACCGAATAAGTAGGATGTGAATAACCCGCCCACATAAACTAACATTCCAGGGAACACCCCATCAGCTGACGTCATCATTGGGATAGCGACTAAGCCAGAAGGGCCAAAGACGGTATTCAAACCAACCGGTAAACCCATCCAAGCCACTAGCCCAACAAAGAAACCGCCTGCGGCACCACCTAAACATGCGGTGACAAATGGCTTCATCCGCGGAAGAGTTACACCGTAAATAAGTGGTTCACCGACACCTAAGAAACCTGGAATGATAGCCCCACGAATCTGATTGCGTAACACCGAATCTTTTGCGGCTTTAACATACAACGCCATTGCTGCACCAACTTGGCCACCACCTGCCATCGCTAGGATAGGGAAGAGTGAGTTAAAACCTTGAGTTTCAACGAGTGCCATATATACCGGAACAAAACCTTGGTGCACGCCAAACATGACTGCAATTAAGAATAGCCCAGCAAGTATGGCAGTTCCGAATGGGTTGCTGCTTAAATGAACAAACAGCCATGACATGCCAGAGAATAACCAGCTCCCAATAGGCATGATAAAGATAAACACAGCAGCACCAACAATTAATAAGGTAATTGTTGAGGTTAAAATCATATCAAGGTTAGCTGGGATAATTTTGCGTACCTGTTTTTCAACCCATGCGCCAAAAATACACGCAATCAATACCCCAATAATGTTACCTCTTGGGTCGATAGCCAACCCGAAAAAGCTATTCATGTCAGAATAGAACCCTTTGGCTATTTCAGGGTTATATCCAAGAACAAACAATGAAGCAATGATGGCACCATTTACCGCGCTACCGCCAAAGGCTTTTTGAGTATTATAACCAATGAGAATGCTTAGAAAGCTAAACAGCCCTTTGCTAAATACTGACATATATAAAATAGTATGTACGAGTAGGGTCTGCTCTTCAGGCTTTGTTGGAAGCCCTGCTGGGAAATAGGTTTGTTTCGCTAGAGTTGCAAAGCCTAATAGTAGGCCGGCAGCAATAAAGCCCGGAATTAACGGTGTAAATATCGTGGCAAATTTGGATAAAAACCGATGAACGGCACTGGTTTGTTTCTTTTTCAGTTGCTGCTTATTTGCGGAGGCAATGTCGTTTAAATCCTGAGGCTGGGTTGTTGCCTCATGGCTATCCTCTTCACCACTATCCAACAGTTGGTTCATTAAGTCTGCGGCAGTTTGTGCTTTACCCGGGCCAAGGATCACTTGCAGCTGTTCATCACTCTCAATGACACCAAGCACCCCTGCGATTTGTTTGAGTGCAGCTTTATCGACTAGTTGGTCATCGTTGAGTGTGAGGCGCAAACGGGTCATACAGTTACCCGCTAATTTAATATTACGGCGTCCTCCAACGTGTTGTAGGACCTGCTGTATCATTTCTATTGTTATTTTAGCCATACTATTTATCCCATTAAAATCCGCAAATTAGGCGGATGAGGCCATATTGAGTGCCGTACGAATAAAACCGTTGTTGTCTAAGAGCAGTTGACGTGCATCATCGGCATTCAAGCCCGATAGCACCATTAAAATGGCAGTTTTGCAGTGTCGATTACATTGTTGAAGGGCGGTTTCTGCAGTAGTTCGGTCACAGTCGGTCGCTTCCATCACAATTTTTGTTTGTCTTTCAATGAGTTTGGCGTTTGTCGCTTCAACATCAACCATTAAATTACCAAACACCTTTCCGATGCGGATCATTGCCCCAGTGGTGATCATATTGAGTACCAATTTTTGTGCAGTTCCTGCTTTCATGCGTGAAGAGCCTGTGACAACTTCTGCACCGACAACGGGAGTGATAGCAATATCTGCGGCATTGGCAATTGGGCTATTTGGGTTACAGCTAATGGCAGCTGTGGTTGCACCAATAGCATTCGCGTATGCTAAAGCTCCTAATACATAAGGTGTTCGGCCACTCGCTGCGATACCCACTAACACATCATTATCATTGAATTGAATGTCTTTGAGGTCTTGTTCGCCAAGTTCAGGTTTATCTTCTGCATTTTCTACGGCACGGAAGATAGCCTGATGACCACCGGCGATTAAACCAACAACTTGCTCATGGGGCGTTCCATAAGTCGGCGGGCATTCACTGGCATCAAGAATTCCTAAACGGCCAGAGGTTCCTGCGCCTGAGTAAATCAGACGACCGCCTTTTAAAAAGGCTGCTGCGACTTTATCAACCAGTTGGGCAATTTCAGGGAGCACTTTTTCAACCGCTAACGGAACGAGTTTGTCCTCATTATTAATGACCTTTAGCATTTCAGCCGTTGATAGTTGGTCGATATTAGTACTGGCTGCATTACGGCTTTCAGTTACCATTTTGCTTAAGTCGATAGTCATAAAAATTGCTCCTAGATCAGTTATTGGGCTAATATTAAGGAATTATTTATTCCTTATATGTGACTAATATCACGGTGCTATCTATTCTATCTTGTGAATATACAAGAATATTTTGTGATTTATTTTACGGACTAAAGTTACGACTCTTTGAATTGTAAGTATTATTTATCAGGCATCAGTGACTTGGTTGAGGAATAATTTATTATTATTTTTTTATCTATAGGTCTGGCTATTACAACTATTATTAGAGGTCACCATGACATTATTGGACATCATTACTTACTCACTACCGCGATTAGCAGAAAATCAACGTAAAATTGCACAATTTATCCTTGAAAATCCCGAAAATGTACTGAATTTATCGTCTCAGCAATTAGCAGAAATTTTAGATGTCAGCCAATCTGCCATCGTTAAGTTTAGTCAAAAAGTCGGGGTGAAGGGGTATCCCGCCTTGAAACTTGCACTTAGTGAGATTATTGGACGCCAGCAACTGAAAGAGGGAGCACCTCATTCCGCTTTACATAACCGCATTGCACCTGATGATAACTTGATGGTTGTTGCTCAGAAATTGGCAATGGAGAAAAATCATTCAATTACAGAAACAACAAAATTAATTGATTTCAGACAGTTTGAACGCATTGTTGAGCGAATAGACCAATCACAGAGAGTACAGATTGTCGGTATTGGTGGGTCAGGCTTAACTGCAAAAGATTTAAGTTATAAATTACAAAAAATTGGTATTACAACGCTCGTGGAGTCAGACCATCATGTGCAAATTGCTGCGGCACTCACTCTCAATGCTCATGATGTACAAATCGTTATTTCTTTTACAGGGAAGCGTAAAGACATGCTAACAGCAGCGAATATTGCACGTAAGCAAGGGGCATGTGTCATTGCGATTACGCGTGACTGTGATTCACCACTGGGGCAAATTGCTGATTACGTTCTTGAAAGTATCGCGGAGGAAGATGAATGGCGTAGTTCATCAATTTCTTCAAGAACCGCACAAAATACGCTTACTGACCTGATTTTTATGGCGTTATTGCAACGGCGAGAAGCGAAAGCAAAGTCGTTAGTTATGAATGCAAGAGTAGTGATTAATAAATTAGATGAGTGATTAGTGGCTTGAATCCTCATCGATAACTTTGCAATCAAACCTTATTTACGTTAAGACTAATATTATCAGTATTTTGATTTTAAAAAGTTAAAAGGGAGTTATTGATGAGAGCACTCATAGTTTATACGGAATTAACCGATGACGACTCCGTGATTAGCCATGCTGTAGCAAGACTTGCTAGTGAACTTAAAGATGAGCACGTAGAAACCGTGATCATTCGTAATTTTGAAGATGGGATGGCATACATTCGATCAAATACCAGTATTGATTGCTTGTTATATGGCCGAGATATGTCAGACAAGCAAGAACAAACTCAGGCACATCAATTAATTACCCAACTTCATCGCAGACAAGAAGATGTGCCTGTTTTTTTATTAAGTGATCGTGAAGAAGCTTTGACGGCATTCGACCGCAAAATGATGGAGCAAGTTGATGAGTTTGCTTGGATTTTAGAAGACTCCGCTGATTTTATCGCAGGCCGAGTTCTTGCCGCGATAATCCGTTACCGCGCTAATTTATTGCCCCCTTTGATGAAAAGCTTGATTAAATACAGTGATGTACATGAATATTCATGGGCAGCACCGGGTCATCAGGGCGGTGTTGGGTTCACCAAAACCCCCGCGGGCCGCATTTATCATGATTTCTTTGGAGAAAACTTGTTTCGTACCGATATTGGTATCGAGCGAGTTGCCGTGGGGTCACTGTTAGACCATACCGGCGCATTTGGTGAATGTGAAAGAAATGCCGCCCGTATTTTTGGTGCTGACCAATCTTATTCAGTGGTCGTGGGAACATCAGGTTCGAACCGAACGATTATGCAAGCTTGTATGACGGATGATGACGTTGTTGTCATTGACCGTAACTGCCACAAATCTATTGAGCAAGGTTTGATTTTAACTGGAGCAAAACCGGTTTATATGACGCCAAGCCGTAATCGTTATGGCATTATTGGTCCGATTTACCCTCAAGAGATGACACCGGAAGCGATTACTGAAAAAATCGCTAAAAACCCATTAACTTCGGATAAAATTGGCAAACGTCCCGCATATAGTGTAGTAACTAACTGTACTTACGATGGCGTATGCTATCACGCACGCAAAGTTCAGGATTTGCTTGATGAATCATTGGATAGAATCCATTTTGATGAGGCATGGTACGGCTACGCGCGCTTTAACCCTATCTACCGTGACCACTTTGCGATGCGTGATGACCCTAGAAAAGACGATGAACCTACCGTTTTTGCGACCCACTCTACGCATAAATTATTGAATGCACTTTCACAAGCTTCATTTATCCACGTCCGAAATGGCCGTAATGCGATTGATTTTAATCGTTTTAACCAAGCTTATCATATGCATGCGACCACCTCGCCGCTATATGCAATTTGTGCCTCGAATGATATTGCCGCAGATATGATGGACGGCAACAGTGGGCGTTCACTCACTGATGAAGTCATCCGTGAAGCCATCGACTTCCGTCAATCACTGGGCTTCCTATACAAAGAATTTATCAATGATGATGAGTGGTTCTTCAAACCATGGAATCAAGAAATGGTGAAAGACCCAGCAACAGGTAAACGCTATGCATTTGAAGATGCCCCTGTTGAACTGTTGATGAAAGAGCAAAGCTGCTGGGTGATGAATCCTGAAGATAAATGGCATGGTTTTAAAGATATCCCTGAAAATTGGGCGATGCTTGACCCAATTAAGGTAAGTATCTTGTCGCCAGGGATGGGAGATGACGGTAAATTACTGGATAGCGGAGTTCCTGCTGCTTTAGTCACAGCTTGGTTAAATCATTATGGTATTGTGCCAACCCGTACGACCGATTTCCAAATTATGTTCTTGTTTTCGATGGGAATTACGAAAGGAAAATGGGGGACATTGGTCAATGCGCTGCTGTCGTTTAAGCGCCACTATGACAATAATACGGCACTGAAAAAGGTATTGCCTGAAGTGGTTGAAGCGGCTCCTGAGATCTATAGTGAGATGGGGCTACGTGATTTAGGGAATAAAATGTTTGTGTATCTACAAAAAAATAACCCTGGAGGCCAACTAAATCAGGCTTATGAACAACTCCCTGCAGTGATGATGAGCCCGCGCGATGCCTACCAAGAAATTGTTGCTAACCGTGTTGAGTCGGTTCCTTTAGATAAACTCGCCGGGCGTATTGCTGCTAACTCGATTATTCCCTATCCACCGGGTATCCCAATGTTGTTATCGGGGGAAAGCTTTGGCGATAAAAATAGCCCACATATCGGCTATTTACATAGTCTTCAAGCATGGGATAGCGAATTCCCTGGTTTTGAACACGAAACCGAAGGCACTGAAATTATTGATGGCCAGTATTATGTGATGTGTGTGAAAGAATAAGATTCAGTGATGATAAAAACGAAAAGCTATCAAAAGATAGCTTTTCGTGATTTTAATGGATTGTGATGTTTTATAACGAATTAATTTAATTCAAACTCACTAGTCATGGTTTCTAACTGCTCTTGCAATTCCATCCACTCCACTTCCACGTCTTCAAGCGCTGCTTTGTGTTCAGTTTGTTTTTTCAAACATTCCGTCAATTCAGCTTTTTTATCTTGTTCATAGATGGCTGCATCAGAAAGTTTTGCTTCAAGCTCACTCAGGGCATGAGAGTGTTTATCCATCTGCTTTTCCAATTCCGTAATTTTTTTACGGATAGGCTGAGTTAACTGACGAAATTCAGCTTCACGACGTTTTTGATCTTTTCTATCTTGTGCCGTCACCGTTGCAGCGGCTGCTGGTTTATCTTTCTCTTGTTGATCACGCACTTGCTGTAATTCGAGCTTGTTTTGCTCAGCTAGCCATTGTTGGTAATCTTCTAAATCACCATCAAACTGCTCTACAGAACCGCCGTGGACTAAATACAGTTCATCGGTCGTGGTGCGCAATAAATGCCTATCATGGGAAACGACAACTAAAGCGCCTTCGAAGGCCATTAAGGCTTCAGTAAGCGCTTGGCGCATATCTAAGTCCAAGTGGTTAGTTGGTTCATCGAGCAGCAGTAAATTAGGGCGCTGCCAGACGATTAAAGAGAGAACTAAGCGCGCTTTTTCTCCACCAGAAAAACGGCCACTTGGGTCAGTAACTTGGTCACCTTTAAAACCGAAACCACCTAAATAGTCACGTAATTGCTGCTCAGTTTGCTCAGGGGCAAGGCGAGCAAGATGCTGCAAGGGGGATTCTTCAGGGTGCAAATACTCTAATTGGTGCTGGGCGAAATAACCGAGTTTAATCCCTTTTGCGAGGGAAATTTCTCCCTGTAATGGAGGTAAGTCGCCAGCTAACATTTTGATTAAAGTTGATTTACCTGCGCCGTTACGCCCGAGCAGACCAATGCGTGACCCCGGGACTAAGTTCAGTTTGATGGATTGCAAAATGACCTTTTCACCGTAGCCTGCGCTGACTTTTTCCATTTTTAATAATGGATTCGGTAAGCTTTCTGGTTTGCGGAATGAAAAATGGAATGGGTTATCCACATGAGCCGGTGCGACCATTTCCATTCTTTCAAGCATCTTAATGCGGCTTTGTGCTTGCTTGGCTTTGGTGGCTTGCACTCTAAAGCGGTCAATATAACTTTGTAAATGCGCAGCTTTAGCTTGTTGGCTTTCATACAACGCTTGCTGCTGGGCGAGTTTTGTCGCACGTTGGCGCTCAAAAGACGAGTAGTTACCCGTATATTCGAACATGGTTTCTTGTTCGATATGCAGCACTTTATCAATAATCGGGTCGAGGAAATCCCTATCATGGGAAATCAAAATCAGGGTGCCTTGGTAGCTTTTTAACCACTTTTCTAACCAAATGACCGCGTCTAAATCAAGGTGGTTGGTTGGCTCATCGAGTAACAACAGGTCAGAACGGCAAAGCAGTGCCTGCGCGAGGTTCAAACGCATCCGCCATCCACCCGAAAATGATTTTACTGGGGAATCTAGCTGTGTTTGGCTGAAACCTAAGCCATGTAGCAAACTGGAGGCGCGAGAACGAATGGTCCATGCATCAATCGCATCAAGCTGCCCATGAACTACTGCGATGGCATGGCCATCATTTTTTTCATTGGCTTGCTGTAGTTTTTGTTCTAAGGCTCGGAACTCGCGATCACCATCAATGACATATTCAAGAGCGGGCACATCAAGCGCGGGAGTCTCTTGGTTCACCCATGCCATAGACCAATTGCTTGGAAAGGTTGCAGAACCTGCTTCAGCTTGTAATTCGCCTTTTAATAACGCAAGAAGCGTCGATTTACCGCAGCCGTTTTTACCCACTAAACCAACTTTTTGGCCGGGGTTAATAGTCGCAGTGGCATTGTCCAGTAGGACACGAACACCTCGGCGAATTTGGAGTGAAGAGAAAACAATCATAGCAACCGTCTATTAAAAATATGTTAAATTACCCAAATCTACACACCCGAATAATAATACAAAGACTGCAATGTTTAGGGTGTAAACTCTATTTAGCAGGCTGCATGGTAACGGAAAATGTTCCGTCTGACACGCCTTTGAGGAGGGAAAGATGTCAAATACACCGAAAGTGTTGGTGGTCTACGCTCACCCGGACCCCGACGAATCGATGGCTAATAAGGCGTTATTGGGGGCAGTACGTGATTTTGACCATGTGACTGTGCACGATTTATACGCAATTTACCCAGATTATTTTATTGATGTTACCGCGGAGCAAAAATTATTGTGTCAGCACGATATCATTGTTTTTCAGCATCCTCTCTATACTTATAGTTGCCCTGCTTTATTAAAAGAGTGGTTTGATCGCGTGTTAACTCGCCGTTTTGCTACCGACGTGGGGTACCAGAAATTAAAAGGCAAATATTGGCGCTCGGTGATCACGACGGGGGAGCCTATCCACGCTTATCAACATGATGGGTATAATCATTACCCGCTTACAGAAATACTTCGCCCATTTGAATTGACCGCATTAATGTGTGATATGCAGTGGTTAGAACCAACCATTATTTATGCAGCACGTCGGCAGCCTAAAGAACGCTTTGAACAGCTTATCGATGACTACCGTCAATGGATGCAGCAACCGCTAGGTGCGGGAGGGTTATCCTAATGTCAGAACTGGGGCTATTTGAATCCGTTATCATCTTCCTTTGTGCAGGGGTCGTTATGGTACCTATCGCACAAAAAATCCGCTTAGGTGCTGTGCTTGGGTATTTGCTTGCCGGGATCATGATTGGGCCATTTGTTTTCGGCTTTATTCGCAATGTTGATGATATTTTACACTTCTCCGAAATGGGGGTGGTGTTCCTGATGTTTCTTATTGGGTTAGAGCTAAAACCTTCTAAATTATGGGAACTTAGGCGCTCTATTTTCGGTGTGGGCACGCTTCAAGTGGTCGTGACCGCAGCTATCATGGCGTCACTGCTATTTTTAGCCAAATTCTCTTGGCAAGCGGCTATTGTCGGTGGATTAGGTATGGCGATGTCATCAACGGCAATGGCACTTCAATTGATGAACGAAAAAGGGATGTCCAACAAAGAAAGTGGGCAACTCGGTTTCTCTGTTTTGTTATTCCAAGATATGGCCGTTATCCCGATTATGGCGCTGATCCCATTGTTAGCAGGGGATTCAGCAACCAGTGATTGGCAAAAGATTGGTTTGAAGATAGTGGCGTTCGCAGGCTTATGGGTCGTTGGCCGTTACTTATTGAGGCCGATGTTCAGGCTTGCTGCTAAATCTGGCGTTCATGAAATTTTTACGGCTGCCGCCTTATTGGTGGTATTAGGTTCTGCACTCATTATGGAAAGCCTTGGGTTTTCTATGGCTCTGGGAACCTTTATGGCAGGGGTCATGTTAGCGGAAACAGAATTCCGTCATGAATTGGAAATTAATATCGAACCGTTTAAAGGTCTGCTACTGGGGCTATTTTTTATCTCAGTAGGTATGTCATTGAATTTAGATGTGTTGTGGGCCTATTTACCGCAAGTATTGATTGCTGTTGTAGTATTGGTCGCTGTCAAAGCGTTAGTACTTTACGGACTGAGTTTAGCCGCTAGGCTTCGAAATGGTGCGAGAGCGCAATTTTCTGGTGTGCTTAGCCAAGGTGGCGAATTTGCATTTGTAATCTATGCAACCGCCTTTGGTGCAAGTGTGATTAATGAACGGCAAATGGATTTATTGCTGGTGGTTGTCACGCTTTCGATGATGACCACTCCACTTGTGATGCAATTGATAGATGCTTATTTGAACTATCGTTATAATCAACAGCCGGCCTCGAGTGAAAAACCGTTTGTAGAGGATAATGACCCGCATGTTATTTTGGTCGGTTTTGGTCGTATGGGTCAGGTAGTTGGCCGATTATTAATGGCCAATAAGGTTAAAATTACAGTACTAGAACAAGATGTTACGGCGATTAGTACCATGCGCCGCTACGGCTATACAGTATATTACGGCGATGCACGTGAACTGCAATTATTGCGCTCAGCAGGAGCTGATAAAGCCAAATCTATCGTGATTACCAGTGATGTCCCTGAAGAAGTGATGGAAATTGTGCAAATTTGCCAAGAAAACTTCCCTAACTTGCATATTATTGCTCGTGCTAAAGGTCGTCTTGAGGCTCATGAGCTATTGCAATGTGGCGTGACTGACTTTAGCCGCGAAACATTCTCGAGTGCGCTTGAACTTGGCAGCAAGGCTTTAGTCAGTACGGGGATGCACCCTCATAAAGCTTATCGTGCCAAGCAGCATTTTCGCCGTTTAGACATGAAAATGCTCAGGGATATCTACCCTGAAAATGAAAATAGTGATAGCGGGCAAATTTCACGCATTAAAGAGGCGCGTCGTGAACTTAATGAGCTCTTTGAGAAAGAAATGCAAAGAGAGCATCGTCAGCCCCATAGTTGGAATAATGAACAGTAAGGGTTAGAAATGGCTTCAATACGTAAACGCTTTATTGCTGGGGCGATTTGCCCTAAGTGTAAGTCACAAGACACATTAATGATGTGGCGTGAAGATAAAATTGATGTCGTTGAGTGTGTCAATTGCGGCGATCAACAACGCCAAGCAGGGGATGAAGCAACTGGTCATGTTAGGCAAAAAGAGCAGGTTATTGGAATTTTTACACCTGAATAATAGAAATTTGTCAATTCTCAATACATCATCATAGTTTTTCGGTACAATTGGCAAAAAATTTTTCCCTTACGGGTAGTAGGAGATGTCATGAAAGTAGCAAAAGACTTGGTGGTCAGCTTGGCTTATCAAGTAAGAACAGAAGACGGTGTTTTAGTTGATGAATCACCAGCAAGCGCACCAATGGACTATTTGCATGGTCGTGGGTCTTTAATTTCAGGTTTAGAAAAAGCATTAGAAGGTCGTTCTGTGGGCGAAAACTTCGATGTTGAAGTCGCTTCAGACGATGCATATGGCCAATACGATGACAACTTAGTTCAACGTGTTCCTAAAGATGTATTTATGGGTGTTGATGAGCTAGAAGTGGGTATGCGTTTCTTAGCTGACACTGACATGGGCCCAGTTCCTGTCGAAATCACAGGCATTGAAGGTGATGAAGTTATCGTTGACGGTAACCACATGTTAGCAGGCCAAAACCTGAAATTTAATGTTGAAGTCATGGCTATCCGTGAAGCAACAGAAGAAGAAATTGCACATGGCCACGTCCATGGTGCAGGCGGTCACGACCATGATCACGATCACGAAGGTGGTTGCTGTGGCGGTGGTGGTCATAGCCATGGTTCAGAAGGCGGTTGCTGCGGTGGCGGCGAAGGTCACGGACACAAACAAGGCGGCTGCGGCTGCCACTAATACCTTGTATTAGTGTTTGTAAAAAAAGGAAGCGAAAGCTTCCTTTTTTGTATTTGAAATCAAGAATTTTATCTTTGAAATCAATAGTGTGGCGGTGGTGTTTCTTCTTCTGGCCTTGCTAAGTGAGAATCTTGGGATGATTTCAGTCTTTCAGCCACAATGCGTAAATGCTCTTGAAGGCGGCTCATTTGCATTTGCTGGTCAGTAATAACCTGGTTAAGTTGCTCAATCGCCAGTTCTTGAAAGGCAACTTTACTTTCTAAAAGTTCTAAGCGTTGTTCAAATGTATCAGATGAGTCCATATCCGACTCTCCTTAAGCGTTTATATCGTAATTAAACCATCATAATAACTGAACATTACAAATCAATAGATAAGTTTTAGTTAAAGATATAGGCGACGAAACGACTTTTTGTTAATGTGGTCTCAGTAGTTATTATATTTTTTTAATACTCAATGGAGTAACGGGGTCTAAACTTAAAGAGCCCTACCCATAAAACGAATAGTTCGCTATTCGAATATAATCGAATAAAAGTTATCGGAGACTAGGATGAAATCACTGTTTAAGGCAAGCCTTTTAGCAACTACGCTAGCATTTACTTTTGCTGCTCCGCAAGTGATGGCAGCGGAAGCCAAAGCACAAAGCAGCGCATTCAAAAACGCAGAAGAGCGTAATGCGTATGCACTGGGTGCGTCTTTAGGTCGCTACATGCAGAATTCTTTAGAAGAGCAAAAAACAATTGGTATTAACTTGGACAAAGCCCAATTACTTGCTGGTGTCCAAGATGCATTTAACGGCAAAAGCAAAATGACCGATGCAGAAGTTGAGGAAACATTGCGTCAGTTTGAAGGTCAAGTCAAAGAAGCTGCCGACAAAAAAATGAAAGAAGAATCAGCCAACAATGAGAAAAAAGGTGCTGAGTACCGCGAAAAATACGCGAAAGAAAAAGGCGTTGTAAAAACCAAATCAGGCCTGCTGTACAAAATTGAAAAAGACGGTACAGGTGCAAAACCTAAAGCAGACGAAACTGTAGTCGTTCATTACAAAGGTTCTCTGATTGATGGCACTGAATTCGATAGCTCATATTCACGTAACGAGCCACTGACTATCCCATTAAATTCAGTGATTAAAGGCTGGACTGAAGGTTTAGTTAACCTGAAAAAAGGCGGCAAAATGCAGTTAGTGATCCCTGCTGAGTTAGCTTATGGTGAAAATGGCGTGCCAGGTATCCCTGCAAATTCAACATTAGTCTTTGATGTTGAATTATTAGATATCAAACCTGCTGCTAAATAATGATTCACTAAGCATTAGTTAAGTGTATTTTGAAGCCCAACACATTCATGCGTTGGGCTTTTTTGTATTTCTCATCAAAAAAAATTCTCAAATTGTTTAAAACTTGTGATAAAACAGACTGTCTTGCATTCATTCGCTTGACGGCAACGCCGTGGAGTTTTAACTTCAGAAGACTCTATTTTATTTTTTATCATCACAATTGTTGGCTACGAACAAAGTAATGAAGGCCAAATAGTCGAATAATGAACGCCTTTTTAGTCAACAGGATGAGTTTTTACATTAGAAGGATGATGTTGAAATGTCTGATTCTATACAATCACACGACCTCAGCGATATTAACATATTGGATAACCAGCCCTTTTCTGAGACAGACCATGAGATTTTAAAATCATATGAAGCTGCTGTGGATGGTCTGGCAATGCTAATCGGTGGGCACTGTGAAATTGTTCTTCACTCCTTAGAAGACCTAAACTGCTCTGCAGTCAGAATCGCAAATGGTCAGCACACTGGGCGTAAAATCGGCTCACCGATTACAGACCTAGCGTTGAGAATGCTGCACGATATGGCAGACGAAGAATCGAATGTCTCGAAAGCTTATTTTACGAAAGCGAAAAGCGGTGATTTAATGAAATCCGTTACTATTGCGATTCGTAACCGTAAGCAACGTGTGATTGGCTTACTATGCATCAATATGAACTTAGATGTACCGTTCTCTGAAATTATTCAATCGTTTGTTCCAGAAACTAAACAAGAAGTCACTTCAGATGTGAACTTTGCCTCTTCAGTTGATGACCTTGTCGCGCAAACATTGGAATATACGATTGAAGAAGTGGGTGGTGATCGTAATGTCTCTAATAATGCAAAAAACAAGCAAGTGGTTCTTAACTTATACGAAAAAGGTATTTTTGATATTAAAGACGCCATCAACCAAGTAGCTGACCGCCTGAATATTTCTAAGCACACGGTTTACTTATATATTCGTCAATTCAAGAGCGGTGAATGAGTAATACAAATTCGCTAACCTACTGCTTAGTTGTGACAGGTCCCGCTTACGGTACACAACAAGCAGCGAGTGCGTATCAATTTGCAAAAGCCCTTCTTGAAGAAGGGCATATATTGAAAACATTATTTTTTTATCGTGAAGGTGTTTTCAATGCGAATCAGCTTACCTCGCCGGCAACAGATGAATTCAATTTAGTTTCAGCTTGGCAAGAACTGGCAAAACAATCAGGGTGTGAAATGCATATCTGTGTTTCTGCAGCTTTGCGCCGAGGGGTTGTTGACCAAGAACAAGCGCAAAGTTTATCACTTCCAACGGCCAACCTTGCTGAGGGCTTTATAATGAGTGGGTTAGGAAGCCTTGCGGAAGCGATGATAACCACAGACCGAACAATTCAATTCTAAGAACAGCTCAATACAAGGTATCGTGTGAAAAAAATAGCTTTTGTCTTTACAACCATGCCCCATGGAAATGCCAGTGGTCGAGAAGGGCTAGATGCATTATTAGCAACTTCAGCACTGACAGAAGACATTCAGGTGTTTTTTCTCTCTGATGGCGTCTATCAGCTTCTGGCAAACCAACACCCTGCTGAAGTGCTTGCTCGGGATTACATCGCAACATTTAAAATATTGCCATTATATGACATTGAAAAAATTTATCTCTGCAGCTCTTCGTTACAAGAACGAGGGTTAGGGGAAAATACCAAATGGGTCGTGACGCCAACAATTCTCAACAAGAAAGAGATCAGAGCGAGAATAGCTGAATGTGATGTGGTGCTTAATTTTTGATCGGTTGTGTGAATTTTGAGCTTGGGTTAAGTTTTGATCTATAGTAGGATCTTTTCTATGCTGTATACATTAGCAACATCTCCATTTAAATGTGATTTTTCTGCGATGCTAGGCTTTATTACGGCGGAAGACGTAGTTTTACTGATGCAAGATGGCGTGGTTGCGGCAGTCGCACAGTCACCTTTTCTTATTGCATTACAAAAAACAGGTGCGCAGTTGTACGCTTTGGATGCCGACATCAATGCTCGCGGGTTGCAAAATACCCTCTCAACCGCAGTTTCTGTAATCACATATCAAGGTTTTGTGAAGCTAACAGAAGTCCAAAAACAACATTTTGCCATATAAAGGCACTAAAAGTTGTATATTTCTTGACACCTGAGCCAGTCAGCAATAAAATTTCGCGTCCTCGTGTATCGTCATGTTGGCGAACGAGGTCAAAATCCGTGTTTACGAAGCAATAAAACCAGGAGCTTTTTTAATAATGGCAACTATTAATCAGCTGGTACGCAAATCTCGTAGCTCGAAAGTTGTTAAAAGCAACGTTCCAGCACTGGAAGCTTGCCCGCAAAAACGTGGCGTATGTACTCGTGTATATACTACCACTCCTAAGAAACCAAACTCAGCATTACGTAAAGTATGCCGTGTTCGTTTAACTAATGGTTTCGAAGTTTCTTCCTACATCGGTGGTGAAGGCCACAACTTGCAGGAGCACTCCGTTATCCTTATCCGTGGTGGTCGTGTTAAAGACTTACCAGGTGTGCGTTATCACACCGTTCGCGGCGCACTGGACTGTTCTGGTGTTAAAGACCGTAAGCAAGCTCGTTCTAAATACGGCGCGAAAAAACCTAAGGCTTAATGGATTTCCGTTAAGTAAGGCCAAACATTTTAATCTTAATGTCAAAATACTCTCGTAGAGTTTTGGACAAACCTGAATTAACAACGGAGTCATATCCATGCCACGTCGTCGCGTAATAGGTCAACGTAAAATTCTTCCAGATCCTAAGTTCGGATCAGAATTACTGGCCAAGTTTGTAAATATCCTGATGGTAGACGGGAAAAAATCTACTGCTGAAGCAATCGTATATAACGCACTTGAAACCCTTGCTCAGCGTTCTGGTAAAACTGAACTTGATGCATTCGAATTAGCACTAGATAACGTGCGTCCGACTGTGGAAGTTAAATCCCGCCGTGTTGGTGGTTCAACTTACCAAGTTCCAGTTGAAGTTCGCCCGGTTCGTCGTAATGCCCTGGCAATGCGTTGGATCGTTGATGCTGCTCGTAAACGCGGTGATAAATCTATGGCGCTTCGCCTGGCAAATGAATTATCAGACGCTGCTGAGAACAAAGGTTCCGCTGTTAAGAAACGTGAAGACGTTCACCGTATGGCAGAAGCTAACAAGGCGTTCGCACACTACCGTTGGTAATTATTTCTTACCCACATTAGTGATGTATCTCAGGGTAGCCATTTGCTACCCTTTATATGAAGCATTGAACGCCCACGAGAGAGGAAAAAATGGCCCGTCAAACGCCCATAGCACGTTATCGTAATATCGGTATCAGTGCACACATCGACGCTGGTAAAACCACAACTTCTGAACGTATTCTGTTCTATACTGGTGTAAACCATAAAATTGGTGAAACTCACGAAGGTTCTGCAACAATGGACTGGATGGAGCAGGAGCAAGAGCGTGGTATTACTATCACATCTGCAGCGACTACTGCATTCTGGTCTGGTATGGCAAAACAGTATGAGCCACACCGTATCAATATCATCGACACCCCAGGACACGTTGACTTCACCATCGAAGTAGAACGTTCTATGCGTGTTCTTGATGGCGCAGTAATGGTTTACTGTGCGGTTGGTGGTGTTCAGCCACAGTCTGAAACTGTATGGCGTCAGGCTAACAAATATAAAGTTCCACGTATCGCGTTCGTTAACAAAATGGACCGTATGGGTGCGAACTTCTTACGTGTTGTTGAGCAATTAAAATCACGTTTAGCTGCTAACGCAGTTCCACTGCAATTACCAGTTGGCGCAGAAGAGTCGTTCACTGGTGTTGTTGACTTGCTGAAAATGAAAGCAATCAAGTGGAGCGATGAAGACCAGGGCGTTACCTTCGAATACGAAGATATCCCTGCGAACATGCAAGAAGCTGCTGAAGAGTGGCACAACAACCTGATCGAAACCGCAGCAGAAGCATCAGAAGAACTGATGGAAAAATATCTGGGCGGTGAAGAACTGACCGAAGCAGAAATTAAATCTGCATTACGTCAACGTGTTCTTGCAAGCGAAATTATTCTGGTTACCTGTGGTTCTGCATTTAAGAACAAAGGTGTTCAGGCGATGCTGGATGCAGTTGTTGATTACTTACCTGCGCCAACAGATGTACCTGCAATCAATGGTATTCTGGACGACGGTAAAGACACTCCTGCAGAGCGTCACGCAAGTGATGATGAGCCATTCTCATCATTAGCATTTAAAATTGCAACCGACCCATTCGTTGGTAACTTAACGTTCTTCCGTGTTTACTCTGGTGTTGTTAACTCAGGTGACACAGTTCTGAACGCAGTGAAATCGAAAAAAGAACGTTTTGGCCGTATCGTACAGATGCACGCTAACAAACGTGAAGAGATCAAAGAAGTTCGCGCTGGTGACATCGCGGCGGCTATCGGTCTGAAAGACGTAACTACAGGTGATACTTTATGTGCGGTTGATGCACCAATCATCCTGGAGCGTATGGAATTCCCAGAGCCAGTAATCTCTGTTGCAATCGAACCAAAAACTAAAGCTGACCAAGAAAAAATGGGTATCGCATTAGGCCGTCTGGCTCAAGAAGACCCATCATTCCGCGTATCAAGTGATGAAGAGACTAATCAGACTATCATCGCTGGTATGGGTGAATTGCACTTGGACGTTCTGGTTGACCGTATGCGTCGCGAATTTAAAGTTGAAGCGAACGTTGGTAAACCTCAAGTTGCTTACCGTGAAGCAATCACTATGAAAGTGACTGATATCGAAGGTAAACACGCGAAACAGTCTGGTGGTCGTGGTCAGTATGGTCATGTCGTTATCGATATGTTCCCACTGAACAAAAACGATAAAGACGGCGTTCAAATGGATTACGAATTTGCCAACGACATCAAAGGTGGTGTAATTCCTACTGAATACATCCCTGCGGTTGACAAAGGTATCCAAGAACAGTTGAAATCTGGTCCATTAGCTGGTTACCCGGTTGTTAACATGGGTGTTCGTTTACATTTCGGTTCTTACCATGATGTTGACTCCTCTGAATTGGCGTTTAAACTTGCGGCTTCAATCGCGTTTAAAGATGGCTTCAAAAAAGCTAAACCAGTTCTGCTTGAGCCAATCATGAAAGTTGAAGTGGAAACACCAGAAGACTACATGGGTGATGTTATTGGTGACCTGAACCGTCGTCGTGGTATGATTGAAGGTATGGATGACCTGCCTACTGGTAAAGTCGTTCGTGCACAAGTACCATTGTCAGAAATGTTCGGTTATGCTACTGACCTGCGTTCTCAGACACAAGGTCGTGCTTCATACTCTATGGAGTTCCTGAAGTACAATGAAGCACCAAACAACGTTGCACAAGCTGTAATCGAAGCTCGTAACGCTAAATAATCGATTTTTATCGGTTAACAACTTTAATTTAAGTTCCTTCTTTATCGTGAAGAGGGAACTCCATAAGGAATAGAGTCG
>NZ_JAMPLV010000007.1:0-303722 GCF_028477785.1 Providencia sp. PROV269 | reverse complement strand
GTGTTTTTTTACATTTTTTTTCTAACTGCCTATTTACCACACAAAACGACTACTTTTTGATTCTTTTTAGTGCTTCTGGCAGTTCGGCAATACTATTAATAACAAGATCTACATTATTAATTGCCTCATCTGTGACTGGCTCGCCACTTTTTACTAATACGGTCGTACCGACGTTAGCACCTTTACCTGCTAACATATCAGCCAGTTTGTCACCGACCATAATGGATGAAGCCATATCTATCTTTAAAAAGTCTTGTGCATCTAATAGCATTCCAGGTTTTGGTTTACGACAATTACAGTCTTGGCGATATTCTTCTACTGTAGCTTCAGTATGATGGGGGCAAAAATAAATACCGTCTAAGTCAATACCGCGATCTGCTAATGACCAATCCATCCATTCTGTTAGTTGCATAAACTGGTCTTCTGTATAAATTCCCCGACCAATACCTGACTGGTTGGTTACGATAACTAATGCATAGCCCATCTTTTTTAATTCAAGCATTGCTTCAATTGACCCTTCGATAAATTCGAAGTCATCAATTTTATGCACATAGCCATGATCGATATTAATTGTTCCATCTCTATCTAAAAAGACTGCTGGGATCCCGTTACTCACCTGTTTGCTCCTAAAATTTAGTATTTTTTTAGTATCTCATGAAAAGAAATAAAAGGAGAATAGAATAAATAGAACAATCTTTATTGACTTAGACGTCTAGACGCCTTAACATCCAACCTTATTAGATACACTATCTAAAAACAATTCAGATAAAGTTAGAAACTATAAATGATAAAGCTCTCAAATATTAATAAAGTTTTCCAGCAAGGAAGCCGTAACATTCAAGCACTTACTGATATTAGCTTGCATGTGCCTGCTGGTCAGATCTATGGCGTTATTGGTGCTTCAGGTGCAGGTAAAAGTACGCTTATTCGTTGCGTAAATATGCTTGAGCGCCCAACTTCAGGCCAAGTTATTGTTGATGGGCAAGATTTAACGTCGATGACTGAAAAAACCTTGACGAGAGCACGTCGCGGCATTGGCATGATTTTTCAACATTTTAACTTGTTATCTTCACGCACTGTTTTTGATAACGTTGCTCTACCTTTAGAGCTTGATAATACGCCTAAAGAAAAAATTAAAGAGCGTGTGAATGAATTACTAGATTTAGTTGGTTTAAGTGAAAAGAAAGATGCTTATCCTGCGAATTTATCCGGCGGACAAAAACAACGTGTAGCTATAGCTCGCGCATTAGCTAATTCCCCTAAAGTATTGCTATGTGACGAAGCTACAAGTGCATTAGACCCGGCGACAACTCGTTCAATTTTAGAATTGTTGAAAGATATTAACCGCCGATTAGGACTAACTATCTTATTAATTACTCACGAAATGGATGTTGTAAAACGTATTTGTGACCAAGTTGCAGTAATAAGTGGTGGTCAATTAATCGAGCAAGATAAAGTGAGCGAAGTATTCTCTCACCCAAAAACACCTGTCGCTCAAGCATTTATACAGTCAACATTAGTCATTGATATTCCAGATGATTATAAAGAACGATTGAAAACAGAACCAGGTCAAGACCTATCTCCATTACTTAAGCTCGAATTTACAGGGCAGTCTGTTGATGCACCTTTAATTTCAATGGCAGTACGTAAGTTTGATATTGATATTAATATTTTAAGTTCACAAATTGACTACGCTGGCGGCGTGAAATTTGGTGTGATGCTAGCAGAGCTACATGGCATCAATGGTGGCGTTGAGTCCACAATTGCATTTTTGAAAGAGCACCACGTGAAAGTAGAGGTTTTGGGTTATGTCTGAGAGAATGATTTATCTGCTGATTAACGGCACAATTGACACTATCACAATGACCTTTGTTTCCGGCTTTTTAGGTTTTGTTTTAGGTTTACCTTTAGGCGTGTTGCTCTATATTACGCGCAAAGATCAAGTTATGGAAAATGTTGGCTTATATCGTGCTCTTGCGGTTGTTGTTAATATTTTCCGTTCAGTACCGTTTATTATTTTGCTAGTTTGGATTATTCCATTAACGTCGTTTCTTGTTGGTACCACCATTGGTTTAAAAGCAGCTATCGTGCCTTTAACTATTGGGGCCGCACCATTTATTGCTCGTATGGTTGAAAATGCGTTATTAGAAATTCCAAGTGGTTTAATTGAATCAGCTCGTGCAATGGGGGCAACTCCACTTCAGATTATTCGTAAGATTTTAATCCCTGAAGCATTACCAAGTTTAATTAATGCAGCCACTATCACGTTAATTATGTTAGTCGGATATTCTGCAATGGGTGGTGCAGTTGGTGCCGGTGGTTTAGGCCAAATCGCACTACAATATGGTTATCAGACCTATAACCCTGTTGTGATGAATACCGTTATTGTTCTACTTGTCATTTTAGTAAATCTAATTCAGTTTGGTGGCGAGTATTTAATGAAAAAAGTTTCACATCGATAGTTAGTAAAATAGCGGCGCCGTTGAGGTGCTTATAAAGTCCGTTTTAAAGGGGTAAACCAATGTCTATTAAATTAAAATCTATCGCAGTTGTCGGCGCGCTATTAGGCACACTCGTTCTCACTGGTTGTGGTGAAAAAGAGAAAGATGCTAACAGCATTAAAGTTGGTGTGATCATGGGCAAAGAATTAGAAGTTGCTGAAGTCGCGCAAAAAGTAGCTAAAGAAAAATACGGTTTAAATGTTGAGCTTGTTTCATTTAATGACTTCGTCTTACCAAACGAAGCATTAAGTAAAGGCGATATCGATGCGAACGCATTCCAGCACAAGCCTTATCTTGATCAGCAAATTAAAGACCGTAACTATAAATTAGTCCCTGTTGGAAATACTTTTATTTATCCAATTGCGGCTTACTCTAAAAAGATTAAGTCAGTTGATGAACTTGCAGATGGTTCACAAATTGCGTTACCAAATGACCCAACTAACTTAGGCCGTTCATTACTGTTATTACAACAACAAGGTTTAATTAAATTAAAAGATGGTACAGGTTTAATGCCAACGGTTTTAGATGTGGTTGAAAACCCGAAAGACCTGAAATTTGTTGAGTTAGAAGCACCTCAATTACCTCGTGCTTTAGATGACCAAAAAATTGCCTTAGCGATCATCAATACTACTTGGGCGAGTAGTGCTACACCTAAATTAACCCCAGCAAAAGATGGTTTATTTGTTGAAGATAAAGATTCTCCTTACGTAAATATTATTGTTGCTCGTGAAGATAATAAAGATAGCGAAAATGTGAAGAAATTTATTCAAGCATATCAATCAGATGAAGTGGCAAATAAAGCTAACGAAGTCTTCGATGGTGGTGCAGTTAAAGGCTGGTAATCTTTTTTATTATTTAAAAAACGATTAAAATACTAGACGGCTTAACGCCGTCTAGTATTTTTTGTAATTTATAGACTATAAAACAACGGCATTATTTTGAATAATATAAGAAAGGTATAATTATGAGACTGTTATTGCTCACTTTGGTGACATTTTTGTTAGCCGGGTGTGGAATTAACCAATACACGAGTCCAGGGCAAAATAAAGGTTTCACTAGTATGAAATTGTCTAAACCTGTACCGAGTGAGACAAAACCAAACACTGCAAACGTTAAATTAATGAATAGTCCAGAAGAATTATTAGGGATGCCTTTCAAAGATTTAGGTGTTGTTTCTGGGGAATCTTGTCGAGAAAGTGTTCAAAGCCCTCCGGCAAATTTGAATACCGCAAAAAACAGTATGTTATCACAGGCTGCCTATATTGCGGCTGATGCAGTACTTTTACACCAGTGCCAAACTATGACCTCCCCAGGTTGTTACCAGGCAACTATTTGCGAAGGCAGTGCATTAAAAATTGTTGAATAAGTATCTTATGCAATCTTTTCAGTTTAATGTTATTGGGCACATTGAATCACCTTATAAAGAAAAGTTTGCGATCCCTCGCCAACCTGGACTTGTTCAGGGAGGTGCGGGACGCTTACATCTAAATTCTCCATTTAACCAGCCAAATGCAGTCCGAGGTCTCAATCAATTTAGCCACGTTTGGGTTTTATTCATTTTTCATCAAACGATGAAAAATGGCTGGAAGCCACTAGTGCGTCCTCCAAGACTAGGAGGCAATGATAAAATGGGTGTTTTCGCAACCCGTTCAACATTTAGACCAAACCCAATAGGTATGTCACTTGTTGAATTACATGGAATAACAATAAAAAATAACCAAGTGATCCTTGAGCTTGGTAGTCTTGATTTGGTTGATGGCACCCCAGTTATCGATATAAAACCTTATTTACCTTTCGCTGAGGCAATACCTACTGCAACTGCAGGGTATGCGCAAGAAACACCTTCAGATAATATGCCGGTTATATTTACCCCACATACAGAAACTGTATTAAATACTTATCAAAGTCAGTACCCGGGTATTAAACAATTTATTTCACAAGTTTTAATGCAAGACCCTCGCCCTGCATATAAAAAACAATCTACTGAAATACGTGACTATGCAGTCCATTTATTAGATTTTAATATTCGTTGGCGAGTAATTGATGGTGTGACTGAAGTATTCGCTATTGAACCATACGAAAAATCACCTTAACCCCTTTTGACAAGTCTTCGTCACTGGTAGACTAGCTCACTATATACCTTGGCAAATAAGTCGTTTGCCATAACTTGTTGTTCTAATGGAACCTATACAATGCGTACTAGCAAATATCTGCTCTCAACTCTAAAAGAGACCCCTGCGGATGCAGAAGTTATCAGCCATCAGCTGATGCTGCGTGCAGGAATGATCCGTAAACTTGCCTCTGGTCTGTATGACTGGTTACCCACTGGTGTGCGTGTTCTGCGAAAAGTAGAAACCATCGTTCGTGAAGAAATGGAAAATGCAGGCGCTATAGAGGTATCTTTACCCGTCGTCCAACCTGCAGATTTATGGCAAGAAAGTGGACGTTGGGAACAGTATGGCCCTGAATTGCTGCGTTTTGTTGACCGTGGTGAGCGCCCGTTTGTTCTCGGCCCAACCCATGAAGAAGTGATCACCGATTTAGTGCGTAACGAAATTACGTCTTACAAACAACTACCATTGAATTTATTCCAAATTCAAACCAAATTCCGTGATGAAGTTCGCCCACGTTTTGGTGTGATGCGTTCACGTGAATTTATCATGAAAGATGCATACTCTTTCCACACTAGCCAAGAATCATTGCAAGAAACCTACGATACAATGTACGAAGCCTACAGCAAAATTTTCACGCGGATTGGTTTTGATTTTCGTGCTGTTCAAGCTGATACAGGCTCTATCGGTGGTAGCGCATCCCACGAATTCCAAGTATTAGCAAAAAATGGTGAAGATGACGTTATTTTCTCTACCGAATCTGATTATGCTGCTAACATTGAATTCGCAGAAGCATTAGCACCAACAACACCTCGTGGCGCTCCAACAGAAGAAATGCGGCTTGTTGATACGCCAAATGCAAAAACAATTGCAGAGCTTGTCGAACAATTCAATTTACCTGTTGAGAAAACTGTTAAGACATTGATTGTCCACGCGAAAAAAGATTCAGGGCACACTTTAGTCGCTTTATTAATTCGTGGCGACCATGAATTAAATGAAATCAAAGCAGAAAAACACCCTTTAGTGGCTAGCCCATTAGAATTTGCCACTGAAGCTGAAATCAGAAATGCGGTGAATGCAGGCCCAGGTTCTTTAGGCCCTGTCAATATGCCTCTACCGATTGTTATCGACCGTAGCGTTGCAGTAATGAGCGACTTTGGTGCTGGCGCAAATATTGATGGCAAACACTATTTTGGCATCAACTGGGAACGTGATTTAGCGTTACCAGAAGCTTTTGATTTACGTAACGTTGTTGAAGGCGACCCAAGCCCTGATGGTAAAGGCGTACTACAAATTAAACGCGGTATCGAAGTTGGCCACATTTTCCAATTAGGCACTAAATACTCAGAAGCAATGAAAGCATCAGTCCAAAATGAAGATGGCCATAACCAAATCGTCACCATGGGTTGTTATGGTATTGGTGTAACGCGTATTGTTGCCGCTGCCATTGAACAAAGCCATGATGACCGAGGAATTATTTGGCCGGATGCAATTGCTCCGTTCCAAGTGGCTATTTTACCAATGAATATGCACAAATCTTATCGTGTTAAAGAGGTTGCAGAAAAACTTTACACTGACTTAAAAGCAAACGGTATTGATGTGATTTTCGATGACCGTAAAGAGCGCCCTGGTGTGATGTTTGCCGATATGGAGCTGATTGGTGTTCCATATACTATCGTTATTGGTGACCGTAACTTAGACAACAACCAAATTGAATATAAATCACGCCGAAGTGATGATAAAGAACTTGTTGGTTTAGAAAATATTGTTAGCTTCCTAAAAGGTAAGCTCGGTAAATAAAACAGGTTAAAAGCTAGAAAATAAAGCCCAAATTTAGGTTACTTTGAATTTGGGCTTTTTCTTTAGATGTCTCGGTACGAACCAATCTTAAAGCCATGTGCCAAAATTTGTGATTTTAAGTTTTCAGATGTTAAAACTTCCAATTCATTTAAACGTGGATATGCATAGTTACTTTTTAATAGTGCATTATCAATAAAAGCAGGATGGCTCATAACTTCAATAGATCTATTACCTTGTACCTTAGCTTCATTAATAATCTTCAAAAACAGTGTTTCTGAAATTTCATCACCATAGAATTCGCTACTAAAACAGTCCGTACTCACCACTTGATATGATAATGGTGGCCAATTCTTCTCTAATTGACGATCAACGCGTAATGCAACTCCCTTCTCTTGGGCGAAAGCAACTACAATTGGAAAAATACCTTCAATCATATGGACATGATGATGGCTATCAATATGGCTAGGTTTTTGACCAAAAATTTCGATAAACTTTTGATATTGCAAGTTTAGCTCTTGTTCAATCTCAATCAATGGTAAATCATTAATATCCCAAAGCCATTTCCCCAACATTCCATCACGGCTGAGTGTAGGCATTGATGAGAAGGGCTTTCCTGCAGTTAAAACAAAATGCATGCCCACCGCTAAGTTCGGATTTTCTTGGCTTAATTTAGCTGCATGGGATATTGCTGGCATATTCATCATCGCACTAGTTGAATGAACTATCCCATTACGATGAGATTCAATAATACCATAATTGACAGCTTCACAGAGCCCAAAATCATCAGCATTTACAATAAGTAGTACAGCCATATGCTCTCCCTTAATTCTATAAGCTATCTGGCTAATTAACCTTCTTGCTCAAGCTGTTGTATTGCTTTAGCAAAGTTGGGTAGATATTTTTTATGGGCGATAAGTAATTCCTTAGAAATTAAACGCGCATCGTTATCAGAATGAATTAATGGGTTTAAATTCATCGCCAATAAAACATCATTAAACTGACCATTTACTGCAGCTTGGCTAGTCGCAATCTCAAAGTTTTTTAAGGTATAAATTAAACCAAGTACTTTATCATCAAAATGTTTTACCCGTGGGTGCGGTTTCGCACCATCACGACCTAATATACATGTCATTTCGACAGTCCAGTCTTCAGGAATATTATCGATATGTCCATGATGTGGAATATTAACATAGTGCTCCGTTTGCTTATCATTGTATATCGCATTGATGACTTCACAAGCTGCATCTGAATAATAAGCCCCACCTCTTAATTCAAGCTCTTTAGGCTTTACATCTAATGTCGGGTTTTTATATAGTTCAAATAGTTGATGTTCAACTTTTTGCACGACTTGTGCCCTAGCACCGCCTTTATAATACTCACCCAGCTCAATCGCTAGCATTTCCTTAGGTTTAAAATAGTACAATAAATAGGAACATGGGATCAGATTTAACCCGCGAATTAGACCTTCGTCAAAAGCAAGGTCAGTAATGTTTTTAACTGAATTGGCACTTAACGTTCCAGAGGCAATACCCTCTAATAATTCATTAAACCTCGATGAGCCATTTACAATAACATCTTTGATAAAAACCATATGGTTTAAACCAAATAAATCGATAGATAATTCATCACTATCAGATAGTTTTAAAACGTCGGTAATAAACATTTTCATACCGATAGGGATATTACAAACACCAATAAAGCGTGTGAAATTAGTATGCCGATAAACAGCCTCAGTCACCATACCAGCAGGGTTAGTAAAATTAATTATCCAAGCATTCGGGCAAATTTCTTCAACATCTTTGATAATGTCAAAAATCACAGGTATTGTTCGTAACCCTTTGAATAAACCACCAGCACCATTAGTTTCTTGTCCCAAATAACCATGTTTTAAAGGGATCGATTCATCTAATTCACGCGCTTTTAATTGCCCAACTCTTAATTGAGTCGTGACGAAATCAGCATCTTTTAATGCTTCTCGCCTATCCAGTGTTTTAAATATCTTTAGAGGTATATTGGCATGCTTAACCATGCGTTCGCATAAATTATAGATAATATCTAATTTTTCTTTACCTTCTTCGACATCCACTAACCATAATTCAGTAATAGGTAATTCATGGTAACGTTTAATAAAACCTTCCAGTAATTCAGGAGTGTAGCTACTCCCCCCTCCAATAGTAACAACTTTTAATTTCCGAGTCATATTAACCTCATGGACCTTTATAATAGACATAGAAAAGCACACCATCCTTATATATAAAGATGGGTATGCTAGAGATTTTAGTAATGGAAAGCTTATTTAGATAATAATTTAACCTACCATTTTTTGTTCAACGCTAAATAGATTTTTTCTGTAATCACTCGGTGTTAATGAAGTTAGCTCTTTAAATTTTTTTACAAATAAACTTGGGCTGCTATAACCTGATTCAAAAGCAATATCTGTAATTGAATAATTAGTTATTTCAAGTTGCTTTTTAGCAAAGTTAATTCTGATATCATTAATAATCTGCATTGGCGTTTTGCCATAATATCTTTTTGTTGCCCGGGTTAAGTATTCTTGTGATTTTCCCGTTATAGAAATCATATTTTGTAGAGCTCTCTCACTAAACATAGCGATATCATGCATTTCTTCCAATGTGCTTTTTAACCACTGCGGTGCATCATCTCGCATACTTTTTTCACGATAATGGCGTAATCGATTTACTACATTAAATGTAACTAACTCAATAAATTCATTAAATTCGCTATCACGAAAATTTAATGATGCGATTACGGATTCTATATAAGCCATAAACTCATTTTTCAATTGATAACCCTGTGATGCAACAAAACAACTTGGTAATAGTGGTAAGTAATGTTTATCAAAAAATGATTTACTGATACCCACATTCAATATTCGTGTTGGCCCAAAATCATAAGCACTTTCGTGATAAGACCCTATTGGAAGAAAAATGAAATCTCCTCGTTCTAATAAAACTTTTTTTCCATTAATTATTTGATAACAACGCCCCGTTAAAACGATCATATATTCATAATAATCATGTTGATGCAGTCCACTTGCACTCTCAACTTTATTATAAATAAAGACATGAAAGGTTTTATTATTAAAAAGTTCACTTTCTTGAACTAGTTTAATTTCAGCATTAGTGTCGGTTCTATTCATCAGTGTCTGCATCATGACCCTCTCTCTAATGGTTTAGTTTTTCATGTAATTCAATTAACTCTGTAATTAATTCACGGGCTAACATTGCGTTCATTAAATGATCCTGCGCATGAACTAGGACTAGGCTTACTTTGATTCGCCCTTCCCCCATATCACTTTCAATTAACTGAGTTTGCACTTTATGAGCTTCATTCAACGAGGAATGAGATTGCGCCATTAAACTTTTTGCGGTCACAAAATCACCTTCTTTCGCTTTTTTTAATGCGGTGTAAGCTAAGCTTCTTGCTTGCCCTGCATTAATAATCAGTCCCATGACAACTTCTTCAAGTTCATCCGTAGTGGCATTTTCTTGGATATCATTAAGCTCAAACATATTTTTATCTCTATTTTAATGAGAGGAGCAAGCTCCTCCCTATTTTAAAATTTAAGTGCGTTAGCAATATCTTCTTCACTTTCTTCTTCATCAATTGTGTTTTGTGCTTTATTAGAAATCACAACAAATGGAAGATAAACGAGTACGGCCACACCAAGGTTAAATAATGCAAGTAATAAAGCGGCAATACTACCATTTGTATTGAAGAATGCAGCTAGCCCAGTAGGCATTGTCCATGGTGCAATATTCGTCACTGGCGGGATAATCCCTAGATAATAAGCCGCGACCATTATTCCCGCCAATAAAGGCTGAATAAGAATAAATGGAATAAACATTACTGGGTTCATAATAATGGGTAGACCAAAAATAATCGGCTCATTAATTTGGAAAATACCCGCTGGTAATGCTAATTTCGCAACCTGACGATGATCGGCACGGCGTGATGCAATAAAGATAGCAATAATTAATCCTAATGTAGCACCGGTTCCACCTAAGAACACATAGGAATCAAGCATCGGTTTTGCCCACATATGGAAAGACTTACCCGCAGCAATCGCAGCGTCAACTGAGCCATATTCAGCATACAAAGACACGTTTTCCAATGCCCATGGGGTCATTATGCCACTATCTAATGCGGTTAATGCGAGAGAACCGTGAATACCAAAGAACCATAGTAGAGACGTAAATACAACATATGCCCAACCAACAACATTCCCCATAGAAGCAAGTGGTGTTGATACTGTATCCATTATAATTTGATGGAAGTTACTACTAATACCGCTTAATGCCCACGACACAATTCCCATAATGGATAAGATAATAAAACCAGGAATAAGTGCAGAAAATGAACGAGATACAGATGGAGGTACGCTATCGGGTAATCTGATCACCCAATTACGGCGAACAATAAAAGTGAACATTTCAGCAACGACTAGCCCTAGAATGATCCCTGAAATGATATTTGCCCCACCGAGCCAGTTAGCACCAACAGCATAAGCACCATTGACGTCATAAGGTGTTACTGTCATGAAAGATGCAACGGCTAACAAACCAGCCGCTAGAGGATCCACCTTACGTTCTTCCGCCAGTGCCATTGCAATAAAAAAAGGTGCCATTAAGGACATTATCCCCAATGTCCCGTTATAAACATTTCCACCGATGGCTTTAAAGCCATTTAGTGTTTCTATCGTTGAGGGTTCTAGTCTAACGCCCAAAGAATAGAAAAAAGACCCTGTATCAAAACTCAGAAAAACATTATTAATTAGCACAAACATTGCCCCAACTAATGTCAGAGGCATAATTCGAATAAAACCATTCTTTATTGCATTAACATGAGGTTGCTTTCCCAATCTAACTGCGAATGGAAGGAGAACCTTTTCAAGCGAAGTGATAAAAAGACTCATAAAATTACCCTCAATTTTTTTGAGTGTGCTCCATTCTTAACTAATTACGTTGTATTAATAGCGTTCATGTCGATGGAGTTATTATGTTGTAGAGGTAGTAAATAGCTTTTTGATACTAGCTTGCCGATTGTTGTTTTATGATTGCAACAGCGACTTTTAGTACACCAAGCCCATCCACTTTTCCGTATAAAAGTGAATCAATAACTTCAACTGGCTTATTAGGTAATAATTTCTGAATATCCGATAACATCCACGCGATTTGCGGGCCCAGCAATATTACATCCGCATCTACACCCTTCTCTGAAGCTAAGCTTTCAGGGAAGGCTTCAATATTGACAGGTACATCATATTTTTCTGCTTGCTGTCTCATTTTGTTAACTAGCAGTGAGGTAGACATACCTGCAGAACAAAATAGATAAATATTTTTCTTATTCATTCCTTATCCTTTAATTCGTTCTATTTTTTATTACCGCTGTGACTTATAAGTTTTCTTATAGACTTATCATATAACTCAGCCCTACACGCTAAAGAGTATAATTATCTCTAGTTGAATTGAGTATACTGCCTTCCCAGCCTTTTCGATAATTCAAACTGAGCAACAATTGTCTCCTATTGACCAGCAGCTATGACGACCTTCACATTTATATAAATATTTTGCGTCAATAAAAAAGTTATACTGATGTCAAATAATGATAAGAAATGAATTAAAGATAGAGAATACGAGGCGTTAGTCGATAATTTAGGAGTCCGAAAGAAAAAGACCCACTTCAACTGAAGTGGGTCTTTTAAGAAAGGAAAAAATACGAATTAGTTACAAGAAGCCGATTTGTCGAATTTAATTGTACCTGTTGGTACTAATGCTGAGTCGAACTGACCATCTTCCATTGAAGGACGAATGGTATAATAACCTTCAATTTCAGCGTAGACTGGCGTACCACCATCTACACCCGTTTCTCCATACGCTTTTTCTAATTCGATACCAGAAGCTGCATATTGACGACCACTAGCGCACTCTGTGAATACAGCTGCATCTGCCATATAGCGGTATTGCCCCACTTTTTTACTTGGCTTAACTTGGTCTAATGTATAATTCATCTGTGTTTCAATCGGGTTACCATCTAAATCCAGTAAGGTCATTGATTGGCCATCTGCTGATTGAGCAAAATAAGTGCTCTCACCTTTAGGATTCGTTGCACGTAATTTATTATTTTCTATATTCCATTTACCAGTATCATGGAAAGCAGTATCACCATCTTTCGTTCCTAAGTAGACAAGCTGCTCAACATAACTACCGTCTTGGTTAACTAACAATGTCGCCTCAATACCAGAGCAATCTGCACAAGGTAAAACGCCTGTATATACTTTATCGACTGGTGCTGGATCAATATTTTTTGTCGCACTCTGACAGCCAGCTAACGTAATGCTTCCAACCGCCATTAAGACTAACATTAGTGATTTTTTCATTATAATTCCCTTAAAACCATGTGTTTTAACTTATTAACCAATATAAACATCATAGCATTTCATCTAATAAAAATATGGTAAACATAAGAAAATTCGGACATTACTGATAAAATACGTTATGCATTGATTTGGTGAATAAGAATTGTCTTTTTCCCAGTGCTGTGATTATAGTTATTAAAGTTACTGTGCTATTATCGTACTAAGCACATTTTTGCTTGGTACAACATGTTCAAGGCGGCAATAACCGCCACTAACACAGTGGTGAGGGAATATGTCTACAGATACTGAATATCAACCTATCAATTGTGATGATTACGAATATCTAGAAATCGCATGCCAACGTCAGCTAAAATTGCAAATAGCACTTAATGACGGCGTGAATATTGAGGGGCAGGCCAATGATTTACTCCTACGAAAAAAAGTTGAGTACCTGATTGTTGAGACACATGAAGGAACCAAGGAGTTAAGATTGGATTGCATAATTTCCTTCAGTCATCCAGAAATCGGCACGATTGTTGTCGACCACTCTCACTAATACTCGCTATTTTGAGTCCTTCTATGGCCCCTTATGGTAATCACAGTCATAAGGGGCTTCTCATTAACTCAACACCTTAAATTCACTCTCTTTTTGCCAATCAATAGCAATACCAAGAGTCGCTTCATCAGCCATTCCTTCAGGAGTAATAAAACACCCCACCGCAGTAATGAGCTGGTCGTTATAATAAATTAGAGGCACTCTTTCTCTCATCCATGGAGCTACTCCTAATTCTTGCCAGATCTTCTTACTGCTTCTGGAACGATGCCGTCCTACAATATTGAGCGTGCCTTGCAGCCCAAAACGAACCGTCACATTTTCATGTGAAAATGGTGGACGTATTTGCCCCTCACCTTCCATAATTTGTAAAATTCCTAAGGATTCAGGTAACTCAAAAGCCTCAGGATAAATCCATTCAAATTGTTGATTAGCTAAGCTATTAATGCGCTTAACAACCCACAACGTACCTTGATAACGGCGAATTTCGAATTGCCCTAAACGGCAAATAGGATCCGCATCCTGCCGAGCTAACGCCACTTCTTGCCAAATACGTTCCAATTGGTTAAATGGTGGCATTGGTAGCTGATGCAGACCAATCCAGCGGCGAATAAGTGCATTGCGTTTTGCTGATGAACAGGCTTTCAAGTCATCAATAAATAGCCCCCCTCGATAATCCATCATTTCATCAAGGGAATCCTTTAATAACTCATCAAGTAATGTTTCTTGCTCTGCACATAACGCTGCGCTGCGGGCAACTGCACTAGAAAAATGCGGCCAACGCTCAGTCAAAACAGGCATGATATTCAGGCGTAAAAAATTTCTATCATAACGATCATCTTGGTTACTATCGTCTTCAACCCACGATAATTGCTGCTCTTGCATATAAGCTTCTAGCGCTATACGGGGTGTTGAGAGTAATGGTCGTAGCAGCGATGTTGAACCGCAACATGCTGAAAACGCTAATTGTTCAGGCATTGAAGACAACCCTGCTGGCCCACTACCACGCTTTAACGCTAACATGAAAGTTTCTGCTTGATCATCAAGGTGTTGAGCCGTAACTAGCACCTCACCTTCTTGTAATTCTTCTCGGTAAGCCTGATAACGGGCATCTCGTGCCGCTGCTTCAATACCTTTTTGGCTTGAATCAACCACTACGTGTCGGCAAATGAAAGGAATGTCCCACTGTAAACACAATTGAGCACAATGCTGCTCCCATTCATTTGCTTTTCTATTCAACCCATGATGAATATGAATAGCGCGAACCTCTAATAGAGGAAGCTGTTTCTTTCGAATAAGATAAAGTGCATGTAATAAAACTGTTGAGTCAATACCACCACTGAATCCCACTAGAATTTTTTCGATACCGCTTATTTTATTAAGAACCCTATCAACAATGACTTGCGAATGCTGTGACATTTATTCGCCCTTCTCACAACTTCTGACTTTGGCTCTTTGCGCCAACACACAGAACACCAGAAATAATTACCAGTAATACCCCTATTGCATACGCAATTTCAAAAGCATCATTTAAGATTAACACTAACCAGAGCACCGATAATACGGGAGACAAAAATACCACAGAAGCTATTTTCGCCGAGTGCCCTGTATTCATCGCCTTGAACCATAAAATGTAAGACACCCCGTTGATTAAAATACCATTAATCAACGTTGGCCAAAAAGCCGCTTTTGAAGGTAATCGCATTTCACTAAACAGCATCAATAAGACAAAAGAAGTCAGCGTTGAAAAAATAAATAACCATACAGTACTAATATAGGGGTCAATCGAATATTGACGGGAGAAAACTGACATTAGGGCAAAGCAAAACGCACCACTAAAAACCAGTAATAACGCTGTTGGGTTTTCAACATGTAATTGCGTAATTTGCCCTTTGGTAAAAGTAATAATCACCGCAATAAAACCGATTATGATACCAATTATTTGTCTTCCAGCTAATTTGTCTTTTAGCAATACTACTGATAACAAGATAATAACTAATGGCCAACTATATTGAATGACCAATACCGCTATACCATTCTCAATGGAATATCCGTAGTACAGCAACAAATAGAATAAACAGTCAAGAAAGCCAAGAACAAAGACTTTGACTAATATATCTCTTGGCAAAATAAACAGTTTTGTCAGTCGATAGCCTGAAGCAAGAGCAACAATAATCACAGATATCGCAGATATTACGTTCGACCAGAACAGGAATTGAAAGCTGTCCATGCCTTCTTGCCCAAAACGAGAGACAATAGGAATAAAGCTCCATATCAACACGCAAGTAAAAGCATATAGCAAATAATTATATTGTCGCACCCTAGTCCCTATCTATAGTTATTTTCAGTAGATGAATAATTTAAATCAAAACACTCGGTTATCATTAAAAATGACTAGCTTAAAAATAAAAACGGGAGCTGGCAAAAGCAAACTCCCGTATTTATTAATGATTAGCTGTTAATGATTAACAATAACCATAGTCCATCAGGCGCTGATAGCGACGGTTTTTCAATGCTTCAGCATCTAATAATTCTAATTCGTCTAAGTCCTCGGTTAGGCGTGCTTTTAGCTGTTCTGCAATTTCATCATAATTACGATGTGCACCGCCTAATGGCTCAGGAATAACATTATCAATTAATTTCAGTTCTTTAAGACGTGGGGCGGTAATCCCCATTGCTTCTGCTGCTAATGGTGCTTTATCTGCACTTTTCCATAGAATAGATGCACAGCCTTCTGGTGAAATAACAGAATAAGTGCTGTATTGCAGCATATTGACTTTATCACCCACACCGATAGCAAGTGCACCACCAGAGCCACCTTCACCAATAACGGTACAAATGACTGGGACAGATAAACGTGACATTTCACGTAAATTACGTGCGATAGCCTCTGACTGACCACGCTCTTCAGCACCAACTCCCGGATAAGCACCTGGAGTATCAATAAAGGTGATAATAGGTAAGTTAAAACGCTCAGCCAGTTCCATCAAACGCAGTGCCTTACGGTAACCTTCTGGGGCTGGCATACCAAAATTACGACGGATTTTTTCTTTTGTCTCACGCCCTTTCTGATGCCCAATAATCATGACTGGACGACCATCCAAACGCGCCATTCCACCGACAATGGCTTTATCATCTGCATAAGCGCGATCCCCTGCTAATTCTTGGAAATCAGTAAAAATGCGAGAAATATAATCCAATGTATATGGACGACGTGGGTGACGAGCGAGTTTAGCTATTTGCCAAGCCCCTAGATCAGAGAAAATTTTACGTGTCAGTTCAACACTTTTTTCACGTAAACGAGCAACCTCTTCATCTAGGTTAACTTCTAAGTTGTTATCTTGACGGCTAACCGCTGTTAGAGAATCAATTTTCGCCTCTAATTCCGCGATTGGCTGTTCAAAATCAAGAAAATCCAGACTCATAATATTCCTATTTTAGTCAAATTCTAATTCTACCTGCTCACTACCCAGCAGAGTTCGAAGATCGTTCAAAAGGGGATCCACTGGCGTCACACGCCAAACAACACCAAATTTAAGCTTGGCTCTGGCATCATCCTTCTGGTAATACAGATGAACCGGGATCGTTCCTGAACGATGAGGTTCAAGAGTACTGCGAAGCCGGTTCAGCAATTGATCGTTAATTTGTTTATCTGACAGTGAAATTGCAAGTCCTCGTGCATATTTTTCCCTTGCTTCACTAATATCCATTAACTCACGCACTGTCATTTTATTACCACCATTGAAATCATCAAAGCTGACCTGACCGGTGGCTATCAGGATATTGTCTTTTTCCAACATATGTTGGTACTTATCGAGTGCATCTGAAAATAACATAATATCCAGACGACCGGAACGATCATCAAGCGTACAAATCCCTATTCTATTTCCACGCTTGGTTGTAATCACTTTAGCTGAAAGTACTAAACCTACCACAGTTGTTACTTGACCACGAGGGGTGGGGTTCACATCTTTTAATCTAAGCCCATTAGTATAGCGCTCTATTTCGCTCAAGTATCGCGTTATTGGATGCCCTGTTAAATATAAACCAAGCGTCTCTCGTTCACCATCCAATACTACTTGCTCTGGCCATTTAGGTACACTTGCATATGAACTTTCAACTTGTTCAGGTGCTTCAGCTAGTACACCAAACATATCTGCTTGGCCTATTGCCTCTGCTTTAGCATGTTGGTCAGCTGCTTTTAACGCATCCTCAAGGGAAGACATCAACGCTGCACGATGAGGGCCTAATCGGTCAAATGCCCCTGCCATGATAAGCTTTTCCATCACACGACGGTTAATTTTTTTAATATCAACTCGCGCACAAAGGTCAAAAATCTCTTTAAAGATGCCGCCTTGTTGACGAGCTTCAACAATCGCTTCGATCGGGCCTTCGCCGACCCCTTTGATTGCACCGATACCGTAAACTATCTCACCTTCATCATTCACATGGAAGTGATAAAGCCCACTATTGATATCTGGCGGCAATACTTTTAAGCCCATTCGCCAACATTCATCAACTAAACCAACCACTTTTTCCGTGTTATCCATATCCGCGGTCATAACTGCAGCCATAAATTCAGCGGGATAGTGCGCTTTTAACCATAATGTTTGATAAGAAACTAAAGCATAGGCAGCTGAATGCGATTTATTAAACCCATAACCGGCAAATTTCTCTACCAAGTCAAAGATTTTCATTGATAGCTCGCCGTCTACTCCGTTTTTAATTGCACCTTCTTCAAAAACAGAACGCTGCTTCGCCATTTCCTCAGGTTTCTTTTTACCCATCGCACGACGCAGCATATCCGCACCGCCAAGCGTATAGCCAGCTAAAACCTGAGCAATCTGCATAACCTGTTCTTGGTATAAAATAATCCCATATGTGGGCTCTAGAACAGGTTTTAATGATTCATGTTGCCATTGTACATCTGGGTACGATATTTCTTCACGACCATGTTTACGGTCAATAAAGTTATCTACCATGCCTGATTGCAGTGGCCCGGGACGGAACAATGCCACCAGTGCGATCATATCCTCGAAGCAGTCGGGGCGTAATCGCTTAATTAAGTCCTTCATTCCACGGGATTCTAACTGGAATACCGCTGTGGTTTCTGAGCGCTGCAGCATATCAAAGCTTTTTTGATCGTGTAGCGGAATAGCTGCAATATCAATCGGTTCTAAATTTTTCTTAGCTCGACGCGCGTTGATCATTTCCAACGCCCAGTTAATGATCGTCAACGTCCGTAAACCAAGGAAGTCAAACTTCACTAACCCCGCATATTCGACATCGTTTTTATCGAATTGTGTGACAGGGTTATTACCTTCCGCATCACAATAAAGCGGCGCAAAGTCAGTAATTTTAGTTGGAGCGATAACCACCCCACCCGCATGTTTACCAGCATTTCGTGTGACACCTTCGAGCTTACGCGCCATATCGATAAGCGCTTTAACCTCTTCATCAGCCTCATAAATTTCAGGTAGCTGTGGTTCTGCTTCGAACGCTTTTTCCAGTGTCATACCGGGGTCTGGCGGCACTAATTTTGAAATTCTATCAACAAAACCATATGGGTGCCCAAGTACGCGCCCCACGTCACGGATAACCGCTTTGGCGGCCATCGTACCGAAAGTAATGATCTGTGAAACAGCGTCACGCCCATACATTTGGGCTACGTGATCAATCACTTGGTCGCGTTTTTCCATACAGAAATCGACATCAAAGTCAGGCATCGAAACACGTTCCGGATTCAAGAAACGCTCAAAAAGCAAGTCAAACTCAAGCGGATCAAGATCCGTAATTTTAAGGGCATAAGCAACTAAAGAGCCCGCACCGGAACCTCGCCCCGGCCCCACAGGTACGCCATTATCTTTTGACCATTGGATAAATTCCATCACGATCAAGAAGTAACCGGGGAACCCCATCTGATTAATCACGTTAAGTTCAATTTCCAGACGCTCATCGTATTCAGGGCGTTTTTCCGCTCGTACTTTTTCGTCTGGGAATAAAAACTCGAGGCGCTCTTCTAACCCTTCTTTTGACCGCATAACCAAAAAGTCTTCGGTTTTCATATCCCCTGTTGGGAATTGCGGTAAGAAGTATTCACCAAGGCGAATCGTGACGTTACAACGCTTAGCAATCTCTACACTGTTTTCTAACGCTTCAGGGATGTCAGCAAATAGCTCACACATCTCTTCTTCGGAACGTAAATATTGCTGAGGGCTATAATTTTTAGGCCTTTTCGGATCAGCTAATGTAAAACCATCATGGATAGCAACACGTATTTCATGGGCGTCGAAATCACTACTTTCAATGAAGCAAACATCATTCGTTGCAACAACAGGCAAGCCTTTTTTAGTTGCTAACTCGACAGCCGCATGCAGATAACTTTCTTCATCTGGCCGCCCTGTTCTGACTAATTCTAAGTAGTAGCAATCTGGAAAATGCGTTTCATAGAATGCAAGGCACTCATCCACTAAAGCTTGATTACCTCTTAATAGACATTGCCCGACATCCCCTTTACGGCCACCAGAGAGTAGAATCAAACCATCTTTGTGCTTAGCCAGCCATTCACGTTTAATTGTTGGTCCAACCGCACCATAGCCTTTTTGGTACGCTTCAGAAATGAGTAGGGTAAGGTTTTGATAACCTTCATTATTACGTGCTAAAACAGTTAAGTGAGATATTTCATCACCCAATAGTTCACTTTCCACATAAAAATCAGCACCAATAATGGGTTTGATCCCTGCACCATGTGCTGCACCATAAAACCGGACTAGCCCACAAAGGTTAGTAAAATCGGTGATCGCAAACGCAGGCATGCCCATTGAAGCCACTTTTTTAACCAGTGGCCCCGTTTTGGCTAGCCCATCAATCATGGAATAGTCACTGTGAACACGTAAATGAATAAAACGAGGTGATGCCATCGACCTAATACCTACTTATTGCTGTCTAAAGCTCTTCTCACTGGAGCAAAGCTTTTACGATGGAATTCGGTTGCACCATACTGCGCCAATTTTTCTAAATGATACGCGGTTGGGTAGCCTTTATGCTTCGCAAAGCCATATTCAGGAAAGGTTTTGTCCAATTCGACCATTTCCCTATCCCTAATCACTTTAGCTAAAATGGATGCTGCACTAATTTCTTGTACTAGGCTGTCGCCTTTAATGACTGCTTGTGAAGGCATTGGCAATTTAGGACAGCGGTTGCCATCAATTAAAACATACTCAGGAACAATAGATAAACCCGCAACTGCGCGCTGCATCGCTAACATAGTTGCATGTAATATATTTATGTTATCAATTTCTTCTGGTTCTGCGCGACCAATGCACCAACACAGCGCTTTTTGTTGGATTTCATCAAATAATTTCTCACGTTTTTTTTCGGTGAGTTTTTTTGAGTCTGCCAGCCCTGTAATTGGGTTATTGGGATCAAGAATCACTGCCGCGGTCACTACAGCTCCAACTAGCGGGCCTCGACCCACTTCATCAACACCAGCGATTAAATTTGCTTTTGGATAGATAAATTCCATTAATTTTTGACCATATCTAATACCGCTTCAGCAGCTTGTTTATCTGCATCACAACGAATAAGCTGATGTAATTGTAAAAAAGTTTGTTTCAGGTTTTCAACCTGTTCTCCACCATCTAGGAGAGGAAGCAACTGCTGTGCGAGTTTATCAGGCTGGCATTCCTCTTGTAGTAACTCCTTCACAATTTCTTTTTCTGCTAACAAATTAGGCAAAGAAACATACGGCGTTTTCACTAACCGTTTAGCTAACCAGAAAGTGAAAGGTTTCATACGATACCCCACCACCATTGGGCATTTTGTTAGCATACACTCAAGTGCTGCTGTTCCTGATGCTAACAAAGTCGCATCTGCTGCAATCATTGCATCACGAGCCTGACCATCTAAAATATGGACTTGCAATTCAGGTGCGGTATTTTCTTTTATCTCATCAAACTGCTGGCGGCGTTTTTCATTCACCAACGGCACCACAATATGTAAATCAGGGATATTGCGTTGTAATATTTTCGCTGTATTGAGAAAATCTGCGCTTAGCATTTCGACTTCTGAATGACGACTTCCTGGCAGTAAAGCCAAACATTTAACATGCTCAGGAATATTCAGCCGATGTCGAGCGGCTTGTTTATCAGGATGTAATGGAATGGCATCCGCCATTGTATGCCCGATAAAACGGCAAGGAACATTAAAACGGTCGTAAAATGCTTTTTCAAAAGGTAAAAAAGCTAATACTAAATTTGTTGAACGACCAATTTTAAATACCCGCTTCTGGCGCCATGCCCAAACTGATGGGCTAACGTAATGAATGGTTTTGATACCTTTCGATTTTAAGCGCCCCTCTAGGGTAATATTAAAATCAGGGGCATCAATCCCAACAAAAACATCCGGCTGTAGTTCAGTAAAACGCTGGGTTAAATCCTTACGAATGGATAATAGCCGAGGTAGACGGCCAAGGACTTCAACAATGCCCATGACAGCAAGCTCTTCCATTTCATACCAAGCTTCACAACCTTCCGCTTGCATTAATGGACCAGCAACACCAACAAAGCGAGCATCTGGTATTTGCTCTTTAAGTGCACGGATAAGCCCAGCACCGAGAATATCACCAGATGTTTCTCCGGCAACAAGGCCAATAGTAAGTGGGCGGCTATTATTCACCGAAATTCGCTCCTTATTAAAGGCCCAGATTCATTAATACTAGATTAACGAATAATACCACGTTTAGACTGTGCTGAATCCTCTAAGAAATCACTAAACACTTTAACGTGTTCATTGGCTTTTGCCGCTTCCGCGATTTCTTCACGTGCTTCTTCTAATGATTTACCTGAACGATATAACACCTTGTATGCATTACGAATAGCATGTAGTGATTCTTTTTCAAAACCACGGCGTTTTAAACCTTCAAGATTTAAACCAAATGGTGTTGCGTGGTTACCCTGTGCAATAACATAAGGTGGCACGTCTTGTGCAACACCAGAGCAACCGCCGACCATAACATGAGCACCAATTTTACAAAATTGATGAACTGCGGTCATACCACCAATGATGGCATAATCACCAAGTGTTACATGGCCACCTAAAGTACCGTTATTTGCAATAATACAACGGTTGCCAATGATACAATCATGGGCAATATGCACATTCACCATCAGTAAATTATCGTTGCCCACTTTTGTCAGGCCAACATCTTGAACTGTACCACGGTGAATAGTTACGCTTTCACGAATACGGTTTCTATCCCCGATTTCAACTCGTGTTGGTTCACCTTGATATTTAAGATCTTGGTTAATCTCACCAATGGAAGCGAACTGGAAAATCACATTGTCACGGCCTATTTTTGTATGGCCATTAACGACAACATGAGATTTCAACTCAGTACCTTCGCCAATTTCGACATTCGCGCCAATATAACAAAAAGGGCCAATACGAACATTGGCACCGATGATAGCTCCATCTTCTACGATAGAGGATGGATGAATATAGGCTGTATTATCAATCATATCAGACCTCACGGCGACGGGCGCACATCATTTCTGCTTCGCAGGCCACTTCTCCATCAACTTTAGCAACACCTTTAAAACGTGCAACTCCGCGACGTTCTTTAATAAATTCTACTTCTAAGACCATTTGGTCTCCTGGTAGAACAGGACGTTTAAAACGCGCATTGTCTATCGCTGCAAAATAGTACAACTCACCAGGCTCTAATTTTCCAACGCTTTTAAACGCAAGGATCCCAGTCGCTTGTGCCATGGCTTCTAAAATTAATACGCCAGGAAAAATGGGTTTGCTTGGAAAGTGCCCTTGGAAAAATGGCTCATTAAATGACACATTTTTCACTGCACGCAATGATTTGCCTTTTTCAAAATCTAATACACGGTCAACCAAAAGGAATGGGTAACGGTGTGGAAGCAGTTCTAAGATTTCTTCTATATTCAGAGTATGATTATCACTCATCGAAATACTCTTCCTGTCTATTAATACGGTTTAATTAATGAATCGGCCTGCTTTAACCCATAAATTAGGTTAACTGGCAGGCCGGAAAACGTAACTCAGATAACTATTTTAGCCTGAATTACAAAATGATTACTGATTTTTTTGATTTTGGCTATCTAATTCACGCTCAACGTGTTTCAGTCTCTTATTCATCTCATTGATACTTAAGACTAAAGCAGCTGTTTTACGCCAAGCTTTATTAGGCTGTAAAGGAATTCCTGAAGAATATACTCCCGGTTCAGTGATAGGCCTCATGACCATACCCATTCCTGTTACTGTGACCTTATCGCAAATTTCCATATGACCGTTGATGACGCTAGCCCCACCAATCATGCAGTAACGACCGATTTTTAAACTACCAGCCATGATAACTCCGCCAGCAACTGCGGTATTATCACCAATTATGACATTGTGTGCAATTTGGCATTGGTTATCGATAATAACCCCATTACCAATCACAGTGTTATCTAACGCACCGCGATCAATCGTTGTGCTTGCACCGATCTCAACACGATCGCCGATGATCACTGTGCCTAACTGAGGAATTTTGATCCAATTACCACGATCATTTGCATAACCGAAGCCATCTGAACCAATCACAGTGCCAGATTGAATTAAACAATGTGTACCAATTTCGATATTGTGGTACACGCTGACATTTGCCCATAAACGGGTCCCTGTACCTATGCGTGTATTTTTACCCACAAAACAACCTGCGCCAATCACCACATTATCGCCAAGTTCAACACCACTTTCGATAACAGCATTTGCGCCAATTGCGACATTCTTACCGAGTTTTGCATCATCAGCAATTACCGCTGATGCGTGGATATCTTCAGCCGGACTTGGCGTTGTATCCATAATTTGAGCCATGCGTGCATAAGCAAGGTATGGGTTATCCACTACCAGTGCAGCTACTTTACATGCTTCGAGATCTTTTGCTGTGAGAACCACCGCTGCAGCTTGGCAATCGGCCAATTTGTCACTATAACGGCTGTCAGATAAAAAAGTAATCTGTTGATTATTCGCTGAATGCATTGGAGCAATACCGGTGATGGTAATATCACCATCACCGTGTAATTGCGCATTCAACTGCTGAGCAAGGTCAGCCAATCGAATTGAAGACATCTATTATTTAACCTGTTTTTGAACCTGACTTGTAATGTCAACGCTATCTTTTGCATAGGCAACTGCATTTGCATCGATAACGACATCATAGCCTTCTTTAGCGGCAACAGACTTAATAGAGTTCTGAATACGAGTTAAAATTTTAGTACGCTCTTCACCTTGACGACGACGGTTGTCTTCTTCAAATTTTTGAGCTTTTTCAGCGAATTGATCACGTTTAGTCATGAGTTCAGATTCAAGCTTTTCGCGCTCACTTTGCTTCATCGTTGCACCATCACGGCGCAATTTTTCAACACGAGTTTGCAAATCTTTTTCTAGATTTTGTAACTCAGTCGCACGGCTTTTGAATTCACTTTCAAGCTGTTTAGCAACGGCTTCACGCGCAGGCATATTTTGGAAAATTTCACCAACATTGACGATAGCGATTTTCTCAGCATAAGCACCCGCAGACATTGCTAAAGCAATACTCACACCCGCTGCACACAACAATTTTTTCACACTAAACTCCTTAACCCATACGTATGGCTGGAAATTTTGGTTGCTCCCATAAAATTATGGGAGCCATCATAAGTAGAAACTGGAATAGCTTACCACGTTCTACCAATATTAAATTGGAACTGTTCTGATTTATCCCCTTCGTAGTCCTTAATCGGCTGCGCATAAGAGAAGACCAGTGGTCCAAGAGGGGACATCCATTGTAAAGCAACACCAGCAGAAGCACGGACGTTAGTTGCCTTACCGTAGTCAGGCATACCTTTACGCCAATCAGCATTGATACTGTTCCAATTAGTATCCCATACCGTACCCGCATCAACGAACAGAGACGTACGAACTGAGTTCGAATATTTCTCGTCAATAAATGGAGTCGGAGTGATTAATTCAAATGATGCTGCGTACATCGCATTACCACCGACCGCATCACTTGATGGGCTTCCTGGCTCAGGGCCATCCACACCATTAATTCTCTTCAAGTAAACCGCTTTTGGACCGATATTATTCGAACGGAAACCACGAATGGTGCTTGAACCACCCGCATAGAAGTTTTCATAGAATGGCATTTGCTTACTGCCAATACCATCACCATAACCTGCTTGTGCACGCCCCAGAACTACCCAAGTTTGGTCTTCATCCAGTGGGTAATACTGTGCGGTATCAAAGCGCAGTTTATAGTATTCGTTATCAGAGCCAGGTATTGTTACTTTACCCGATACGTTCGTTTTATTACCCGATGTTGGGAAGAAACCACGGTTTAACGAGTTATAAGTCCAACCTAAGTTAAGCGTAAAGTCATCCGCATCAAAACTTTCTTTATTACGCCCATTTTCTGTAACTGGTGGATTTTTCCCCATAGAGTCGAGGTAATCCCACATCGCAGCTTGAGCTCGCATATCTGAAAGTCGGTTATGAACGTAACCCGCACCAACACGGAAAGAGTTATTTTCATTGAACGGGAAGCTTAAGAAACTGTCTAGACCATACGTTTTGTTGTTATAGCCAGATAGATCCGCATCTTTCGCACTAAAGTCGTTATAGAAAATACGACCGCCTAAGCTCACACCATTCACGGTGAAATACGGGTCAGTAAATGAGAATTCAACGTTAGTTGAGTAGTCGTTTTTACTTGCGTTAATACCAACCGCATTACCTGTACCTAACCAGTTATCTTGTGTAACCCCAACTTGGAAACTCACACCACTTTCAGTACCAAAACCGATACCAAAGTTCATTGAACCTGTATTACGCTCTTTAACCTTGTAGATAACATCTACTTGGTCAGGACTGCCCGGTACACGTTGAGTCTCAACATCAACAGTTTCGAAATAACCTGTACGATTCAGACGTTCTTTACCGAGTTCAACAAGGTCATTTCCAAGCCATGCCCCTTCCATTTGGCGCATTTCACGACGCAAAACGGTGTCTTTACTGGTGTCATTGCCTTGGAAACGAATTTCACGCACATAGAAACGGTTACCTGCATCAATATTTAAATGCAATTTCACGGTTTTATCTGCATCGTTGATTTCAGGCTGTGTCATTACTCGAGGATATGCATAACCATAGCGGCCAAACATATCTTTGATTTTGTTTTCCATGCTTGTCACTTGAGCACCGTTATATAACTCTCCCGGTGTGATAGTGATAAGTTCTTGGATTTCAGTTAAGTGATCTGCAGTATTACCATTAACTTCGACACCCGATATTTTGTATTGGTCGCCTTCAGTAATGTTAATCGTAATATAAATGCCTTTTTTGTCTGGAGTCAGACTGACTTGCGTGGAGTCAATGTTAAAACGTGCATAACCGCGGTCAAGATAAAAACTGCGCAGAGTTTCTAAGTCACCCGCCAGTTTTTGCTTCTGGTATTTTTGGTCAGCAGCAAGGTTCCACCAAGGTACATCATCACGCAATTGCAGCTTATTAACTAATTCTGCTGTAGTGTAATTTTTATTACCTACAATATTAATTTGCTGAATTTGAGCTGAAACACCTTCAGAGAAAACAAATTTTAAATCCACACGGTTACGTGGTAAAGGTGTCACAACAGCTTTTACTGTTGCATTATATTTACCAACGCTATAGTAAAAGTCTTCTAAACCTTTTTCGATATTCGCAATTGTCGTGCGGTCAAGTGCCTCACCAACGCGGATATTTGAAGCTTCCAAGTTCTGCTTGAGCATATCATCTTTAACAGACTTATTACCTGTAAAGGTGATACTGGCAATCGTTGGCCGCTCTTTAACTTGAACGATCAGCGTGTTTCCATCACGCAGGACCCTAACATCTTCGAAGTTACCGGTTGAAAATAGGGAACGGATCGAACGGCTGATATCATCGTTATCAACTGAATCGCCAACCCTAACTGGCATGTTCAATAATGCTGCACCAACGGCGACGCGTTGTAGACCTTCGAAACGAATGTCTTTAACTACGAATCCGTCTGAACCGTATGCAGTGGCGCTGCCGAAAAGCAGCGACGCTATGAGCAACTTTTTCATCGCCATCGTTGTTATGCGTATTCCTTACTGGTCCCCAGCTTATAAAAATTAGAAGCGAGAGAAATCATTAAAAAGTGCAAGTCCCATTAACAGAATCAATGCCATTGCACCTATCCGAAAACTAAAGTCTTGTACTCGCTCAGACACTGGACTTCCTTTAATTTTTTCAATTAATAAGAAGAGCAAGTGCCCCCCATCTAAAACAGGCAATGGAAACAGATTGATGATACCTAAATTGACGCTAATAAGCGCAATAAACATCAAATAATATACCAAGCCTGACTCGGCGGATACCCCCGCACCTTTAGCGATAGATATCGGACCGCTCAAGTTATTGAGTTTGACATCCCCAACAACCAGTTTACCCATCATATTGACCGTCAACTTCATTAACTGCCACGTCTTATCACTGGCTTGGTAAAACGCAGAGAATGGCCCATATTGCTGCACCATTTTATATTCATCTGCTAACGGTAACACTGAAAGTTCTACGCCTGCAAATCCAATTTTCTCTCCACGTTGTCCATCTTGGCTATCAGGAGTCAACGTGAGTGAAACCAATTGTTGCGACCGTTGTACTTCTAGTTTTAACGGTACACCTGGGTTATTACGAATAATTAGTGTTACTGGGTTCCAAAGGCCTAATACCTCCCCGTTAACACTGACTATTCTGTCACCTTTCTGTAAACCTGCTCGTTCGCCAGCTAACCCCTCTGTGACTTTTTGAATAACAGGGTCAATTTTTGCAGAAACAGGCATTATCCCTAACGACAAAATTGGATCTTGTTTCTCAGGATCAAACTGCCAAGTCGTTAAATCAACCGTTTTTGTCATCGGTTCATTATAACCACTCGGTAATACTTGTGCAGTCAGTTCGTGGTCACCTATTTTGCCGACCAATGCTAAGCGAACTGAATTCCAATCAGGAGTTTCGATGCCATCAATGGATTTTAGTTCCATTTTTGATTCAAAATTTGCAATTGCCGCAATAGAACCTGGTTTTACATCTTCAATGACAGGCTTCACAGAAGGAACGCCAATCATAAAGACAATCCAATAGACAACAATTGCCAATAAAAAGTTCGCAATAGGCCCCGCACTAATAATGGCAGCTCGTTGACCTACTGTTTTATTATTAAACGCTTGATGACGACGCTCAGGAGCAACCTCTCCAACACGTTCATCAAGCATTTTGACATAACCCCCTAACGGGATAATGGCTAAAACGAACTCAGTGCCATGTTTATCGACTTTACGCCATAACGTTTTGCCAAAGCCAATAGAGAAGCGCTCAACATAAACACCACAGCGACGAGCAACCCAGTAGTGACCGAACTCGTGTACTGTAATTAACACGCCTATCGCGATAATAAATGCAGCTAAACTCCAAATAAATCCCATGTATCTTCCTAAAGACCAAAACCGTTAAAAATTAACAAATTTAGCCCAGCAAAAACAGGGATTGCTGCCGTCAGGCTATCAATACGATCCAAAATACCGCCATGCCCTGGAATTAAGTGGCTACTATCTTTAATACCTGATTGACGCTTAAACATACTTTCGGTCAAATCACCAAATACTGATACTACAACAACAATAATTGAAGTCACTAGTAAATAATCAGGCATCACAGGGATTGGCGCAAAGGCGCTAAATAACCATGAGATAATCCCTGCTGTTATCAGCCCACCGACTAAGCCTTCCCACGTTTTACCAGGAGATACCTTAGGTGCCATTTTGTTGCGTCCGATAGTACGACCAAATGCATAGGCACCTGAATCTGCCCCCCAAACTAGCAACATGACATACAGTAACCACCAAGCACCGAAGAATGTATCACTTTGATAACCCACAGTTCTTAAAACCATCATTCCACAATAAAATGGAATAATCGTTAACACGCCAAATAACAACCGGATAATTGCTGATTTACCCCAAGAAGCCGATGCTGGGTAGGTAACAACTAAAATAATCGCTATTACCCACCAAATAAGACCTGCCCACAGGCCATACAAAACCATAGGCTCAGAGGAGAACTGGTTTATATTGGAGATAGAAAATTGCATTGCAAGTAATATTGCTGCAAAAACAACCGCCAACCCGACACGTTTAGCTTGTGAATGCCAGCCGACAAATTGTGCCCATTCCCAAGCTCCTAAAGCACAAACCGCAATTACGACAAGCCCAAAATTTGCTGGGGAAAGTAAAAACAGAGCTGCTATAACAATCGGTATTAAGACTATCGCAGTAAGTAAACGATATTTCAGCACATCTATCCCCTATTCCTTGCCCAGTTCATCATCTGATTCAGCTCCACCATAACGGCGCTCACGCTTACTAAAAGCATCAACTGCACTCTGAAACACCATTTCATCAAAATCTGGCCACAAAACGTTGGTGAAATAAAATTCCGCATAAGCGACTTGCCATAATAGGAAGTTGCTAATGCGATGCTCCCCACCGGTTCTAATGACTAAATCGACATTTTCTTGATCATGCATACAAATATGGTCATTAATATTTTCTTCATTGATGTCATCAATAGAAAGTTCACCACTTTGTACCTTTGCAAATACTTGTTTTACACTGTTACTGATGTCCCAGCGACCACCATAGTTCGCGGCTATATTCAGTTTTAGCCCAGTGTTGTTTTGCGTTAATGCTTCTGCCTTATCAATTCTTTTTCTGAGGCGTTCACTAAAACGACTAATATCACCAATGACTTTTAGTTTGACATTGTTTTTATGCAGGTTTTTAACTTCATTATCAAGAGCAAAAACAAATAGTTCCATTAGAGAACTCACTTCTTTCTCTGGTCGTCTCCAGTTTTCACTGCTAAATGCATACAATGTGAGCGAACTAATTTTATTTTTCACCGCAAAACGCACCGAATTACGGACAGATTCAACACCTGCCTTATGACCTGTAATTCTGAGTTTCCCTCTTTGCTTAGCCCATCGACCATTACCATCCATAATGATAGCAACATGCTTAGGCATCATTGAATCAGAGAGATTTTCACCACTAGAGTTCATTAAATATTAATCCTTGTGAGTACCACTTTGAGTATACAGACCAATAATAACTACTATTATTGAATTTGCTGATAAGACACATCCTTAATTCTCAAAGTAGTGCTATGTTATTTTTCTTTTTTTAAACACGTCACATATTAAAGAGTTATTATGGCTATCAGCAACTAAATAAAACACATACCAGCGTTAAATTGTCTGAGCGATTATTTTTTCTGCATTTTTACGTGCTCGCTCGTCGATTTCTAAGACCTCCTCAATTGAAACAGGTTCAGAAAAAACTTGGCTATCTAATACACTGTGGTTAATTTTTGCTATATCCGTAAAGCGTATTTTGCCTTCAAGAAAGGCCGCAACAGTCACTTCATTTGCACCATTAAGCGCGGTTGTAGCGGCTTGCCCTTGGTGGCAGGCATCGATTGCGAGCTTCAAGCAAGGATAGCGTTGGTAGTCAGGCTGAACAAACGTTAATGATGAAAGCGTTGCAAAATCAAGAGGTTTTGCACCAGATATGATACGTTGAGGATAAGCCATGCTATATGAAATCGGAGTGCGCATATCAGGCGTACCCAGTTGTGCTATCACGCTGCCATCTTTATACCGAACCATAGAATGAATAACCGATTGAGGATGGATAATTACTTCCATCTGCTCAGCATTCGCATTAAAAAAGTAGCAAGCCTCAATATATTCTAGACCTTTATTCATCATTGTCGCTGAATCAACTGATATTTTTCGTCCCATTGACCAATTTGGATGGTTACATGCTTCATCAGGTGTCACGTTATCAAAATGCGATAATGGTGTATCCCTAAAAGGCCCGCCAGAACCGGTCAAAACAATACTTGAAATACCCGAGGCTGATAAATCAGCAAAGCCTAAATTGCGTTGAATAATTTCCGGTAAACTTTGGAAAATAGCATTATGCTCGCTATCAATAGGAAATACGGTTGCATTGTGCTTACGAATCTCATTAAAGAATAAACGGCCACTGGTAATTAAAGACTCTTTATTCGCTAATAATATTCTTTTACCTTTACGTATTGCAGCCAAGGTAGGAAGTAAACCGGCAACTCCGGTAATTGCTGACATAACTTGGTCGGCATCATCAAGGCCCGCAAGGTCAATAGCCGCTTGTTTTCCTGACAAAACCTCAGTCTTGCAGTTATTCTCAATCAAAATAGTTTTTAAGGCTTTTGCTGATAATTCATCCGCCATTGAGACATATTTCGGATTAAACTCAAGGCACTGTTTCGCCATTTCAGTGACATTTTTTCCTGCCACTAAAGCAACAATTTGAAATTTTTCGGGATTTTGGCGAACAACAGAAAGTGTATTTGTACCAATTGAGCCTGTAGAACCTAGGATTGTCAGACGTTTCATAGTGATTGAGTACTCTGTATTAATTCAATACTGAGATTATATCAGCTTAGAGGTTAGAAAGGATTTTTTAATAAACTTGAAAAATAATAAAGCCACGCTAACGCACACTTTTACCGTCTGCATTGGTGGCTTTATTATTATGATGGATTAAAATTCCATCAACTCTGCTTCTTTTTGCGCTAATGCTTCATCAACTTTCTTGATGTAGCTATCAGTCAGTTTTTGGATATCATCTTGTGAACGACGTTCGTCATCTTCACTGATTTCTTTATCTTTCAGTAACGCTTTAACTTTGTCGTTAGCGTCACGGCGAACGTTACGAACTGCGATACGACCTTGCTCTGCCTCACCACGGACCACTTTAATTAAGTCTTTACGACGTTCTTCCGTTAATGGAGGAAGTGGAACACGGATAACAGTACCCGCTGATGACGGGTTCAGGCCCAAATCTGATGCCATGATTGCTTTTTCAATCGCTGGTGACATGCTACGGTCAAAAACCGAAATAGCTAATGTCCGTGAATCTTCAACAGTGACGTTAGCTAATTGGCGCAAAGGTGTCGCTGAACCGTAGTACTCAACAGTAATGCCATCTAATAGGCTTGGAGATGCACGGCCTGTGCGAACTTTACTAATTTGGTTTTTGAATGCTTCAAGGCTCTTTTCCATACGGTCTTGAGCATCTTTTTGGATTTCGTTAATCACGTTTTCAACCCTTAAGAACTGGTTATTAAAGGCCGCATGCGACCTCGCTTAAATTGTCTGAATTTATATTAGATAATACATTTAAACTCAGGTCATGTCTCTGAGTATTAATTGTGAGAAATCAGAGTTCCTTCATTTTCGCCCATAACAACGCGTCGTAAAGCGCCCGGTTTATTCATATTGAATACACGAATCGGTAAGTTATGGTCACGTGCTAATGTGAATGCTGCTAAGTCCATCACTTTAAGTTCACGTTCCAACACTTCTTGGTAGCTCAGATTTTCATAAAGAACTGCGTCAGGGTCTTTAGCAGGGTCTGCTGAATAAACACCATCAACTTTTGTTGCTTTTAACACAACATCCGCTTCAATTTCAATACCACGTAGGCACGCAGCGGAGTCTGTTGTAAAGAATGGGTTTCCTGTTCCTGCCGAAAAAATAACAACGCGGCCGTGACGTAACAAGCTAATGGCCTCTGCCCAGCTATAGTTATCACAGACACCGTTAAGTGGGATCGCAGACATCAGTCTTGCATTCACATAGGCGCGATGTAATGCATCACGCATCGCGAGTCCGTTCATCACCGTTGCTAGCATTCCCATGTGGTCTCCGACAACACGGTTCATGCCAGCTTGTGCCAAACCAGCACCACGAAACAGGTTACCACCGCCAATAACCACACCGACCTGTATACCCAGTTCTATGAGTTCTTTAATTTCCTGAGCCATACGATCTAAAACGCTAGCATCGATACCAAAACCTTCTGCGCCTTGTAAGGCTTCGCCACTTAATTTAAGCAGAATACGCTGATAAACGGGTTTTGCATTGGTTGCCATGGTGTTCTGTCCTAACAGATATTTATTGGGGTAACACACGTAGAATCACACGGTTCTACGTACCTAAAATTTTTAATTAATTTAAATATAATTTTTTTATACACACAAATTCTAGCGTATGCCGATGACGCTAACATCCGGGGAATATACGTATATAAAACAGAGCCGCCAATTGGCGGCCCTTAGTTGATTACTTGCTCATCGCAGCAACTTCTGCTGCAAAGTCAGTTTCAACTTTCTCGATACCTTCACCTACTTCGAAACGAAGGAAACCAGAAACAGTAGCACCTTTCTCTTTCAGTAAGTCACCAACAGATTTGCTTGGGTCCATTACGAAAGGCTGGCCAGTCAGAGAGATTTCGCCAGTGAATTTGTTCATGCGACCGATAACCATTTTTTCAGCGATTTCGCGTGGTTTACCAGATTGCATTGCGATGTCTAACTGAATTTGATGCTCGTGAGCAACAACATCAGCAGGAACATCATCTGGAGTTACATATTCAGGTTTGCTTGCAGCGATATGCATAGCGATGTGTTTCAGTAACTCTTCGTCAGCGCCTTCAGCCGCAACTAAAACACCAATACGAGCACCGTGCAGGTAGCTACCTACTTGTGCGCCTTCCAGAATAGCAACGCGACGAATATTGATGTTCTCACCAATTTTCGCAACTAATGTTGTACGAGCTTCTTCGAATTTTGCTTTCAGTGCATCGATGTCAGCATTTTTGTCAGCGACAACAGAAGCTAAAACTTCTTTACCGAATGCTAAGAAACCTGCATCTTTAGCAACGAAGTCAGTTTCACAGTTCAGCTCAACCAGAGCACCTGTTTTACCACCGTTGAAAACTTCCGTCAGGATAACACCTTCAGCTGCAACGCGACCTGCTTTTTTAGCCGCTTTTGCTTGACCTGATTTACGCATGTTATCAATCGCTAATTCGATGTCGCCATTAGCTTCAACAAGTGCTTTTTTACATTCCATCATACCTGCGCCAGTACGTTCGCGCAGTTCTTTTACCAATGCAGCGGTAATTCCAGACATGTGATTTATTCCTCGATATTCCCCGTGAGAGTCTTCCCCACGTGGATAGTTCTGATTCATATATAAAAGGGGCCTAAATCAGGCCCCTTCTAACATATAGCAGTACCTGTATAGCAATACCTAAATAAGGGTTTGAGCCTTATTATTCAGCTTCTACTAAGCTTTCTTCTGCTTGAACAGCCAGATCTTGTGAACGACCTTCACGAACGGTGCTTGCTACAGCGCCCAGATACAGTTTGATTGCACGGATTGCATCATCGTTACCAGGGATAACGAAGTCGATACCGTCTGGATCAGAGTTAGTATCAACGATAGCAAATACTGGGATACCCAGGTTGTTTGCTTCTTTGATAGCAATGTGTTCGTGGTCTGCATCGATAACGAACAGAGCGTCAGGTAAACCGCCCATATCTTTGATACCGCCTAAGCTGTTTTCTAACTTACCAAGTTCACGAGTACGCATCAGCGCTTCTTTCTTAGTCAGTTTGTCAAAAGTACCGTCTTGTGATTGAATTTCTAAATCTTTCAGACGTTTGATTGACTGACGAACGGTTTTCCAGTTAGTCAACATTCCGCCTAACCAACGGTGGTTAACGAAATACTGATCACAGCTGTTAGCAGCTTCTTGAACGGCTTCGCTTGCAGCACGTTTAGTACCGACAAACAGAATTTTGCCTTTACGAGAAGCAATTTTAGTCAACTCAGCCAGAGCTTCGTTGAACATTGGAACAGTTTTTTCCAGGTTGATGATATGAACTTTATTACGCGCACCGAAAATGAAAGGTTTCATTTTTGGGTTCCAGTAACGAGTCTGGTGACCAAAGTGTACGCCTGCTTGTAACATATCGCGCATGGAAACAGTTGCCATTTAATACCTCTGTATTTAAGTAATTGGGGTTATGCCTCCACAAATCCCATGCTACCGACTCCAAAGCTGCGTTAAAAAACGCATAAGAGCACCCCGGTGCACGTGTCGATTTGTGTGTGTTATTACACAATTGAGTTTTAAGTTTCGCACATCCAATATTTTATCAGTGGCCTCATCTTGACGCCATAAAATGACATTTCGATGATGGTGATAAGAAATAATATGGATTGCCGGCGCGCTTTATACCATAAAACCAACTTAGAAGCCAACTTTTGTTGTTTTTTTCGCTCACAAAAGTGCCTAAAAGTAGATTTGATTTAAAGCTATTGAGCTGAGCAATATTTAACCATTGCTCAGCTCAATTATAGACACTATTTGGCAAGATAAAAAAGCCTTATTTTTGCAATGCCTTCTAGATGACCTTCATTATTACTTTGCATTTTGTGCTGTTAAAAGCTCAAAATGAACAAGCTCTGCTCCTTTCCTTATCTACTATAAAGTAACTTCGACTTTCGAATCCGTTCGATAGCTAGTTGGCAGAAAATGCGGTGGCTGTTACCATATGTCTCATCGATGTAAAATGGGCTCCCTATTTTTACCCCTCTTTTTTAACATGCCTTTAATCAATGTTGGCATGAATGGACTACACTCATGGCTATTATTATCAAAACTGAAGAAGATATTCAGAAAATGCGCGTTGCTGGCCGCTTAGCCGCAGAAGTATTAGAAATGATTGCTCCGCACGTTGTGCCGGGAGTTAGTACAGGTGAATTAGATCGCCTATGTCATCAACATATTGTTGACGTACAGCAAGCTATCCCTGCGTGCCTGAATTATCACGGTTTTCCTAAATCAGTTTGTATATCCGTCAATGATGTCATCTGCCACGGCATTCCTAGTGATGATAAAATTTTGAAAGATGGCGATATTGTCAATATTGATGTTACCGTCATCAAAGATGGCTTCCATGGCGATACCTCCAAAATGTTTATCGTTGGTAAACCGACGATTCAAGGTGAGCGCCTTTGCCAAGTCACACTAGACAGCTTGTATTTGGCAATTCGTATGGTTAAACCGGGTATTCGCTTACGAACTTTGGGTAAAGCCATTCAAGAATTTGTCGAAAAACAAGATTTCTCTGTTGTGCGTGAATATTGCGGCCACGGCATTGGCCAAGGTTTTCATGAAGAACCACAAGTTCTACACTACGACGCTGACGACAGTGGCGTAGTCCTGCAAAAAGGGATGACTTTTACCATTGAGCCTATGGTCAATACAGGCGATCACCGTATTCGTACCATGAAAGATGGTTGGACAGTAAAAACCAAAGACCGCGGCTGGTCTGCCCAATATGAACATACGTTAGTTGTGACGGATAACGGCTGTGAAATCCTCACACTGCGTAAAGAAGAAGAACCATTTATCTCTGCGGTATTAGTTAACGAATAATCTTCTCTGTAGAGCCTTCCTAACCGAAGGCTCTTCCTCTGTTCATTTTTATCAAAAAACCGTAAGCTGGTAGCTAACCCCTATTGCTATCAATACGGAAAGATAAAGATGACTGTAAATTCAGCTTCCTACCTACCCCCTAATCAATTTAGTACTCATGACCTTGAGCTGAATTCATTAAGGCAACATGTCGATAATTTTGATCAGTGGCTCGAAGAGGCTTTCAAGCAAGGTAAAGATGTTGTCGATCTCATTCACTTACGTAGTGACTATCTTGATGCCTTACTAACGCGATTATGGCAATCCTTTCAATTTGATAAGCAACCAGATATGTCACTAATCGCTGTTGGGGGTTATGGACGCCATGAATTGCACCCACTTTCTGACATTGATATTTTAGTGTTAAGCAAAACCCCTCTTCCAGAGCACATTGCTAGCGAAATTGGGCAATTTATTACTCTATTGTGGGATCTACGGTTTGATATCGGCCACAGTGTTCGTTCGCTGGCTGAATGCATTGAAGCCGGAAATGCAGACCTAACCACTGCAACTAATCTCATTGAATCACGGCTAATTTGTGGTGATGTCACCCTGTTTTTACAATTACAAAAAACCATTTTTAGCGATGATTTTTGGCCTTCCGCGGTCTTTTTTGCTGCAAAAATTGAAGAACAACAAGAACGTCATCAACGCTACCATAGCACCAGCTATAATTTAGAACCTGATATTAAAAGTAGCCCAGGGGGATTGCGAGATATCCATACATTACTGTGGGTCGGCAGGCGCCATTTTGGCGCAACCACCGTCGATGAAATGGTGGGCTTTGGCTTTCTCACCGAAGAAGAGCGCCAAGAACTCAAAGAGTGCTTAATGTTTTTATGGAAAATTCGCTTTGCGCTCCATTTAGTGGTGAAACGTCATGATAATCGTCTACTATTTGACCGCCAGTTTAGTGTAGCTCGGTTACTGGGTTATGAGGGCGAAAAAAACCAACCCGTTGAACGAATGATGAAAGATTTCTATCGTGTCACTCGCCGGGTGAGAGAACTCAATCAAATGCTATTACAATTATTTGATGAGGCCATTTTAACGCTTAACCCTAACGAAAAACCACGCCCTATTGATTCGCTATTCCAATTACGCGGGTCATTGATTGATGTTATTGATGAAGAATTATTTATTAAGCAACCAGCTGCTATTTTAAAAATGTTTTATCAAATGGCTCGCTATCCAAATATTACAGGGATCTATTCCACCACATTACGTCAGCTTCGTTATGCACGCCGTAACCTTTCAGTGCCATTATGTGAAATTCCTGAAGCCCGAAAACTGTTTATCAAAATTCTACGCCACCCCAGAGCAATCAAAGGTGCCTTTGTTCCCATGCACCTTCATAGTGTATTAAGCGCTTACACACCGCTATGGAGCAATATTGTCGGGCAAATGCAATTCGACCTATTCCATGCATATACCGTTGATGAACATACTATTCGTGCGCTGCAAAAAATTGATAGCTTTACCTTAGAAGAAAACCGACGAGATCACCCTCTTTGCGTTAGTGTTTATCCCAAATTATTGCAACCTGAGCTTTTACGATTAGCAGCGATTTTCCACGATATTGCTAAAGGCCGCTCAGGAGATCACTCCGATCTCGGCTCTGAGTTTGTTTATGATTTTGCCTTACTACATGATTTTTCTACCAAAGAAGCTGAATTGGCGTCATGGTTGGTGAAAAATCACTTATTGATGTCAGTAACCGCTCAACGACGCGACATCCAAGATCCTGATGTCATTAAACAATTTGCAGGGGAAGTAAAAACCGTTTCACGGCTTAACTACCTGATGTGTCTAACTGTCGCTGACATTTGTGCGACAAATAGCACGCTGTGGAATAGTTGGAAACAAAGTTTAATTCGTGAACTATTTTTATCAACAGAACACCAGTTAAATCAAGGCATGCAAAGCACCCCTGACTTACGTGAACGCATTCGTCACCATCGTTATCAGGCTTTATCATTACTGCGCCAATCATCCATTGATGAAGAAAAACTACAAGGGTTATGGTCTCGTTGCCATGCAGATTATTTTTTACGTCACACTCCATCCCAATTAGCATGGCATGCTAAGCACCTACTAGCCCATGATTTGAGCCAGCCTTTAGTGTTAATCAGCACGCAACCTAAACATGGCGGAACAGAAATTTTCATTTGGTGCCATGATAAACCCCATTTATTTGCCGCTGTCGCCAGCGAATTAGATCGACGAAATTTAAGCATTCACAGTGCTCAAATTTTTACTAACAAAGACAATATGGCCATGGATACCTTCGTCGTACTTGAGCCTAACGGTAGCCCCCTATCCAAAGACAGATACGATCATATTCGAAAAATGTTGTTATTAGCCGTTCAGCAACCCGAAATTTCACTCCCTAAGCCACGTACTTTACCGTCAAAGTTACGTCACTTTACCGTGCCAACAAAAGTTAATTTTCTACATTCCACTAACGAACGTCGCACTTATATGGAGTTGTTCGCTTTGGACCAACCTGGTTTATTAGCTCGCATCGGTCATATTTTTGCTCAAATGGAAATTTCTCTGTATGGCGCGCGCATCACCACAATTGGCGAAAAAGTGGAAGATTTCTTTGTGTTAGCAGATAAAGATCACAAAGCGTTGACTAAAAATATGCAACAAGAGTTATCAGAAAGGTTGACAGAAACCCTAAAATCGAAGGATAAAATATAGCGTCCATCACATTTTCATGGTGAACGTTCACTTTTATGTCATTCAAGAGGAAAATACAATCAATGCAGCATTTACAAGCGATCATTGAACAAGCGTTCGAAGAGCGAGCCAGTATCACACCAAATACTGTATCAAGTTCGGTAAAACAAGCCGTGCTAGATACCATTGCATTACTCGATAGCGGCAAATTGCGTGTAGCTGAAAAAATTGCCGGTGTTTGGGTTACCCATCAATGGCTGAAAAAAGCGGTTTTGTTATCCTTTCGCATTCAAGATAACCAAGTGATTGACGGTGCAGAAAGCCGTTATTTCGATAAAGTGCCGATGAAATTTGCAGATTATGACCAAGCTCGCTTCGAGAAAGAAGGCTTCCGAGTTGTTCCTCCAGCGGCTGTACGTAAAGGCGCTTATATCGCTAAAAATAGCGTATTAATGCCATCTTATGTCAATATTGGTGCCTACGTTGATGAAGGCACCATGGTGGATACATGGGCAACCGTGGGCTCATGTGCGCAGATTGGTAAAAACGTGCATTTATCTGGTGGCGTGGGTATTGGCGGTGTCTTAGAGCCACTACAAGCCAACCCAACGATTATTGAAGACAACTGCTTTATTGGTGCTCGTTCCGAAGTGGTCGAAGGGGTGATTGTTGAAGAAGGCTCCGTTATTTCAATGGGGGTTTATCTGGGACAAAGCACCAAAATCTATGACCGTGAAACAGGTGAAATTCATTACGGCCGAGTCCCTGCTGGTTCCGTGGTTGTATCGGGAAATTTACCATCAAAAGATGGTCGCTATAGCCTATATTGCGCAGTCATTGTTAAAAAAGTCGATGAGAAAACTCGCGGCAAAGTCGGTATTAATGAATTATTAAGAACGATTGATGAGTAATTAATCACCTAGAATCTCATACCAAACCTGTTACTGGTTTTTATAATAAGTTTTTGTCATGAGCCATTGTAATTAGGTTAAAAATCGAAGCTATCCCGAATCGCATACACTCGTATGCAACTCGGGTGGCCATATCAGCGTTACCTTTTAATATTAGCGCATTAATTGCAAAGAGAAGTTTGTCAATTTCTAGAAATCGCGCATAATATGTCCGTAGCTTTTGCCGTTTACCTCTAATAAAACTGTATTATTTTATTTTTCATTATAATGATGCTGTTTGCGTAATAACATCATTCAATCTATCACCCAGATGGGTAGAATAGATAACTTCTTAACGAGAAATAGACCGATATTGTTACGGCCTGCTCACACTATCACTTTGTTCACCGACTCTGTCTCTACAGTAAAGCGAGCTAACATGTACGATAATTTGAAAAGTTTAGGCATCAGTAACCCTCAAGACATCGACCGCTACACCTTACGCCAAGAAGCGAATAATGACATTTTAAAAATTTATTTTCGCAAAGATAAAGGGGAGTTTTTCGCTAAAAGCGTAAAATTCAAATATCCACGCCAGCGTAAAACCATTGCGGATGGTAATAATAATTTCAAAGAAATTAATGAAATTAACACTAACCTGCGTTATGCCATCGAAGAACTAGACCAAATTTGCCAAACAGATCAAACTGATATTGATTTAAAACACAAAATTCTTGATGATTTACGTCATCTTGAACATGTGGTTTCAAACAAGATCGCGGAAATTGAAGCGGATCTAGAAAAATTGACCCGTAAATAATTTACAGGCGAAACGATTGATTTACTGCGCCGTAGTACTGCCGATATTTATCATTAATACTGGTAATACTACGGCGCAGACATTTAAAGTAACTCAGCCCATGCTTCAACCCAAGGCTTAGCAAACTCCTCGGGAACATCGACTTCAATCGCATCAATAAATAAAATATCACCAATACGGGTTGCTGATTGCTCAGCTAACAACTCATCAAAACGAATACCAGCGCCACAAAAACTTTCATAACTGCTATCGCCTAAAGCAATTAGGCCATAACGCAAATCCGGTTGATAACCGACAACATCTTTGATTTCGCTATATAACGGGGCGATTGTATCAGGCAAATCCCCTTGCCCTGTCGACGAGGTAACAATAAGTGCAATTTCATTGCCTGAATTATAAAGTTGCCAATCATTCAAGGTGGGCTCATCAAAAACAACCACTTCATGCCCTTGCTGCTCTAAAATTTCTTGTGCCGTTTCCGCAACAGCTAAAGAGTTCCCATAGACAGTTCCAACAAAAATGCCTATTTTTGACATAACATTCCCTCTATTTCATAGTTAACTTGATGAGTTAATGACGTTTATCCCTAATTTTGCAACTTTATCTGACCATCCAAATTGCTCAATTAATGACAACCATTGTGTATCCCACGTGGCAACTAACGATATATTTTCTTTTGTTATTGGGTGATTTAAATTTAATAAGCTGGCATGTAACATCAAGCGAGACACTGAAAAATGTGTATTCACTCCTCTATTCTGCCGTAAGTCTCCATGCTTGCTATCACCAATAATAGGGTGACGAAGGTGAGACATATGCCTTCTCAATTGATGTTTACGACCAGTTTCAGGTTTTAACTCAACTAAACTAAATCTTGATGTTTCATATCGCCCAATCGCAATCGCGCACTCAACTGTTGCTATCGGTTTACAGTGGGTAACGCATTCCTGTAGAACAGGTTCACGTGACGCATGTTTATCTGCAATTTTATCTAATTCTTCTAATAGCGGATAATCGATGGTTTGCTCTTCGGTTAAATAACCACGAACAACAGCGTGATACACTTTTTCTAACTGATGGTTTTCAAATTGAGCCGATAACAGCCTTGCAACCTCGCTCGATAATGCAAAAAGTAATATACCTGAGGTAGGCCTATCGAGGCGATGAATGGGATAAACATACTGGCCAATTTGGTCACGTAATGTTTGCATAACAAATACGGTTTCTTTACTGTCCAACCAGCTGCGGTGCACTAACATACCCGCAGGCTTATTCACCGCCACCAGATATTCGTCGTGATAAATAATTTCCAACATCAATAAATTACCCGTTGGTCTTCGTTGAGAAAAAACCATCTAATTCACGCAAATAATTAATAATTAGCGTGTATTGTTCTTCTTCATCATGCTTATAAGCTTCTTCAAAATAAGGCGCGACGGCAAAATTAGTTGGCAGTACTGCCCCTTGTTCAATTAACATTTGAAGACGAGGTATCAAAATCCACTGCAGCCACTCTATAGCCTCCATCGTATCAATACAAAAAGGCTCTATGCTGTTAAAAGCTTCAGGTGAAGGTGGCTGTTCATTCCAAAGGGATTTTAATTTCATTTCCTCTTCTAAGTGACGAAGTTTCTCAATAATACGTTGTTCAATATTCATACTTAAACTCATTTAGTGATGGCTGCAGCAAATATACGGTATTTTCTATCATAATTCTGTCGGATACATGGGGTTAAGCCTTAACAAATACAAGTTTATTTATTTTGCATATCGATAATAATTATTATCGTAGCTATTAATCGAACAACTCATTTAATAAGATTCGTTTATATTTTGTTGCAGATAGCACATGTAAGATTAAATGTTTTATCAATTTAGTACTTACAGAATAATTAACAACAAAATGGTTTATCTATGGGACGACTAAAACAGTGGCGTAAAGAAAATAAAGTCTGGAAAGCTTTAAATTCTAACTATATTGAATTAAAAAGAAAAATACGTATTTCAAAGCTACCTTCGTCACAATATCAGCATTATCAAGTTATGTGCCAAAACTACCGTAGTGCGCAATTTTCTTCAGTTATTGAAAGCGTTCCTCATTTTATCGAACGCCCTATAAATAAGTATCTACATAAAAGCTGGAGCGGAAAGCAAAAGCTATTAACCGCCAGCTACACTCTCAACTTAATTGAAAAGACATTTAAACCTGAAGCTATTGAAGCGATGTTTTCTGCTAAGCGAAAAGGGCTTATCGTCGCAAATATTGAATTAAAATCAGGCGAGTTCGCTCAATTAACTTTGATTTATTCTCAATACCCTCGGGAAGGCGATCTCACTTTACACTTGAAAAATGAAACGGGCGACGATATTTATTTAATGAGCTTTTCCTTTGGCCCTGAAGGTCAACTATACGTATGCTCTTTGCAAGGCCCTTCCACTGAACAAAGTGTCGACCAAGTTAGATTGATTACTAAACAGATGCACGGTATGAGACCAAAAAACTTATTAATGTCAGCCATTTATGCCGTAGCAAGCTTCTTTCAGGTAAAATCAATATTAGGAATTTCAAACCAGTGCCATATTAAGAGCCAACATTTGAAATCAAGCTACGATACGTTTTGGCAAGAATGTAGTGCAACGAAAACACCTGATGGTTGGTTCCAATTACCCACTCAAGAGCCTGTACGAGATATTGAGTCAGTGAAAAGCCAGCGTCGTGCTGAATTTCGCCGCCGGGAAGCACTACGCGATGCCATGACTCAAGAGATTATTACCTCGTTAACCAAGAATTCAATTAGCTTAGAGTATTAATTTTAATAAATTATCTTTAGCACTTTAACACCACTTAGCTACGAGTGATTCATAACTAAAAAAGCCAGTCAACCTAAGCTGACTGGCCCATACTTTAAAATTTACGCATCCTGCAAAATGACTTCCCGTCATTCAACATCCTGTTGATTAAAACAAATTCATAGATTCGTCATCTAGTCGCGTTCCATCGCTTTGTTTTAAACAATTTTTATACCTCACAAGAAGGTATAAAAAGCTAAACGAGTTTACCCTGTCCAGCGAGATAAGAATGCATTAAATCTATTAATGAAACAACCTAGCAAAATAAACAATAACACAGTAAAACACGCAAAAATCGCATACCAGATAGTAACGCCATGAAATTAAAAGTTAAATAATTATCATTACAATATAAAGATCATTTTTTAAGAAATTACTTAGTTCAATTGTAGGCATTTACTTACACAAACCCACTTAAAAATACTTACCCCTGAGGTTCAACGACAACCCCTAGTTCATCCAGAAAACTTGTTAAATTCGAAGAAAGTACACGCCGGTCCTGACTACCAAATTTTTCTAATATAATTTCCCCCGTGAGATTACACATTGATATCATTTCAATCTCAGACTCTAAAGTCGCAATGAACAGCGTGGGGGATAGTTTTAAACGCTTTTGAGTGACTAAATGACCAATTAAATTCTCTTGCAAACGGATGAAGTCATCTTCATTCCAAACCTGCACTAAACTCAGCGTAATATCACGAAATGTGGCTTTCATATCGCCAGCAAGCTGTGTCGTATAAAAAGTATGGATATCACTTTGTAAATTAATCTCCAATGCTGTCGCGACTTTATCCAAGTTCGCATCCTTTATTGGAAATGCTTGAGGCTCCCAGTAAACCCAATTTTCACCTGTACGGACAATACAGGGAGATGGAATGCCATATAAATCTGTTGAGGCAGGAGGTAACCCCGTTTGTTGATGCCATTGTGAAACATATTTTTGAGTAAAATTATGTAGTGCGGCAGAATGTGATGTATTCATAATTATCTATTTTTTGTAGTCAATTTAAAGAGAAAGGCGTCAATGTTGCCGATAAATGGTATTATGACAGAAGTTCACAGACGAAGAAAATATCCCAATTTTTACCTGTTAGCCTCATTTTTAGTTTATGAAGTATAAGGACTCCTATGTCACACTATCAGAATAATCCCGCACTTAATAATTTAACTCTTGGGAAAAAAACGGCTTATCATGACCAGTATGATGCCACATTATTACAAGCTGTCCCTCGTAGCTTAAATCGTGATCCTTTAGCCATTCACGCTAAGTCGCTTCCATTTCACGGTGCTGACATTTGGACAATGTACGAGCTTTCATGGCTAAATCAGCGTGGTGTTCCCCAAGTAGCGATAGGCTCGATTAGTGTTGATGCAAATAGCGAAAATTTAATTGAGTCTAAAAGTTTTAAGCTTTATCTAAACAGTTTTAACCAAACGCGTTTTGAAACTTGGGAAAATGTGCGAAGCGCTTTGCAAAATGATTTAAGCCGCTGTGCTAATGGGCAAGTAAGCGTTACACTCCATAAATTAGAGCACTTTTCTCATCAACCTATCCAGCCATTACTTGGCACATGTATTGATGAGCAAGAAATTGACATTGATAATTATGAGTTTAATCGTGACTATTTGGCGAATTGTACCCAACAACAAGTTGTTGACGAAACGTTAGTGAGCCATTTATTAAAATCAAATTGTTTAATTACCAATCAACCTGACTGGGGCTCTGTGCAGATCCACTATCGTGGACCAAAAATTAATCGCGAAGCCTTATTACGTTACTTGGTCTCATTTCGCCATCATAATGAGTTTCACGAACAATGCGTTGAACGCATTTTCACTGATATTATGCAATTATGTAAACCTGAAAAATTAAGTGTTTACGCACGCTATACTCGCCGTGGAGGGCTTGACATAAACCCATGGCGTAGTAATGAAGAATTTACGCCTGAATTAGGTCGCTTATCACGGCAATAAATATATATGCTTGAAAAGTAAATGTAATTAATACATTTGCAGTACAATTCACATATCAAGAACCCATGGGGTAAAGGAGTACTACTTGATTACTCATATCAGTCCATTAGGATCTATGGATCTACTCTCTCAACTTGAAGTTGATATGCTAAAACGCACGGCCAGTAGCGATTTGTACCAATTATTTAGGAATTGCTCTTTAGCCGTTTTGCATTCAGGCAGCTTAACTGATAGCAGCAAAGAGCTATTAGAAAAAAGTAAAAATTTTGATATCAATGTATTACGTCGTGAACGTGGCGTTAAGCTTGAACTTATCGAGCCCCCAGAAAAAGCCTTTGTTGATGGTAAAATCATCCGCACCTTACAAGCAAACCTGTTTGCCGTCTTACGTGACATTTTATTTGTTCATGCGCAGATTACGCATGCCAAAGAACAATTTAATCTAGACCTCGAAAACGGCACGCATATCACCAATATGATTTTCTCTATATTACGTAATGCTCGCGCACTACATATTGATGAAGACCCAAGTATGATTGTTTGCTGGGGGGGCCACTCAATTAATGAAATTGAATACCAATATGGCCGTAAGGTCGGTAACGAGCTTGGCTTGCGTGAACTCAATATCTGTACTGGTTGTGGCCCGGGAGCGATGGAAGCACCAATGAAAGGTGCCGCTGTTGGCCATGCCCAACAACAATACAAAAATAGCCGTTTTATCGGTTTAACTGAACCTTCAATTATCGCTGCTGAGCCACCAAACCCATTAGTGAACGAGCTCATCATTATGCCTGATATCGAAAAACGTTTAGAGGCATTCGTTCGATTAGGTCATGGGATTATTATCTTCCCTGGTGGTGTTGGTACCGCTGAAGAGTTGCTTTATTTACTTGGTATCTTGATGGACCCAGCCAACAGTGAACAAGTTCTACCATTGATTTTAACGGGTCCAAAAGAAAGTGCAGAATACTTTGAAGTGTTAGACGATTTTATTCGTCACACTTTAGGTGATGAAGCCAGTAAGCATTACCAAATTATTATTGACGATGCACCAGAAGTCGCTCGTGTAATGAAACGTAGCATGCCACAAGTTAAAGAAAATCGCCGTAGCACCGGCGATGCCTATAGCTTTAACTGGTCCATTAAAATTGCTCACGATTTACAGCATCCATTCGAACCAACGCATGAAAATATGGCATCACTGAACCTCCATCCAGGGCAAGCCCCTGAAAAATTGGCTTCAGATTTACGCCGTGCTTTCTCCGGTATTGTGGCTGGTAACGTGAAAGAATTTGGTATGAAAGCCATAGAAAAGCATGGACCATTCAAAATTCACGGCGATAGTGAGCTAATGAAGCGTATGGATGTGCTATTACAAGGCTTCGTTGAGCAACATCGTATGAAATTACCGGGTGGTACGGCATATGAACCTTGCTATGAAATCGTGAAATAAGTAAATGATGGCGTATTTATGATCCACTTATTAATTATTGATGCATTAAACTTAATACGCCGTATCCACGCGGTGCAAGGAAGCCCGTGTGGAGAAACTTGTTTATCTGCAATATCGCAGTTGATAGCCCACACTAATGCCACACACGTTGTTGCGGTGTTCGATGAAGAAGGGCGTCATCAAAGCTGGCGTCATGAAAAACTGCCCGATTACAAAGCAGGTCGGCAACCTATGCCTGAAGATTTGCATACTGAGCTCCCCGTATTAATAGCCTTATTTAAAGAAAAAGGGATTCACTGTTGGCAGTCTGAAGGAGATGAAGCCGATGATTTAGCCGCTACCTTAGCAACACGTATTGCAGGTTCGGGGCACACTGTCACCATCGTATCCACAGATAAAGGTTACTGCCAGCTACTTGCCCCTAACTTAAGAATTCGCGATTATTTTCAAAAGCGCTGGCTTGATATCCCTTTTATTGAAAAGGAATTTGGCGTTTCTCCTGAGCAGCTCCCTGATTATTGGGGACTTGCTGGGATCAGTAGTAGTAAAGTTCCTGGTGTCGCGGGCATTGGCCCCAAAAGTGCGACAATACTCTTGCAGCAATACCACTCAATTGAAAATATATTTGCCAATTTAGATAAAATTGAAGAGAAATGGCAGAAAAAGCTAATCAATCAGCAGGAGATTGCATTGATTTGCCGAGATATTGCGACGTTAAGAACCGATATTGTGCTCCAAGGAAATTTAAATCAGCTGCGTTATACAACCAACTAGTAGAAATAAAAAGGCCACTTCATTAGTGGCCTTTTTATTGACTGAATTTATGAATTAATAATACTCACGTGCCATCGGATTCGCCGACCATACCCTCATCACATGTACAGTCACTTCTTCTCGGTCATGATAAAGCTGCTTCGCTTGAATCAACACATTAACGCCTTGTTCTTTAAGCTGTATTTTCATCTTTTCTAAGATATGTGAGACTTCTTCATAGCGCTTTTTCATCGGCAATTTTAAGTTAAAAATGGCCTCTCGGCACCAACCTTGAGCAAGCCAATCCGTCATTAATGCAGCAACTTTAGCTGGTTTTTCGACCATATCACAGACTAACCAAGTGATGTTATGGGAAGTAGGCTTAAATTTAAAACCATCTTCACGGTGATGCTTAACTTGCCCTGTATCCATAAGGCTTTCCGCCATAGGACCATTATCTACAGCATCGACCATCATACTGCGTTTCACCAATTGATAAGTCCATCCCCCTGGACATGCTCCAAGATCTACAGCTTTCATTCCACTTGCTAGACGCTCCTCCCATTCTTCATAAGGAATAAAGACATGGAAAGCTTCCTCAAGTTTTAAGGTTGAACGGCTCGGGGCATCTGATGGGAATTTTAACCTTGGGATCCCCATATAGAAATTCGAACTATTATTAGTATATGAATACCCGGTATAGCAGCAACCTGGAGCAATAAAGAATACATGAATAACTGGTCGCTTAAAATTTTCAAGTGGTAATAAGATTTTTTCTTTACGTAATGCATTACGCAAAGGTACCGTAAACTTGCGGCAAAACTTTAGCAATTCTTTCGATTCGTTGGTATCAGCAACTTCAACACGGAGATCTCCTGCCCGCACAACTTGCTGACTCAATGCATTTACAATCGGGGTAATACGGTCTTCAGGCGGTAAATCCTTAAGTAAGTCCCCTATTACAATCATTTGACGAGCAAAAATTAATTCTCGAAAAGGTAACGTTCGTGCGAGTGTATCCGCATCTTCTGCTTGGTAGCACTCAAAAATAACATAACCACTATTTTCTTTTACGCGGGCAAAACCATAAATTTCTTTTTGCCCAGCTTTATCTGTAATCTCTGCTGCACATTCTTTTTCAAAGCCTGGACGGCAATATAGTGCAATTTTATTACTCATTGCGTGACGCCGATTTCCTTAGACGCATAGCGCCAATAACCACTAACAGCCAACCAATTAGGAAACATACACCACCTATTGGCGTAAAATAAGAAAAGTATTTTACCTGCAATAGTGCCATACAATAAAGGCTACCGCTAAAAAGAAGTATCCCAACAGAGAAAAACACACCTGACCAGTAGAACCACAGAATAATTTTACGTAATAGAATTGCCCCGAGCACCATCAATGCAACAGTATGCAACATTTGATAACGTAGCCCGATTTCAATCCAGTCCATTTGGTGGACACTCATAATTGACGATAACGCGTGTGAACCAATAGCCCCAAAAGCAACAGTAAAGAAACCACTAATTCCAGCGAAAATTAACATCAAACGACTATTCACAGTAACACCTTTTATTTAAATACTTGATTACTGAATAAGCGCCACATCTTGGTCACCCGTAATAAAGCCTAATTTCTCTTGTTCACTTGCAGCCTGCCCAAGAATCCATTGGCGAAATGCAGCTATTTTGCCTAAATCAGCCTGATTTTCTTGGCAAACTAAGTAGAATGCATTTTTACTAACTAATACCTCACTAAAGGGACAAACTAAGCGCCCTGCATCAATTTCATTTTTAGCCATCACATTATTCGTTAGTGCAATTCCTTGGCCATGAACCGCGGCTTGAATAACCATAGCGCTATGACTAAAAATAGGACCTTGCTGTACATTAACTACATTTTGTAACTCTAGTTGCTTAACATATGCTTGCCAGTCCCTTCGTGAAGAATCGTGAAGTAACGTATGTTTTGCTAAATCCTCAGGATTTTTTAGTTGGCGATCCCCTGTTAATAAAGATGGTGAACATACTGGCATTAAATATTCAGCATAAAGCCTGTCTGTTCTTAGCCCAGGCCAATTACCTTTACCGTAGAAAATAGCGACATCAACGTCATCTGCCAATTTATCTTCTTCTCTATCTACAGCTTGGATCCGCACATCAATTCCGGGATAGGCTTGATTAAAACCAGAAAGCCTTGGTACCAGCCACTGAATCGCAAAACTTGGGGATAAACTCACCGTTAATGCCCCTTTTGCACTTCTAGCTTGTAATTTACGTGTCGCCTCGTTCAAAGAAGAGAAAATCTCTTTAATATCAAGATAATAGCTTTGACCTTCTTCTGTCAATAGCAATGAACGATTGCGTCGGCGAAACAATTTCAACCCAAGGAAATCCTCCAAACTTTTCATTTGGTGGCTAACGGCCGCTTGAGTTACAAATAATTCTTCTGCTGCCTTAGTAAAACTTAAATGACGAGCTGCAGCATCAAAGACTCTCAGAGCATTTAGGGGCGGTAATCTTTTAGACATAATCACTTCTACTTGGCATCTTGTTATGCATTAGTTTTTTTCATCCGAAGCATTATAATTTGTCCCTTGAGGATACGCTAGTAAATACCTATAGTATGCACACTTCCTAAGCCGGAACGAAAAGTTACAGAGTTTAGTTACTTTGAAACTTTTGGCTTTGTGGTTGTGATGTTGTGTTTGCAAGTTGTCTGGTTGAACCAGACCTTTGTAGCTTTAGCTACTGTTTTTTCACTTCCTGTACATTTACCCTGTCTGTCCATAGTGATTTTATATAGTGCACCGCCAACGCGCGGTGCTTTTTTTTACTCTTTTTTTAATATTTTAATGGTATTTACTTAAACAATTTAACTTAACAAATACAGATATCTATAGATAATTACTAGTGTACCGAAAAAACTATCAGTAAGATATTTAAGATAAATCTTGAAAATTATTTACTAAGTGCTGAAAAAAATAACTTTATAAGTTAAAGGCATTGTATTGTAATGCAAAACACTGAATCATCTTGAAACCACATCGAGAATAATGCTAACAATTAATACCAAACGTAACAAAATATTTCAATGATTAGATTAAAAAATGATGCGTTTAAATTAATCAGAAATAACCATAAATGTACTATAACCATAAATGTACTAATAAATGTACAATCCATTAATACAGCACTCAGTAATATCAAATCACATTGAAATTTTGACTAAAAAGAAAATACTCATGGATCATTTCAGCGCCGCCACATTTCGTCTCGCTTTTCCAGCGATAGACTCACCAACACTATTTTTTGATAGTGCAGCTACAGCATTAAAGCCCATTGCCATGATCAATGCATCAAATGACTATTATCGCTTGTCAGGCAGTTCGGTATATCGCGGGCAATCACCTGAATCATTAAAATTAACCCGTAACTATGAACTAGGTCGAATTCGTGCGGCGAAATATATTCATGCTTCAAGTGAAAAAAATATTATTTGGACTCGCGGGACAACAGAATCAATTAATTTAATTACACAAGGTTATTTTCGCTCAAGATTACAGCCTAACGATGAAATTATTGTCAGCGAAATAGAACATCATTCAAATTTATTACCTTGGATTATGCTTTCACAGCAAACTGGCGCCAAAATTATAAAATGGCCGGTTGAAAAAAATCTGACGTTGAACCTTGATGTTCTCAAATCTAAATTATCGGAAAAAACGAAAGTCATCGCTATCACACAAATGTCTAATGTAACTGGCTATCAGCCAGATATACAGATGGTGACTCAACTTGCTCACCAAGTAGGGGCGCTAGTCGTTGTTGATGGAGCACAAGGTGTCGTTCATAGCCCTATAAATGTCAGTGAGCTAAATATCGATTTCTATGTATTTTCAGCACATAAGTTATATGGGCCGACTGGGCTTGGGGTTTGCTACGCCAAAACAGAACTTTTAGAGCAAATGACTCCTTGGCATGGTGGAGGAAAAATGTTGACTCACGTCACATTTGATAATTTCACTCTTGCCCCTATTCCCCAACGATTCGAAGCAGGAACACCGAATATTGCAGGGGTAATTGCCTTTTCGGCTACTTTAGAGTGGCTGGAAGAAATAAATTTAACACTAGCAGAAACATATACTTGCTCATTAATCGAATATGCAGCTAAAAAACTGTCGGCGCTACCCGGCTTTATTAGCTATAGTGTACCTCATTCTCCTTTGCTATCATTTAACTTCAAAGATGTTCACCATAGTGATCTGGGAGCCCTCTTGACCGAGCAAAATATTGCATTACGCTATGGTCAACATTGCACCCAACCATTAATGGATGCATTAAATATAAGTGGCTGCTTGCGCATCTCAATGATGCCTTACAATAACCAGCAAGATGTCGATAAATTTATCGATGCAGTTACTGTTTCACTTTCTATACTCAATGAATAAATCAATAAAGGAAGCCTAATGACTTCGACTAACCATGAACTTGCTCCGCACCCATTCGGTACAGAGATAAAAATTCAAGAAATAGTTGAACAGTTTTCCACACATAAAGCATGGGAAGATAAATATCGTTTATTAATTCAATTGGCGAGAAAGTTGCCAGCATTGTCTGATGATGAAAAGCTGCAAACTCAAGAAGTTAAAGGCTGTGAAAACCGTGTTTGGATTGGCGCACTACTGAATGATGATGAAACATTTCATTTTTATGGGGATAGTGAAGGCCGAGTAGTGAAAGGATTATTTGCCATTTTGTTAGCTGCAGTTGAACAAAAAACAGCGAAAGAGATTATGGAAATTGATTTTAATCACTTACTAACTCAAACCGGCTTACCTGGGCAGCTCAGTGAATCGCGCCAAAATGGTATTCAGTCACTCATTACTGCAATTCAAAATATTGCTAATGAAATGACGCCTGCATAATTCATTGGATGAGGCTATCTATAGCAATAGCCTCATTCACTTTACTGTTTTTCCATTTCCCGTTGTGATTTTGCTATCATCTTTTTAAGTGCATGTGAAACAGCAATAAACCCAAAACTAGCCGTAACCATAGTAACCGCACCAAAGCCTGAAGCGCAGTCCATTCGCTTTGAACCATCCGCAGTGCTTTTTGCCGCACACACAGTACCGTCGCTTTGTGGATAAACAAGCTGTTCGGTAGAAAAAACACAATCAATCCCAAGCTTTCCTTTTCCATTTTTAACGACGTTAAAATCGGATTTTAAGCGTTCTCGCAACTTAGCCGCTAACGGGTCTTGAACTGTTTTAGCCAAGTCCACTACTTGAATTTTTGTTGGGTCGATTTGCCCACCAGCACCGCCTGTGGTGATAACGGGTATTTTAAAGCGCCTACAATACGCTAACAGCGCAGCTTTAGGCCTTACACTATCAATCGCATCAATAACATAATCAAACCCCGCATCAAGGTAATGAGCGACATTATCAACCGTAATAAAATCATCAATAACATTCACTACACATTCGGGGTTAATTTCTAAAATACGATTTTTCATCACATCAACTTTTGGCTGCCCAACGGTCGATTTGATGGCATGTAATTGCCGATTAGTATTAGTCACACAGATATCATCCATATCAATCAATGTGATATGCCCAATACCTGAACGAGCAAGTGCCTCAGCGGCCCACACACCTACCCCACCAATACCAATGACACAAATGTGGGAACGTGCAAAAAGATGAAGAGCATGTTGCCCATATAAACGCCCGATCCCAGCAAAACGCTGCATCCAAGCATCAGAAAGCTTAGCTTGCATAATAACGAACAACCTCAGTTAAACCTGTAACTACAGTGAACCAAATAGCGGCTGGCTTTTTTTCAGCACCCAAACTCGCCCGTAATGGTTATAAAAACCGGCCATTTTTCCAGCTTCATGGCCTATACCGTGGTAAATATCAAAATGATGCCCTTTAATCGCCCCACCGACATCCAAGGCTATCATCATACGCATTTCATACTGCCCCGTAAATTTCCCGTTATTATCTAATACAGGGATTTCTGCGAGCAAGGCTGTACCCGGTGGAATAAGGGTTTTATCTGATGCAACGGATGCTTTAGCGATTAAAGGAACAGCACTTGCCCCTCTAACAGGAACAAATGATTGTGGTTTAAAAAATACAAATGACGGGTTTTCTTCTAAAAGCTGGCGAACTTCTTGCTCGCTATGCTGATTAGTCCAATCATGAATAGCTTGTAATGACATTTGGCTCAGAGGAACCTCGCCACGATCCACCAGTACTTTTCCAATACTTTTGTATGCGTGACCATTTTTACCTGCATAACCAAAGAAATTCAGTGGGCTACCATCCCCAAAATCAACATAGCCACTTCCTTGAACTTCCATCATAAAATTTTCAACCGGTGAATTGCTATAAGCTAAAATTAAATTATCACTCAGGGCACCGTTATAAATAGCTGCTCGACTAGGTAAACGAGTTTTTCCTTTTGGTGGCATGCCGTACAACGGATAACGAAACTCCCCTTGAGCCATACGGCGGGCCTCAATCACAGGCGTGTAATACCCTGTGAATTGTACGTTTCCATAATTATCGGCGCCTTCCATTTGGAAAGCGGTTAAATTGAAATTAGCCAATTGAGCCGGATTTCCTCCCGCCATCAACCAATTCTCTATAGCATGGTAGGTGTCGTTATTATTTTTAAACAACCGCGGTGATGCATTTTTAATTTCATTAACCTGTTGATTAAAATCTGGCGCATTTATAGGTCGCCCATTTACATTCACCTGATTTACTTTCTGTAAATCCTGAACTAAGCGACCATCTTTATATTGTTGGCCTTTATCCGTTGGATAGGTTTGGCATCCAGCCAATAAAGAAAGAAATACGCTGGTTACTAACCATTTTTTTACTGTATGTTTATTGACGATTTTTGTTAGCCCTATATTCATGCTCTACCACCCAGATAAATCCAACAATCCAATATGAAGCGCACAATAGCAAACCCAATTAGGGAATGAAACGTGTAAATATATTTAGAGAGGTTATTTTCCTTTCCCTACTCATCAAAGTGTAAAAAACAGCCAGACAGAACATATTTTGTTCTGTAAATGCTAAATTTTGTAAAAAAAACACGAAAAAACTTGCATCAGATCTCATCCCGAGTATAGTGCCCGCATCGGACGCGGGGTGGAGCAGCATGGTAGCTCGTCGGGCTCATAACCCGAAGGTCGTTGGTTCAAATCCAGCCCCCGCAACCAATTACTGATTAAATCAGTAAAGTAACAAAAAATCTGCAGTATAAAGTCGTAAAAATTCAGTCGCGGGATGGAGCAGCTTGGTAGCTCGTCGGGCTCATAACCCGAAGGTCGTTGGTTCAAATCCAGCTCCCGCAACCAATTTTTTACCTCTTCAGTCGCGGGGTGGAGCAGCATGGTAGCTCGTCGGGCTCATAACCCGAAGGTCGTTGGTTCAAATCCAGCCCCCGCAACCAATTCTTTCGAATATCATTTCTGATTCAATTCCTTTTATAACTTCACAATAAGATCTTCTATTTTTAATCATCAATAAAAAAGGCGATTCACACACTCGCTTATCACCTTTCTTTATCTTAATCTGATTTTAATCAATTAGTTGCGAATTGCTAATGCACCGCCATTACGGAAGTAAGCTTTTACTCCTTCAAAAATGGATTCCGCCATTTGCTGTTGGAATTTAGCTGTTTTTAATTTCCGTTCTTCTTCTAAATTACTAATAAAAGCCGTTTCGACTAGAATAGATGGGATCTCTGGTGCTTTCAGTACCGCGAATCCAGCTTGGTCAACTCTATTCTTATGCAATTTATTAACCTTCCCCATCCGCTTTAACACTTCATCACCAAATTTCAAACTGTCATTAATCGTCGCGGTTTGCACGAGATCAAACATCGTATGGTCAAGATACACATCACCGCTTTTACTCACTCCCCCCACTAAGTCTGCTTCGTTTTGTGTTTGTGCAAGGTAGCGAGCCGTGTTACTAGTAGCCCCTTTCGTTGATAGTGCAAAAACAGAAGAACCACGGGCTGAACGATTAGTAAATGCATCTGCATGAATTGAAACGAATAAATCTGCCTGCATTTTACGTGCTTTCGCTACTCGGACTTTTAACGGAATAAAGACATCTTCATTGCGTGTCATATAGGAGCGCATTTTAGGGTCTTTATCTATCAACGCTTTTAAGCGACGGGCAATCTGTAAAACCACATCTTTTTCACGCGTTTTATATTTACCTATCGCACCAGGGTCTTCGCCACCATGTCCTGGGTCGATCATAATAATAATTGGACGATCCGTTCCCGCCTTTCCAGGCTTCTTCGCTTGAGCAGGCATACTTTCTTCAAGATCACCTTTATTGTAATCCTCAAGCAATGCCAATAGTGGGTCATCATTGGTATCAACACCTTTGCCTGGATAAAAATCCAGAACCAAGCGGTGTTTAAATTCCGCGACAGGTGCCATCGAAAAGAATTGAGGACTGACTTTATTTTTAACCTCAAACACCAAGCGAACCGTTTTTGGATCAAATTGCCCAACTCTAACTAGTTTTAGATAGGGATCACGTGTTTGAATTTGAGTTCCCATATCTTTCAACACATTATTTAACTGCACCCCTTCAAGGTCGACCACAATACGTTCAGGGTTATTAAGCACAAACTGACGGTACTTCAATGGAGTGCTAGATTCCAATGTAACTCGAGTATAGCTCGATGCTGGCCAAATACGCACAGCCACCACACTGCTACTCGCAGAAAAACCGAATGGGCTAATGCTCAGTAACATAACTGCAGCTGCGCCTTGAATAAAACGACGCTTAGATGGGTTGTGATCTTGGTGACTCATCAATAATTCCGAACCTAGAACTGAGAAATAAAGTGATTTTAGGATAATTGCTAATAATTAGACTTGAAACACGCACTCTAACTAATCATTTGCACTCTGTCATTAAGAATATATCAAAGCATCTATAGAGTTACAGTAATGAGTATAACTTAATCATACTAAGAGAAAATATTTGTGAGTGACTTTCTGTGTCAATTTTATGCAATTTAGATTTCGTAGAGTATATCCAGTTAAGTTTAGAGATATGTAAATGTAAAAAATAAAAATGTTACTTTTTTTATCCTATCTTTTACTTGATATTTCCCAACAAAAAGAATAAAAATACATTATTAACGAATAAAAATTCAATTAAGAGGGTTGTTATGAAAGAGCGCAGCACCGAGTTGGTTGATGAGTTTCGCCATTCGGTCCCTTATATAAACGCCCACCGCGGCAAAACATTTATTATTATGCTTGGTGGTGAAGCGATTGCGCATGAAAATTTTCCCAGTATTGTCAATGATATAGGGTTATTGCATAGTTTAGGCATCCGAATTATTGTCGTTTATGGCGCAAGACCTCAAATCGAGGATATCTTAGCTGAGCACCAATATGAGGCGGTTTATCATAAACATACTCGCGTAACCGATGCGAATACACTTGAATATGTAAAACAAGCTTCTGGAGCTTTACAATTAGATATTACAGCTCGGTTATCTATGAGCTTAGGAAATACCCCACTTCAAGGGGCGCATATTAATGTGGTTAGTGGCAATTTCGTTATTGCCCAGCCTCTCGGGGTCGATGATGGCATTGATTATTGCCACAGCGGAAGGATCCGTCGTATTAATGAAGAAGCTATTAATAATCAGTTAGATAATGGTTCTATCGTTCTAATTGGGCCGGTTGCTGTCTCAGTCACAGGGGAAAGTTTTAATTTGACCTCTGAAGAAATTGCCACCCAATTGGCAGTTAAAATGAAAGCAGAAAAGCTGATTGGCTTTTGCTCCTCTCAAGGTGTTGCAGATAAAAACGGCAATATTTTATCTGAATTATTTCCGAATGAAGCAGAAAACCGCATTCAAGAGCTGGAATCTGAAGGTGATTTCTATTCAGGAACCGTGCGTTTCCTGCGTGGAGCAGCAAAAGCTTGCCGCCGAGGCGTCCGCCGTAGCCATCTATTGAGCTATCAAGAAAATGGGTCTTTAATTCAAGAATTGTTCTCACGTGATGGTATTGGTACACAAATCGTCATGGAAAGTGCGGAACAAATTCGCCGTGCTAACATTAATGATATTGGTGGAATATTAGAGCTTATTCGCCCATTAGAGCAGCAAGGGATTTTAGTTAGACGTTCACGTGAACAGTTAGAAATGGAAATTGATAAATTTACCATTATTGAACGTGATAACTTAGTCATCGCTTGTGCAGCGCTTTACCCTTATCCAGAAGAAAAATTAGGTGAAATGGCATGTGTCGCTGTTCATCCTGATTACCGCAGTTCGTCTAGAGGAGAAGAACTTCTGCACCGTATTGCCGTACAGGCGAAACAATTTGGCCTAGATAAACTATTTGTTCTGACAACTCGTAGCATCCATTGGTTTCAAGAGCGTGGTTTTACCCCCGCGGAAATTGAGATGTTACCAATGAAAAAACAGGCTTTATATAACTACCAGCGCCGTTCTAAGATATTGATTTTAGATTTAAAAAACCAACCGGATAAATAAACATTAGAATCGTCAAATAATGACTGTTTAGTCGCCTGCTTTAACTCCAAACTATACAAGGATGTATAGTTTGGGTTGTGACTTTAAAACCACGGAATAGCCACTAAGCTATCTGAATAACTCTGGCTTTCTCGCACAAAAGAATGGAGTCTATATGTGGCTGTATTGCAGCTTTCATCTCAGCGAAAGAAGTACCATAAAAATAAAATGCGGTTTCTGTCGGGCCATCCCAAACTCCGTGAATACTCCCGATGTCTTCCACTGCTTCATCTAGGATATCGAACACCTCATTGATATCCCCATTTTCATAAACCTCATCTGCGAGCTCTGTCCCGTTGAAATAAATAGCCATACCTTCATCTGAGCCAAAATCAATTCGCACATCTTCGCCATGAATAAATAAACGAGAACCTTTTGGAGCTAACATTGAAGAAAAAAGTTGAATAATTAAACTGATATTTTCGTCACTGGCCTCTTCAAGTGCTATTTCTATATCGCATTCCTGCGCTTCACCATTATCAGCTAATAGTGTTCCACCACCTGTGACATGGATATTTTTACCCATGCTTTTCATGACTTCATTAAATGCGTCTTCTAAATCGCCACGTCTAATCGGTTCAAGCCTTGCATTTAATGTTACTGTAATTGCCGTCATTGCTTGCTGGTTATCCATCTCATTACCTTTACTTTAGGGTTAAATATTCACGTAACTTACATATAAACTAGTCACATTAATTGGGTCGCTAAACCGCTTCGCCGCTTGGTTGGCGTTTCAACTGCTCGACGTAATACCTTTGGACTGCCATAAAGAGATAGCTCTTTTTTAGCTCGAGTTATCGCCGTATACACTAGCTCACGGGTCATTACGGGAGAATATACATTTGGTAAAACCAATGCGGTATGAGCAAACTCCGAACCTTGTGATTTATGAACTGTCATCGCATAAGCTGTTTCATGTTGTGGGAGTCGGTTAGGTTGCACTCCACGTATAGTCCCATCAGGAAATTGAAAATAAGCTCTAAGTGCATTTTCTTCATCAGGTAAAATGATACCGATATCCCCATTAAAGAGTCCTAGAGGGCTATCATTACGACTAATCATAATTGGCCGGCCTGCATAGTGTTTATTCGATAAATTATATGGGCGGTTTATTATCCCTTGTCTATGAAACAATTTTTCCAATTTATCGTTTAGGCCAATAACGCCAAAAGGTCCTTCTCGCAGAGCCGTTAGTAACCGATATTGGTTAAATTTTTTCAAAACCTGCTCAGGGTCTTCTTTATCTTTTACCGCAAGCAGATATTCCTTATAATTTTCAGCGGCATCTAATAAAATTTTCGCGTAATCATCCGCAGTTTCTTGGATATAACTATGTACATCCGGCCGCTGTTGGTTTAGTAATTGTTGAACTTGAGAAACATTACCTTCGTTTACAGCAAAAGCGAGTTGGCCAATCCCTGAGTCTGCAGAAAAACGGTAGCTTTTACGTAGTAGACATAGGCTATCACGAATAGCAGGGCCGCTTGGTGATGCATAAGATTCGATAGAATGCCCTGTTAGTTCCGAAAGCTGAGACGCTCTTTCTACACTATAACCATTATCAGCAAACTGACAAATATCCCCTAATACTGCCCCTGCCTCGACCGAGGCTAATTGGTCTTTATCACCTAAAAATATTAACTTTGCATTTTCAGGTAATGACTCAAGTAATTTACTCATCATAGGTAAATCTACCATTGAGGCTTCATCAACAATGAGTACATCAAGAGATAAACGATTATCACGGTTATAGCGAAACTGCTGGCTCTCAGGTTGAGCCCCTAATAAACGGTGCAATGTTTTTGCATGATTAGGTAAAACAGCGCGTTCTTCATCAGTTAAAGGAATTTTTTTCATCGCCTCACCGAGGGACTCTGTCAACCTAGCTGCAGCCTTACCTGTTGGAGCAGCCAGCTCAATTCTAATTTTATGGTGATGCCTGGCTTCAAGTTTAATTAATGCCGCAAGGATACGCGCAACTGTTGTCGTTTTTCCTGTCCCCGGCCCCCCTGATATAATTGATACCTTACTGGTTACAGCAACTGCTGCGGCAATTTTTTGCCAATCTATTTCATCAGTAATGGGAAATAGGCTATCCAATACACTCTTAATTTGAGCATTATTTTGTTTGTCTACTGATGTACTAGCGAAAAAGTTTGCGACATACTGCTCATATTGCCACATTCGTTGAAAATATAAGTATCCCCCCGAAAGCACCAAAGGAGAGATTTTGTTTTCTGTTGATAGTGACACTGCATTTGCTTGTTTTAGCGTTTGATAAAGTTCTTGTTCGCTCGGCTCTCCCATTTTTTGCCAAAATTCAGCGGCTAACTCTGGGTGCCTTCCTGCAAATAATTTTTCAGGTATAACATCTGCCAGCGCTAAACAAACATGTCCAGCCATGGTTTCTGCACTAAGAAGTGCGGCAATAGTAAGCACTATAGGGTGCTTATTATCAGAAATACTGTAAGCAAATTGCACATCTAGAGGTGTAAAGATATATTCCTCAATAGCCTGATTAAATAGGGATTTCATTAAGCTGACTCCCCTTGTTGAGCATTTTTAAATATGCTATCTAACGCTTCAATAAAAGCGCCTATTGGGCGACAAAAGAAAATTCCATTACTTGAATTGACATTATCTATTCCTCTTAAAAATAAATAATAAACGCCTCCAAAATGGGCTTCATAGTCATAATTAGGCATTCTTTGCTTTAGGTAACGATGTAACGCCAACGAATATAGTTGATATTGTAAATCATAGCGGTGGTCTATCATCGCTTCAGCCATGGCCTCTTGGGTATAAAAGCTAGCATCCTTCCCTAGATAATTTGACTTATAATCAAGAAGATAAAATTTACCTTTCCAGTAAAAGGTGAGGTCAATAAAGCCCTTTAAAATCCCCTGAACTTTCTCAAAATTGAGCGGGGGGCAACGTTGTGATAATGGGTCATATTGATGCGTTATCTTATCTAAGTGGCTTGCACTCAATATTGACTCAATAGGAAGATAAAACTGCATCTCATCTAATTGGTCTTGAACCTGTAATGCAGACAAACATAGCCCGTCTTCTGATAATGGTGCCTGTACAATTGCGTGTAGCCATTCTTGCAGCATTGATGCCCAATGTAAGTCAAACCCTGAGGATTCAAGTTTCTCAGACAACCACTCTTGAGAAACCGGCTCACTAAAGTCAATTTCCTCCATCAAGCTATGTAAAAATGTTCCCGGAGATGCGCCTTTAGGAAATTGATGAGGGGTTAGAGTAAAAGACTCACCTTCCTGCTGCTCCACATCAATACTGGCCTCAATATCCATATTAGGGGCTAATGAATTCGCAAATTGCAATGCTGAAACTGATTGTTCTGCCTCTGTATGGCTTGAGCCGTAACTTAGCCCCGAATAACTAGTAACACGCCAATGATCATTAAAATGACGAGTCACCGTTCTTGCAGACAAGTTTACGCTGTCATTTTGTTCTAATAATAAACGTTCCGACTTAGGTTGATTAATCACGATAACATCAATAACGTCATTGCTAATCTCAGCCAACATGTCGTTTAATAGCAAGCTATCTCCAGCTTGTCCTTTTTGGATAACATAGCCCAGCGCAGATAAGTGTAAGTCTGTTTCACCACCTTTTTTCCTATTACCTTTAATTAATGGTGCAATACCAACACTACAGTGATAGATGGCTCTTGTAAGTGCCACGTACAATAAACGCAGGTCTTCTGCTAGACGTTCTTCATCAGCTAAAGCGACATTTTCTTCACTATCATTTAAATCTAGACGTACCCCATAATCTGTTCTGTCGTGATACAAGCCTTTAGATTGAGGTAAAAAATTGCTCGCAAAAGGTAACCAAACAATCTTGTATTCAAGGCCTTTAGATTTATGAATGGTACTGATTTGCACCAAGTGTTTATCACTTTCAAGACGCATTTGCTGTACGTCAGATTGATGGTCAGGATGGGCAATTTGTTGTGCTAGCCAACGTGTTAGTGTGTGCTCACCTTCAAGCTGTAATGACATTTCTTGTAATAGCTCACCAATATGCATCACATCCATCAAGCGGCGTTCTCCATCAGTGCCTGATAATAACGTTTCTGCAATCTGCCTCTGCGCCATGACCATTCTAAGCATGGGAAGCACGCCACGCTTTTGCCAAACCATGGCATAACGAGCAAATTCATCTACAATTTTTTCCCACGATTTTTCATCATGGTTTAAGTCATCAATTTGTTTAGCGGTTAAACCCAATATCCCTGTCGCCAATGCACTACGCAAAACACGTTCTTTTTCGGGTGTTAAAACTGCCTGTAGCAACCACAGTAAATCTCTCGCTTCTGGTGTTGAAAATACACTTTCCCGATTAGATTGAAATACAGAAGGGATATTTAACCGATTTAAAGCATCACGAATTAATACGGCTTCTCGTCGGCTGCGCACCAACACTGTAATGTCAGAAGCTTCAACAGGTGTATGCGCCCCTTGATTGTCAAAATAGCTACTACCTTGCAACCCGCCTTGTAAGTATTGTGCTATTTGCACCGCACATTGTGAAGCTGTTGCTTGTTCATATTCAGCAACGGAGATACCTTCCGCTTCAAGTTGCCAAAATGTAAGTGATTTGACTTTTTCACCATCATGAATAAGTTTTTTATCACTATTTTGTTTAGCAAAATTAACGGGTTGAAAAGGAATTTGCTCAAAAATAAATGGGGACTGACAACGAGAAAATAGATGATTAATAGCTTCAACCATATTTTGCGATGAACGATAGTTAGTCTCTAATGTATAGTGAGCACTAACTTCATTTTTTGCTTCGATATAGGTGAAAATATCAGCGCCTCGAAAAGCATATATAGCTTGTTTAGGGTCGCCGATAAAAAGTAATGCACTGTCATTAACTTCCCGATAAATGCGTTGAAAAATACGGTATTGCTGTGCATCTGTATCTTGAAACTCATCTATCATTGCAACGGGAAAACGTTGGCTAATAGCTTGAGCTAAAAATTTTCCGCTTTCTTGAGCAAGAGCACTGTCTAAACGGGTCAATAAATCATCAAACCCCATCTCACCTCGGTTATGTTTTTCAAAAGTGATAGCCTCCCTCACCTCTGCAATAGCCAGTGGAATAATCAGATCTTTTAGGGTTAATGATTGAGAAAGTAGCTCATCTATTCTTTGGAAAACAACATGCTCTGGCCCCGAACCACTTTTTGATTTTTTATGTAGTACCGTTTGTGAAAAGCGTTCAAGATCTTTAGGTAGCTGATAATCTTCTGTTTCTTCTTGAGCCCATTCACCGATTTTTATCAACCATGTAGGTAGAAAACGAGTACTATAACTTCGTTTATCAACATCGGAATCAGCGATAAGCTTCTCAAAATCTGCTGAATTTTCTAACCATGCCGCTTTTACAGACTCAATTAACAAGATTAGTCGCTGATGCCGTTCTTCTAGAGATTCAATTTGCTTTGGTTGGTTAATAATTAAAGGAATATCACCTTGTAAGAAAGGTTTAATCTCCGAGAGCAATGCTTCAGGACCACTCCACAGTGACTGAATGACTTTCGTCATGGAGTAATTTAAAGGGTAAAAATGGCGGCGCCAAAAATCTGCACAGGCTTGTTTCTGAATCGGAAATTCATCTTGAATCATGGTCTGTTCAAATAGCACTCCTGACTCAAATGCATTATGAACTAGCATTCTTTGGCAAAAACCATGGATAGTGTATATTGCTGCTTCATCCATTTGCCTTTCCGCAGCCTGCAACCATCGCGCAGCGAATTCTCTTTGAGACTCCCCCGAAAGCTCGGCTAATAATTCAAGATACTCAGGCTGCGACTCGAAACCAACACCATTTCTTAAGCAAGCTAAGCGCATATCATGAATACGTTGACGAATACGCCCACGTAACTCATTCGTTGCAGCTTCTGTAAATGTTACAACTAAGATTTCTTCAACACTTAACGGCCGAGGAAACGCATTAACGCCTCCCAGACCTAATAAAAGCCGCAGATAAAGTATACCAATTGTGTACGTTTTACCCGTTCCTGCTGATGCTTCAATTAACCGCTGTCCACGCAGTGGCAAGGAAAAAACATTCAGTAATTGGGACTCTACCTGCACTTTATTCACTCAGCATCTTCCTTTATTGGTAAAATCTTTTGCAACTGAGAAGCTGTTGGGTAAAGCACCCAATCTTTCAGATGCGCATATCCTACTTTAGTGTCAACTCCTCGGCCTATAACTTGGGAGCTAACGGCTAACCCTTTGTGCTTTATAACTGCATTTTCATAATACTCAATGACTTGTTCTTTCGTTGCCCTACCTAAAGTTGCAATAACTTTTTCACGAGTATCAAAACTGAAAATATTTCTAGAAAAATCAGATGAATAACGACCGACTTCCTCATAGAATGTTTGAGGTGGTTGGTTCATTTCCGTGATAATAGATTGTTTATATTGATTAAATTCATCTATCGGTAGTTTTTTCAGTTTCTCTAATGCTTGAAGATAAAATTGTTGGTAACGTGTATTCAAATAACTCGGTGTTTTGGCATTACTTTGAATCAAAAAGCCCATACCCCACTGATCACCCAGCCCAGTTTTAAAAGCAAATACTGCATAACCCAGTTGCTCATTAGTTCTTAGTTGATCATAAAACCAAGGCTGAATCACTTTAGAAAGAATACCTGATAATACTGCACCATCAATGCGGCTATAACCGTCTGGAATAAAGATTTCAGCAAGCGCATTATCTGAGCTATTTCCCTGCTTTTGGAAATCGGCTAGATAATTTTTGTCAATAACGACAATATCACCACGCCACCAATTGGTACCTTCACTCTTTAATAATCGCTGTGCATCCTTAATAGTTTTAATGCTTTGTGGCTCAGTCATATTGCCAAAGACCAGCGCCTGTAATGCTGCACTTTTAACTATCATTTCACGGTAGCTAGTGATGTCTTGTAGTGATATTTTATCTAGCTCCGCTAAACGCTGTTCTTGCTCAAAATAAGGCACACTATTAATACGTTGAATCGGTTGCATAGCCAACTCATAAGCTTTCGCATTATTAGCAACTTCAATTTGCTCTTTATACCAAGATTTTGCTTGAGCTAACTCTTGTTCCGTTGGCTCAAAATTTAGGTATAGCTTAGTCATGGATAAAAAGAGTTCAGGTAAATGTTGGGTGTAACCACTGGCATTTAATTGCAGACCAACTCCTTGAGAAACAGAGACTGACATACCCGCTACCGATGCTTGATATTGCAGCTCATCCATTTTCAATGAAGCGATATATTGTAATAAAGAACCTGTTACTTGTTCCTTGGCATCTTTATCCCCTTGATTAGAACGTAATGATAAAGTGATACTTGCCTTCGGCTCATCAGCAAAATATTGACTTGGCATATATAACACACGCGTATTGCCATCTTGATAGATGAATTCAGGGTGTTTATAAGCCTTACTAGTTTTAATTAATGATAAATTATCAGCAATATACGGGTTTAAAGCGGGTAATTTAAAATTCATTTTAGATTCTAAACTTGCCCACGATTTAAACTGTTTTGCTGTAATTTTGTTAACTTGATACGGCGCATCAACAAAATACGCCTTTTTGTTATTCGGTTCATTTGGGCTAATAAACCAAATCCTTGCCTCTTGCGCGCTGAGCTCTGATAAACGCTGTTTAATCGCCTCAGGATCATACTTATCAGCAATATAATCTGAATCCAGAACATGATTAACAGGAACATCAATCATTTGGTCTGATAACCATTCAATGTAGTTCATATCCCTAACAATTGAACCATAACGGAATGATAAATTAAGAACTTTTGCTATTTCATCAAAGTAACTTTTATTGATTCCATCGTTCTTAATTAACTCAAGATAAGAAAAAATAGCTGCAATAATTTCGTCCCTTTCTTGTAAGCCTTTATCTGTCAACGTGACATAAATAGAGAAAGAGCCATAGTTTCTATCTAAATTTGGGGATGCAGAAGCGCTGATACCTTCAGCAAGTCCTTGTGATATTAACCAATCAGCTAGTGTCCCTGGACTTCTATTGCCAATTAAGTAACTAATATAGTTATCACTTTTACTGCGAAAATCTGCCATATTATTTTTAATACTAAATTCAATTTGTATGGCTTTTTGCGGTTGAGCCGGCACATAATGGATGATAATACCTTTTTCATTCTCCGTTACTGCGGGGATATTAACAGCAGGAACACTTGCATTAAAATTAGGTATACGCCCAAATGTTTCCTGTGCGATATTCGCTAATGACTCAATAGACTGGTCGCCGTAAAGTACTGCATTCATTAGGTTTGCAGAATAATACTGCTTATAAAAACCCACTAGCTCATCTTGTAGTTTGCTATTAGGTTTATCTTTTAGAGTCTCTAAATTCCCTCCCGAAAAACGCGAATTCGGGTGTAATGGGTTCAATGTTTCAGAACGTACTTGCCATATACGCATCCCATCACGAGAACGTGCCATTGTAAGTTCTGCATTAACTGCATTACGTTCTCTATCTGCATTAATCGGGTCTAAAAGTGGCTCAGCCAATGCATCTGCAAGCCTGTCCGTTGCTTCTTTTAATGCGCCATTTTCAACTTCAAAATAATAAGCAGTGCGGTGAGATGCCGTGCTTGCATTATGGCTACCACCATGTTTTTGTAAAAACTCAGAGAAACTGCTTGGCTCGGGGTACTTTTTAGAACCCATTAAAACCATATGCTCTAAATAATGGGCCAGCCCTAATTGGCTATTTGGGTTTTCAATACTACCAACAGGTATCGATACAGCAGCCAATGATTTTGTCGCTTTGGCATCTGATACTAATAAAACCGTCATATCATTACTGAGTTTGATGGCTTTATATTCCCTAGGGTCACTTTCGCTTTTATTTACTGTTTCAGGCAAAATTTGCCAAAGTGGTTGTGCTGCAATCGCTTGGCCACCGAAAAAAATTACCAGTAATAAAAATAGATGAGCGATATTTTTGGATAAATATTGCATCCTTTGGTGCTCTCCTGTCATTTCAAGTATTTTGTCATCGGTAATAAAAACCGCTGAGTATTTGATAATAAAGTTTTAATCATCACATCATCAATGCTTCTGCAAATTCTTGACACATAATCATCTTCCATCTCGCCTCTTTGTATCTGACTTCCTTGTAAGTTTTGGAGCAAAGCAGATAATGCTTTTTGCTGAGTTTCTTCACTCAAAAAATCGTACTGTTTCGTCTTTTTATCAAAACAAGCCTTAACCCAACTCCAACCACTTTGAGAAAGAAGAATTAACGGAGAATTAAACCCCTCACAGTAGCCTACGACTAAATCTTGTAGATAAACCAATGCATCTTCTTTGTTAATAGCGGAAAACTGCCAAATACTATTATCTCTTCCTAGTGCAAGGCTTTCCCCTTCACCAATTTGTGAGTTAAATAGCAAATGCTCCACCCATAGCTGCACCCCATCATTAGCGGTTAAGTAAGCAGGACGATAGCGTACCATTCCTGTTTCATGAATATTTTTCAGTAACCCTGTGATTTTTATCCCATTTAACTGAAAATCAAACGGATAATCAAATAGCTGCATATCATATTCTTTAACTTTTTCGGCTAATGGCGATATTTCGTTCAACTGCTGTTCCCAAAAAAGTTGACCAAATTGCCTAGCAGGCAGCTGGCCCGATGCTTTTAAAGCAGAATAAAAAGGCTCAATATTCTTATCTTTGACAAGTAAATCTAAAATTTGATCATTAATTTTATATCGTTGTAATCTACCTAAGTTAAATGGCTCTTCTTCTGGTAGTTCAGTTTCTTCAATAGAAAAATGTACTTTCAAACGTTGTTGAAAAAATGCCCTAATCGGGTGACGATAAAAACGTAATAATTGTTCTAAAGAAATTTCCGTAATGGGTTCACGAGTTTCAAGTACTGAACAAAATGGTTCATCAACTTTATTTGTTGTTTTTGCGGCAGGTAACCACTCGCTCGCGAAGCTCTGAAAAGGTGTTTCTGGTAAAAAATTTTCTTTTGCAAATGGGACTCTATTATGTTGAATGACCAGATGCTCGCTTAACCGCTTAGCACTTTCATCAATGGTCAACGTTTCATCGCCAACTAAACAAAAGCTTTGGCATATATAATCAATTAATTCAGTTACTAATACTGATGGATTACAAGGTTGATTATCGCGAATAGAAAGCCCGATATAGCTAACATAAAGTTGTTTAGATGCTGAATTCAATGCTTCTAAAAACAGATATCTATCATCGTCCCTGCGTTTTCGGTCTCCACGCACAGGCTTTTCAGCCATCAAATCAAACCCTAAAGGCGGTATATTCCGAGGGTAAGCACCATCATTCATCCCCAGTAAACACACAACCTTAAATGGCACCGAGCGCATTGGCATCAAAGTACAAAAATTAACGGCTCCAGCCAAGAAACGTTGACTAATCTTTTCATCATCAAAACGAACTGAAAGTTCATCACGAATTAATCGTAATGGAATTTGCTCTTCATATCCTGAAGTTATCGCGTTATCAATTATTTGATGCCACTGTTCCGTCAATAGTGCGAGAACCAGTTCAGTTTCACCATCAACCATAAAACAGCTATCAAGTAATTGCTGGCAAAGTTCTTTCCATTCTGCAAGTGGACGTTCCTGTGCTAGTACAGCGCGCCACTCTCTTAGTGTATTGATTAATAATGCTAATTTCCCGGCAAGCTGAGCCGCTAAGCCACTACACTCATCGTAAGGTAAAATACCATTCCACGGGCCATTTCTACTGTCCATTGCATAGCCAAGCAACATTCTACTTAAGCCAAATTCCCATGTATTTTGCCCTATCACCGGCAAAGCGAAGGAGCGTACATTATCATCATCAAGCCCCCAGCGAATCCCTGATTCATTAACCCAGCGGCGTAATAAACTTAATTCACTTTCATCAATACCAAAACGTTGAGAAAAAGCAGAAACCTCAAGTAGACTGAGAACTTGCTCCGTTGAAAAGCGGCTCTGAGGTAAATCGAGTAGTATAATAAATGCTTGTAAAATAGGGTGAGCCTGTAGCGCTTTCCTATCGGATATTGAAAAAGGGATATAACGAACTGATGCTGTATTACCAAAAACAGCCTGAATATAGGGAGCATAGCTGTCGATATCGGCAACCATGACTATCACATCACGCGGGGTTAACGATGGGTCTTGCTCAAAGAGAGAAAGTAGATGATCTTGTAATACTTCGACTTCCCGCTGTGCACTATGGCATAAATGGAATGTTATCGAATCATCTAGCTCATTGATTGGCCGCTTACCCACACTCGTTTCATAATTTTCTAATGTTGTTCCTAATTGAGCATGGTTTTCGAGATCTAAAATATCCTGCTGGATATTCTCTAATAAATTGGCTCGTTCAGTATCAACATAAGCTGAAATTTCATTAGCACTATCGATTTGAGAAATAAAGTATAGGTTGTCTCGGCCTAGCCTTCCCCACGATGCAAGCAGTGGATTTACGATATCCTGCTCGCCATTTTCATTAAATAAATTAGGAGTATGATCCTCAAGTTTAAAACGAGAAATTTCATGTTTGTCAAGATAATGCCGAAGTTTCCTTTGCTGCAACCTAGCTAAAAATGATGCACTTTGAATGTCTCCCCAATAATAACGACATGGGTTAGTGAACATTAAATGAACATCTGTATGTTCTGCTATTGCATTGATAGCTTGTAAATAAACAGGTGGAAGAGATGAGATACCGCAAATAAAAATACGCTTTGGCAGCATTTTTCCTAAATCAGGATTCGATGATAATGTATCAATAAAATGTTGATATAAATTAGCTCTGTGCCAAGGCGGCTGTTTTAATTCATTTGAATAATCAACAAGGCATTGCCACAAACGTTTTTGCCACAATTGATTTTCACTTAGCCCCTCTATTAATTCATTTTTTTGCCATATTTCAACCCATTGTGGGCGATATACCAAATATTGGTCAAATAAATCAGCAATCCTACCTGCAAGTTGATGCAGCTTACGTTTATCGGTATCCTCTTGAAGATAATGCCTTAAAGGTTCAAATTCTTCTTCGTTAATGACGGTTGGCAATATTGTCATTAATTTCCATGTCATTGCTTGTTTGGTATAAGCGCTTTCTTTTGGAATCTTCGGTAAGACCCGCCTAAACATATCCCAAATAAATGTTGCAGGTAAGGGATAATTAATATTTGCAGCGATACCAAACTGCTTAGCAAGTTCGATTTGTAGCCACTGTGACATTCCAGGACTTTGTACTAAAATTATTTCTTGCTCAAAAGGATGAGAAAGTGGTTCATTTTTCATTAAATGAGTCATTAGATCTTTTAATAAATCTAATTGATTAGAATGATACACTTGAAACATGATGCTCTCCTGTTGAGCAATACCAACGACTCAATGAAAATGGCTGTTTTTTTACCGTTAACGATACCATTAACTCAGTACAGTTATCGACCCGTGGTATGCGAACTGTTTGCATTTTCCATTCAGGGTAACGCAAATTTGGCCCTATGGAAGAATTTTTCTCCCCTGATATTGGTTTCCCTGACATTACGCTTTTTTCTAATGTGCTATGCAGCACTCTAATTGCCGAAGAATTCATATACAATTGATTAAAATTCAATATGATATATTGAGAATAGTTTACCAAAGCTACCAGTGAAATAGCAAAAATAACCACGCCAATCATCGCTTCAACTAATGCAAACCCTTGCTGCTTTATTCTCACTCGCAAAACCCTTTTTTAATCACTGGACAATAATCTAACCACCCTTTTTCACGAGGAAAAAACTGTCGTTTATTTACATCCAATACCATCCACCGGTAAACTTTAATTTCATTTTCAGAGCGGTAATGACTTTGTCCCGAAAGTACGAAAGTCGCCCCTTTGTAATGTTTTAAGCAACTTTTCCATTGTTGAGTTTCCTCTTTCTGGCAAACCCAATGCCTTAGTTCTCTATGTTTACTATCCCAATGCAATGTTCCTCCCCATGCAAGGGCTGATTCTGCTTTATTAAAAGCATCGAAATACTTAATTTCATTACGCTGCTCATCTCTAGCTCGTTCTTGGAAGAAATGCACAGATTTAATCAATAATGTGCCTATTGTGATAAAAATAATAACCATCAATAGAGAAACATTTCCCTGTTGTTGCTCTATACGCTTCATAAATTTCTAACCAAGGCCGCTATTCGGTAATTAAATGTTTGATTAGGTAATAACTCTGTTCTAAGGCTAATTTCCATTTCAAGTAATTGCACATTTTCCCGCCAATTAAATACTAATTTTTTAACCTTGATTAGCTTCTCATCAAATAGCGATTGCCAACGTATTCCATTGCAATCCCTGACATTCCTATTGGTTTCTAATTTTTCATTATTTAAGCGATAACCGAAATAATCAGAATCTATCGATTTAGATTTAATATTTTCCCAGTTACCTGATAAATCTTGGTCATAAGCAAAAATAATGCATGAATTGTTCCCTTGGCTTAAAGCCTTAGATGCAATTTTTAAAGGCTCCTTTCCACAATTCAGGCTACTGCAATAACCAATCCTTCTAAAATCTTTTTCCATGTTTATCAATGTTTGTCTTATATCCCTGTCTATTTGATATTGAATGTAAGACCGATAAGTTTGTTTAAATAATGTGGGAATGGCGCTCATCGCTGATACACACACAATGCTACTGATAGCCATTGCCATCAACATTTCAATTAGCGTAAATCCTTGCTGCTTTTTTAATTTATCGTTAGTTAAGAGGGTCAACATTTCGGTACTCCGGCCATTTTTTTATGGCTACAACTTCTTATACGACCTAATGAAGAAATATAAATTGTGATTTGCTCATGTTGATTTTTTAGCTCTATGCTAAAAGCACGAATAGTTCCCTGTTTTCCATAAAGCTGGATTGAAGTACGGCTTACTTTGCTAAGAGTTATTCCTTGGTGCCTTTCTGCTGTTAGCTTGCCAACTTGCTGCTTGTTATTTGCATCCTTAACAATAAGCTGCCAATCACCTTTCCCAACCTTAACCGATAATATTTGGTACCTATTTAAATAGACCCCTTCTATCATTTGGCTATAAATAAACTCAGATACTTGCCTAGCAGCATCGATTAACCGTTGTCTTTCTACCTGCTGTTGCCATTGATATAAACCGGACAACATAATGAAAGAGCAAATAAATAAAACAATAAGAATTTCAATTAAGGTGAAACCACGCTGTATTGTATTTGAATCAACTCTCATCTTGTTGTGACTCCACTTTTTCATACACAAGCCTGAGATTGCCCAAAAAAAACGGTATAGCGAGTTTTGTGATTACAAACTGCATAACGTTTCGCAAAAAAATAGATAGATTCAGAGCAATACAACTCAATTTGCGAAGAGCCTCGCAAAGAAATAGTTCAGTCAAAATAAATACACGAAAGTAAATGGCTTATGAGCCAAGATAAATTTCGTCAAGGATGATGAGATTGATAAAGGAGGAAAATTAATAAGATATTAAAAAACAATACTAAGATGGTTTTTGATAAAACCATCTTAGTTAAAAATTTATTCACTAATCAAACAGTAAATGGATATTTGATAGCCTCATGGCACTGGTACCCTTCAAGGATAAAATCATCTGAAGTTACCCATGTTTCGAGATCTTCTAATGACTGAATTTTGGGGTTAATAATCAATGACGGAGAAGCAAAAGGCTCACGTTTTAGTTGGACATCACGCATTAAAGGTAATTGGTTTTCATAGATATGTGCATTCACAATTTTATGATAAGCCTTACCTGCTTTATGTCCTGTAATACGAGCCATTAGAGCGAGTAAAACAAAACATTGTACTTGGTTGAAATTTAAACCAAGAGGTACATCACAGCTACGCTGGTAAGATGTTAAATGTAGCGTATCACCTAATAGTGAAAAAGTATGAGTATGCATGCAAGGACGCAAGCAGCCCATTTCAAATTCACCAGGGTTATAGAAAGTGATAATTTCCGCACGGTCATCAATACCATTCTTTAAGTTATTGACGACTTTTTTCAGCTGATCTAAATGTGTTCCATCTGGGCGTTGCCATGAGCGCCCTTGAACACCATATACGCGCCCCATATCGTCTTCACCTTTGCGATGGGGATTATTCAGCCATGCTTGGTTTTCGTTTGCATTTGCATTCCAAGTATTACAACCAATTTCACGAAATTGAGCTGCATTGTCATAGCCACGGAGATAACCGAGAAGTTCAGCTATCGCCGCTTTATAGAAACTTTTACGAGTCGTAATCAAGGGGAATTGATTATTACCAACATCATATTCAAGGTCAGCGTTAATAACGGTTAAACAACGAACACCTGTACGTTTGTTTTCAACCCATTGACCCTCATCAATAATACGCTGGCATAAATCAAGATACGGCTTCATAGTGACTCTCTTTTTCAAAAATAACTTAAGTGGCTAACCTTCGCCTTATTGTATTTCATTGTTTTATTTACAAAATAGTTATACTCAACAGACTAAGTTAGCCCCAATAAATGGACTAATTAACTCTTTTTAGGCTCTTTTAGTGGCTTATGAGCCGGCACATTCTTACCATATTTATAAGCCCAGACAATCATTAGAATGCCAATAATAATCATTGGGATTGATAGAATTTGCCCCATACTAATACCACCAAATAAACCAAGCTGTGCGTCCGGTTGCCTAAAGAATTCAACGATAATCCTAAATGCACCATAACCAATCAAGAATAGCCCAGAAACACTCCCCATAGGGCGGGGCTTACGCACAAATAAGTTCAAGATGAGAAACAGAACAATTCCCTCTAAGAACATTTCATAAAGTTGTGATGGATGTCTTGGTAGCACACCATACTGCTCTAATATGGGTAGTAACGAAGGGTCTTGGGCGGCAAGCTGAATATCTTCACTGCGTGAATGTGGAAATAAAAATGCCCATGGCGTATCAAGTGTAACTCGTCCCCATAGCTCCCCATTAATAAAGTTCCCAATACGCCCCATGCCTAAACCAAATGGAATTAATGGTGCAACAAAGTCAGAAACTTGCAGGAAACGACGGCGAGTACGATGAGCAAACCACATCATGGCACATATCACACCGATTAAGCCCCCATGGAAGGACATACCGCCATCCCAAACCTTAAAGAGGTATAGAGGATCATCAAGAAAAACAGGAAGATTATAGAAGAAAACGTAACCTAGCCGACCACCAACAAATACGCCAACAAAGCCAACATATAACAAGTTTTCGACTTCATTTTTTGTCCAGCCACTATTTGGTTTTGCGGCACGACGCCCTGCAAGCCAAAGGGCAAAAACAAAACCAACAAGGTACATAAAACCATACCAATGTAACGACACTGGCCCAATCGAAAACATAACAGGATCTATTTCCGGAAATGCTAAGTAGTTGTTACTCATTGTTCCCCACTTTTTAATCATTAAGCCAACTACTCGTCGACTATTACGTATTCAACAGGCTTCAATTTGTGAAGCACCCTGAAGCATACAACAAAAAGTATCATCATTTATACTTGATATTTTTAGGCCTTAACCAAATTAGATGCTTACATCTTGTTGTAAATTAAATTCCACCACGCACAAAACCACCTAAACGGTGCTGTTCCATAAACTCACTCGCTTCTTGCCTAACGCTATCACAAGTTTCTGCAGCCAATAACTTCGGTACTAACTGTGACATCAAAGCAGGGTCAAGCTGGCGGATTAAATATTTCATGCGAGGAACACTACGCCCACTCATACTTAAAGAGCGATACCCAAGTGCAATTAATACCATTGCGCTAAGTGGTTGACCTGCCATTTCCCCACAAACGCTTACAGGGAGTTCCAGGCGTTGGCACTCTTCACTTACCTTTGCTAAAAAGCGCACAACTGAGGGATGAAGATTATCATATAGCGCTGCTACATGGGTGTTATTACGGTCAACAGCAAGTAAATATTGTGTAAAGTCATTAGTCCCGATAGAGATAAAATCAACACGTTTTTTAATTTCAGGTAGTAAAAACAGTAAAGAAGGAACTTCAAGCATAATACCAATTTGAGGCATCTCAACTGGCATTTTTAATAAAACACTCACTTCTTCTCTTGCTCTTTTAACCAGCAAAATTGCTTCGTCTATCTCATTAACACTTGTCACCATCGGTAATAAAATACGTAAATTACCCGAAAGCGTATTCGCCCGTAACATAGCCCTTAGCTGAATCAAAAAGATCTCGGGCTGGTCCAACATAATACGAATACCACGCCAACCTAAGCTTGGGTTTTCTTCGCTAATTGGCATATAAGGCAGCTGTTTATCTGCCCCTATATCAAGAGTTCTTAGCACAACCAGTTTGGTAGGAAAAAGTTGCAAAACTTCCTTATAGAGCTGTTTCTGCTCATCTTCCGAGGGAAAACCATTGTGCAGCATAAAAGGCAGCTCAGTACGATACAAACCAACACCATCAACCCCAGTGTTAATTTGTTGCTCGTAACGCGGACTTAAACCTGCATTAAGGTAAATGTGAACTTTTTCGCCATCTTTAAGTATTGCATCTTGCTCAAGAGTCCCTTCAGCTAAGCGGCTAATGGCATTTTCTTCTTCAATAATTTGCTGATATTCCTGAACAATTAAATTTTCAGGTTCAATAAAGACCTCACCACGGTACCCATCCAATATTAAATGGCGGTTATGTAATAACGAAGGCTCAATATCAGCCCCCATAATTGCAGGGATCCCCATGGCTCTGATTAAAATCGCAGAATGAGAATGTGTTGCTCCGTCACGCACGACCACACCGGCAAGTTGTTCAATAGGCAACTCAGCCAACACGCTAGCACTTAGCTCATCAGCAACTAAAATAAAGCTTTCTGGCCATTGTTCATTTGCGGTAAGTGAATCATCAAGATGAAACAATAAGCGTTGACCTAATGCTTTTAAGTCTGCCCCTCTTTCCCTTAGATAAAGGTCACGCAGGCGAGAAAACTGCTCCACATAATTTTCAATAACCGTTTTAACCGCCCATTCAGCGGTTGCATTGTCATTAATAGCGGCAAACAGGTGTTTTTTTAGTTGAGGGTCACTAAGTAGATGATTATAGAGATCAAAAATCGCAGCACTTTCTTTTGCTGAGCTAGCCATAAAACGCTTACTAATACGACGACATTCTGCTGTGGCACTTTCAAGAGCGGCGACAAGGCGTTGTTTTTCTTTATCGATATCAATAGCACTCGCTTGGAAAATACTATCTAAAGAAGGTTGGGAGCTATCTTGCCACCCATAAGCCATTGCAATTCCCTGTGATACCGGAATCGCTTTAATTCTATTTTGCCGATATTGCCCAAAAATACCTTTCGCTTGCGCTTGTGACAAAATCACAGCCAGTTGCATTGACAATGTGACCATGAAAGATTCTTCGGTTTCATTAAACAACCGCTTTTCCCGCTGCTGTACCACCAGCACGCCTAATAATTGGCGACGATAGACCACGGGAACACCTAAGAAAGCTCTCAAGCGTTCTTCTTTAAGCTGAGGCAGGAATTTATACTGAGGGTGTTCACGAATATCGGCTAGATTGAGCATCTCAGACTGGCGCCCTACCGCCCCTACGACACCTTCATCAAAACCTAGACGAATAGCAATCCCGCTAGGTTTTTTTAACCCGCGGGTTGCCATTAAGTAATAGCATTGGCGAAGGTGATCTGCTAAATAAATGGAACAAACATCTGTTCTCATTGCTTTGCAAGTCTCATTCACCAACACTTCTAGCGCATCAGTCAAACTTGTCGCCATTGCAACTTTTTCGACAATTTCACGTAAACGCATCAACATAGGCTACTTTGCTCCACGCCTACGGTTATTAAAAGTGGGTCGTTGTGGTAATTTTTGTTCCTGTAAAGGCATTACTACGGGGGCGAATTCTTTCATGACACGCCGATAAACTTCACGTTTAAAAGAAACGACCTGCCTAACAGGATACCAATAACTGACCCATCGCCAGCCATCAAATTCTGGCGATTTACTGCGCTGCACGTTTATATCGGCATCATTGCATTGAAGTTGGAGTAAAAACCAACGCTGTTTCTGCCCAATACAAACAGGTTTTGTATCCCAACGCACCAAACGCTTGGGTAATTTGTAACGTAACCAATTACGGGTAGATGCCAATAACCTGACATCTTTACGCTGTAGCCCGACTTCTTCGTATAGCTCACGATACATCGCCTGTTCCGGCGATTCCCCAGGATTGATGCCTCCTTGAGGAAATTGCCATGAGTGCTGACCATAGCGGCGGGCCCATAAAACTTGCCCTTGCCGATTACAAATTACAATTCCTACATTCGGGCGGTAGCCATCATCATCAATCACAGACTACCTCAATAACCAAATTTGAAAGATGCCTAATTGTTTCACACATACCTAAACTGGTAAACCTATATCAATACAGTTTGCAGATATGCCTGAAGTCACTACAATAGTGAACATCTCAACGGGGTGCCGAATTTATTTAGGCTGAGAAATAACCCGTAGAACCTGATCCGGTTAATACCGGCGTAGGGATTTGAGCCACCGCCAGCATATCTGCACCGGTTCCTCCTCAAATCCTGTGTCACTATCTTTTAGCGCAGGAAAAAGCATGTTTAAAAACAAAATTATAGCATCTATTCTTACCTTTAGTGCACTCAGTTTAAGTCAATTGGCATGGGCTGATAAACCAACGCTTACTGTTTATACCTACGATTCCTTTGCAGCAGAATGGGGACCGGGCCCACAAATTAAAAAGAATTTCGAAGCGCAGTGCGATTGTGAATTAAAAATAGTCGCACTGGGGGATGGCGTAGCTCTGCTAAACAGGCTCAGAATGGAAGGAAAAAAAAGCAAAGCGGATGTGATTTTAGGGTTAGATAATAATTTATTAGATTCTGCTGAAAAAACAGGCCTGTTTGCCCCTGCTGACATTAATACCAGCGCATTAAAACTCCCTATTTCATGGGATAGCTCAACTTTCATTCCTTATGACTATGGTTACTTCGCATTTATATATGACACTAATAAAATTAAACAACCACCAGCCAGCATGGATGCATTATTAAATAGTGAAAATAATTGGAAAATTATTTACCAAGACCCTCGAACCAGTACCCCTGGACTTGGCTTGATGCTGTGGATTGAAAAGCTGTATGGCAACAAATCTGCTGATGCATGGCAAAAAATGGCAGGCAAAACGCTTACCGTAACAAAAGGTTGGAGTGAAGCTTATGGCCTGTTCTTAAAAGGAGAAGGTGATTTTGTACTCAGTTATACCTCGTCGCCGGGCTATCAAATGCTTAATGACCAAAAAGATAACTATGCTGCCGCCTTATTTAATGAAGGGCACTATATGCAAGTTGAAGTGGCTGCAAGGTTAAAAAACAGTCCAGAGCCTGAATTGGCAAAACAATTTTTACAGTTTGTCTTAACCCCTGAATTCCAAAATACTTTACCAACAACCAACTGGATGTATCCGGTCATTGATATTCCATTGCCAGAGGTCTATAACCAGTTACCTCTACCTGAAAAAGCCTTACAATTTAGTTCTCAAGAAGTGGCCAAAGAACGCCAAAATTGGACTCGTTTATGGCAAACCGCCGTCAGTCGCTAATTAATTTATCTCTACTACCGGGGGCGTTGGCCTCCGGATTACTGATTACCGTTGCACTCATTAGTTTTGGTGCTCTGTGGTTTTTTGCGCCTGAAATTTCAATGGCTGATATTATCAGCGATAGCTATTTGTGGCATGTGATTGGTTTTACCTTTTGGCAGGCTTTTTTATCCGCTATTTTTTCTGTAGTCCCTGCTATTTTTCTCGCCAGAGCATTGCATCGCCGTCGTTTTTTTGGGCGAACTCTATTTTTACGCTTATGTGCAATGACGTTGGTTCTTCCTGTGTTAGTTGCCGTATTTGGTATTTTATCGGTTTACGGGCAAACGGGTTGGCTGGCTAAACTGTGCCAATTATTGGGGCTTAATTACAGTTTTTCGCCTTATGGCCTAAAGGGGATTTTGCTAGCACATGTCTTCTTTAATATGCCGCTAGCAACGCGTATGCTATTACAATCTTTAGAAAATATCGCTATTGAGCAACGGCAAATTGCAGCACAGCTGAGGTTTAATGAGTGGCAGCAATTTACCATTTTAGAATGGCCTTATTTACGGAGACAAATATTACCCACTGCTGCGTTAATTTTTATGCTGTGCTTTGCCAGCTTTGCGACTGTTCTCGCGTTGGGGGGTGGCCCAGCAGCTACGACCATCGAATTAGCTATTTACCAAGCACTTAATTATGATTTTGATTTAGGGCGAGCCACTATTTTAGCATTAATTCAACTCTTCTTCTGTGTCGGTTTGATGTTTATCTGCCACAGAGTAAATAGTGTATTTTCTGTTGGTTTTAGTCATCAGTCCCAATGGGTTAATCCTGCTGATAACACGTTTCGCCGCATTCGTGATTTTTTGCTCATCGCCGCTGCCATACTATTACTACTCCCCCCGCTGTTCGCGGTTATTTTCGATGGATTAAATGGGCAACTTTGGGCGGTATTGCAGCAACCCGCCTTATGGCAAGCCACGGCAACCTCAGTGTTTATTGCACTATGTGCTGGCGCTGTCTGTGTGGTACTAACCTTAATGTTGTTATGGAGCAGCCGCGAATTGCGCTTACGCCAAGCAGCTCGTTTAGGGCAAGCCATAGAGCTTAGCGGGTTAATTATTTTAGCCATGCCGGGTATCGTCCTCGCGACAGGTTTTTTTATCTTTTTTAATGAAACGATAGGCTTACCTGAATCCCCTTACCCATTAGTTATCATGACTAACGCTTTGTTGGCCATTCCTTATGCGTTAAAAGTATTAGAAAACCCTATGCGAGACAGTGCTGAACGCTATAACCCGTTATGCCAATCACTCGATATTTCGGGTTTTAATCGTTTGCGAATTATTGAACTGAAAGCACTACGCAAACCAATTGCTCAAGCTCTTGCGTTTGCCTGTGTTATCTCAATTGGTGATTTTGGTGTCGTCGCGTTATTTGGCAATGATAACTTCCGCACGCTCCCTTATTATCTTTATCAGCAAATAGGGGCTTACCGATCAAACGATGGTGCAGTGACAGCCATGCTATTGTTATTGCTTTGTTTTTGCTTATTTAGCTTGATTGAACGTATTTCAGGAAAACATCATGATTAAATTGACTCAGCTAGATTACCAATACGACAACCTGACAATGTCGTTTGATTTTTCTGTTCAATCTGGTGAATCTGTTGCTGTTATGGGGCCTAGTGGTGCAGGGAAAAGTACGCTATTAAGTTTGATTAGCGGCTTTCAATTCCCCAATAATGGTACGATTGAGCTTAATGGCGAAGACCATACCTTTAGCCCACCCGCTAAGCGCCCTGTTTCTATGCTATTTCAAGAAAATAATTTATTTTCACACCTGACGATCCGGCAAAATATTGGCCTTGGGTTACAACCCAATTTGCGCCTCAATAAAACGCAAATTCAGCAAGTTGAGCAAATGGCGAGTCGTGTCAGCCTGAGTGAATGTTTAGATAGGTTACCGGCGCAACTGTCGGGGGGGCAACGACAACGTGCGGCATTAGCACGCTGCATGATCCGTAATCAACCGATTTTACTGCTCGATGAACCCTTTTCTGCTCTCGACCCTGCATTACGCCGAGAAATGCTACTATTACTCAAGGAAATTTGTGCGGAAAAATCAATCACACTGTTAATGGTTTCTCATAATGTTAATGATGCCCTACAAATTGCCCCGAGAACACTGGTTATTGCAGAGGGCAAAATTGCTTACGATGGCGATACCCAAAGCCTATTACAAGGGCAAAGTGCAGCATCTGCTTTATTGAGTATTACAGCCGTTTCTAATAATTAGCACTGTATAAATTCACACTATTCGCGTATATTTATCCTAACTATTTTTATGCGAGTAGCCTAATGACCCAACTCATCGCCCCAGCGGAAAGAGGCTTTATTCTTAGCCGGCACTGGAGAGACACCCGTCACGGTGTCGAGGTCTCTTATTGGCTACTCACTGATAACCAACCACAAAAGGTCACTGTTCCATATCAAAAAGCGATTGGTTTTTTAGCTGAATCTCAATTTCCTCGAGTAAAACACCTATTAGATGAACAACCCAATATTACCTATCGGCTTCTTGAATTAATTGATTTTAAACGTGAAAAGGTCTATGCGATTTATTGCCACCAATATCGACAATTACAGAACCTTGAAAAAAACTGCAACGAATTGGATGTTGAATTATTAGAAACCGATATTCGCCCAAGTGAACGGTATCTAATGGAACGCTTTATCGCAGCCTCTGTCTGGTTTTCTCGAAATCAGCAAGGGGAGTTTCAACTAAAACCTTGCGAAGGCTACCGCCCCTTAGTCAAGGCCGTTTCCCTTGATATCGAAACCAGCCAACATGGTGAACTCTATTCTATAGGGCTGTCTGGCTGTGGTGACAACGTGGTATTTATGTTGGGACCAGAACAAGGGCCTGCATTGAGCGCTGAACATCGCTTAATCTATGTGAATAGCCGCCCGCAATTACTTCATAAACTCAATGAATGGCTTCACCAATACGACCCTGATGCCATCGTTGGTTGGAACCTAATCCAATTCGACCTACAAGTATTACAAAAACATGCAGAGCGTTATGGCATCCCCTTATTGTTTGGCCGGCAAAGCAAAAAGCTGGAATGGCGAGAGCATGGATTTAAACAAGGCGTCTTTTTTGCCGCTGCTGAAGGCCGGTTAATTATTGATGGTATCGATGCATTAAAAGCAGCGACCTGGAGTTTTCCATCATTTAGTTTAGAGTCTGTCGCCCAAGCGCTACTTGGTGAAGGTAAAGCGATTGATACCCCTTATGACCGAATGGATGAGATCAACCGTCGTTTCGCTCACGATAAACCTGCTTTAGCTCACTACAATATTCAGGACTGTATTTTAGTCCATCGAATCTTTGAAAAAACCGATTTAATGGCTTTCTTGCAGGAACGTTCAACGGTAACAGGTCTTGCTGTTGATAAAATGGGGGGCTCTGTAGCTGCATTCTCACACCTTTATATTCCCCGCTTACACCGACTTGGTTTCGTTGCGCCCAACCTCACAGAACAAAAAATGCAACTGAACCCCGGGGGCTTTGTCATGGACTCCCAACCCGGGTTATATGACTCCGTATTAGTTTTGGACTACAAAAGCCTATATCCTTCAATTATTAGAACTTTTCTCATCGACCCTGCAGGTATGATTGACGGGTTAGCACACCCTAACCTTGCACATTCGGTTCCCGGTTTTCGCCAAGCTTGGTTTTCTCGCACAACCCACTGTTTACCCGATATTGTCAGCCATATCTGGCAAGAGCGGGATAAAGCCAAAAAAGAGCATAATGCACCACTATCCCAAGCGCTAAAAATTATTATGAACGCATTTGCTGGAGTATTAGGAGCTGAAGGATGCCGTTTTTTTGACCCAAGACTGACCGCATCAATCACCATGCGTGGCCATGAAATTATGCGTACAACCAAACGCTTGATTGAGTCACAGGGTTACCAAGTTATTTATGGAGATACCGACTCCACGTTTGTATGGTTACGTGATGCCCACAATGAAGAACAAGCACAAAAAATTGGCTTTGCTTTACGTGATTACGTAAATAGTTGGTGGAAAAAACATTTAGCAGAAGAATGGCAATTAGAAGGTGTTTTAGAGCTCGAGTATGAAACCCATTACCGCCGATTTTTGATGCCCACCGTACGTGGTGCCGAAATGGGGAGCAAAAAGCGCTATGCAGGATTGAGTAAAGACACCATGGTATTTAGAGGGCTGGAAACCATTCGTTCAGACTGGACACCATTAGCTCAAATATTCCAAAAAGAGCTCTATACTCGTATTTTTTATCACCAACCTTACCGTGAATATATTCGTGAGTATGTCCAAAATATTCGTTCGGGCCAATATGATGACCGTTTAGTTTATCGTAAGCGTCTGCGCCGAAAATTGACTGATTACCAAAAAAATGTTCCTCCGCATGTTCGAGCCGCTCGTACTGCTGATGACTATAATTTAAAATTACAGCGCCCTTTGCAGTACCAAAATGGCGGTTGGATAAACTATATTATTACTCAGGCGGGGCCTGAACCATTGGAAATCATCACGGCAAAACCGGATTACGAACATTATATATCCAAACAAATCAAACCGATAGCAGATGCTATCTTGCCTTTCTTACAGGATGACTTTGATACCCTGCTAACTGGGCAAATTACCCTTTTGTTTTAAAATTTATTCTACCTTTGATGTTTTTTTAACAGGTGACGATAGCCTTCGGTTGAATTAATATATCGCCCCTTTGGTGTCTCGCACGTCTGGCTACACAAATTATGCGTGATAATCAACAATACTCATTATAATTCAAATAGACTGACTCATTGTCTCGGCCACAAGCCCAGCAAACGCCTTAGTGCTCACTTTGCTGCAATTTGAATGATTAAATGTGTATAATTAATCATCAGGTAACGACTATTTTTAAAATAATTCGAACTCTTCCTTGTGTAACTATTAATGAGTTACACCAACACTGGGCGAAGACACTGATAAAAATTGTCTTAAAAAATCTAAAAAATAAACTCTCAATTTTATGGAATTAAGTTAAATCTATGCCATTTACTCTTGGTCAACGCTGGATCAGCGATACAGAAAGCGAACTTGGATTAGGTGCCGTCGTGGCAATTGATGCCCGTATGGTAACGTTGCTTTTCCCTGCCAGTGGCGAAAACCGCCTATACTCTAGCAGCGATGCCCCTATTACCCGAGTGATGTTTAATGAAGGTGATACCATTACCAGCCACGAAGGCTGGCAACTTCAAGTTGAAAGCATTGAAGAAGATAAAGGATTATTGACTTACATCGGCACACGTTTAGATACGCAAGAAACCGGTGTGAGCCTTAGAGAGGTGTTCCTCGACAGCAAGCTCACATTCAATAAGCCGCAAGATCGTCTATTTGCTGGGCAAATTGACCGTATGGATCGCTTTGCTTTACGCTTTCGTGCGCGCAAATTTCAAAGTGAGCAAGTCAAACACCAAGCGACAGGCCTACGCGGTATTCGTGCAAGCCTGATCCCACACCAATTACATATTGCCAATGAAGTGGGAAAACGCCACCATCCGCGCGTATTACTCGCTGACGAAGTGGGCTTAGGTAAAACCATTGAAGCGGGGATGATTATCCACCAGCAATTAATGGCAGGCCGTGCAGAGCGCGTCTTAGTTATCGTTCCTGATAGCTTACAACACCAATGGCTGGTTGAGATGCTGCGCCGCTTTAATCTGCGTTTTTCTTTGTTTGATGATAGCCGTTACAGTGAAGCACAACATGATAGCGATAACCCATTTGAAACAGAACAACTCGTTCTGTGTTCACTGGATTTTGTCCGCCGTAATAAGCAGCGTTTTGACCAATTAGTTGAAGCGGGCTGGGATATGATGGTTGTCGATGAAGCTCACCACTTACAGTGGAGCGAAACTGCCCCGAGCCGCGAATATCAAGTTATTGAAACATTAGCTGAAAATATTCCGTCTATTTTGCTATTAACGGCAACACCGGAACAGCTAGGCCAAGAAAGTCACTTCGCTCGCCTGCGTTTACTTGACCCTAGCCGCTTCCATGATTACCAGGAGTTTATTGCTGAGCAAGAAAACTACCGCCCTGTTGCTGATGCGGTTTCGCTGTTGCTGTCAGGTGATAAACTAACTAATGACCAGCAAAATTTGCTTAATGAGCTAATCAAAGAACAAGATATCGAACCACTATTAAAGGCTGCAAACCTTGAAAGTGAAGACGGCAATGCCGCACGCCAAGAACTGATCAACATGTTAATGGATCGCCATGGTACCAGCCGACTGTTGTTCAGAAATACCCGTAATGGTGTCAAAGGTTTCCCTCGCCGTGAGTTGCATTCACTAAAAATGCCATTGCCCACCCAATACCAAACTGCAATTAAAGTGGCAGGTATTATGGGCAGTAAAAAAGACGTTGAAACACGTGCAAAAGAAATGCTCTACCCTGAGCAAATTTACCAAGAGTTTGAAGGTGAAAATGCCACTTGGTGGAACTTTGACCCACGTGTTGAATGGTTAATGGGCTTTTTGACCGCAAACCGCCATGAAAAAGTGTTAGTAATCTGCGCGAAAGCCGCAACCGCACTACAATTGGAGCAAGTGTTACGCGAACGCGAAGCGATTCGTGCTGCCGTGTTTCATGAGGGGTTATCACTATTAGAGCGTGACCGAGCAGCTGCCTATTTCGCTTCTCAAGAAGAAGGGGCACAGGTGCTATTGTGTTCTGAAATCGGCTCTGAAGGGCGTAACTTCCAATTTGCTAACCAGTTGGTGATGTTCGATCTGCCGTTTAATCCAGACTTACTTGAGCAGCGCATCGGCCGTTTAGACCGTATTGGCCAAAGCCGTGATATCAGCATTCATGTGCCTTATTTAGAAAATACCGCTCAATCTGTATTGATCCGTTGGTATCACGAAGGCTTAGATGCCTTTGAACATACCTGCCCAACAGGCCGAGCTATCTACGATAAATACTACCAACCATTGCTGCAATTTATGGCTGAACCGACAGTCACTGAAGGTTTTGATGATTTTATTAAAACCTGCCGCGCAGAGCATGACAGCTTAAAATTGCAATTAGAACAAGGCCGTGACCGCTTACTTGAAATGCATTCAAACGGTGGCGAGTCAGGTAATCAGTTAGCTGAAGAAATTAGCGAAGGCGATAACGATACTGAATTGGTTAACTTTGCGCTCAATCTTTTTGATATCGTTGGCATTAATCAAGAAGACAAAAGTGATAACTTAATTATCCTAACGCCATCTGACCATATGTTAGTACCTGATTTCCCAGGACTTCCTCAAGATGGCTGCACCATCACGTTTGATAGAGAGCAAGCGCTTTCCCGTGAAGATACGCAATTTATCAGCTGGGAACACCCTATTATTCGTAATGGTTTAGATTTAGTGTTATCTGGCGATACAGGCAGTTGTGCGGTTTCTTTACTGAAAAACAAAGCGCTGCCTGTTGGCACCTTATTGACTGAACTCATTTACGTTGTGGAAGCTCAAGCGCCTAAGAACCTGCAAATCAGCCGGTTCTTACCAGCAACCCCGGTACGCTTATTAATTGATTTAAAAGGTAATAACTTATCATCTCAAGTTGAGTTTGAAAGTTTTAACCGCCAATTAAATGCCATTAACCGCCATATGGCGAGCAAACTGGTAAATGCAGTACAAAATGAGGTTCATTCGGTATTACGCTTATCTGAGCCGATGATCGAAAAAGAAGCCAAAGCATTGATAGAAAATGCAAAAGAAGCGGCTGATAAAGCGCTGACGTTGGAGCTTTCTCGTTTAGAAGCACTCAAAGCGGTCAACCCAAACATCCGTGATGAAGAGCTTGATATTATTGAAGAAGAGCGCCAGCAACTGATGACCAATATCGACCAAGCCACATGGCGCCTAGATGCCATTCGCTTAGTTGTGGTGACTCATCAGTAAACTATGATAATCAAACCATATTGTTCTATATGGTTTGATAATTAATTTAAAATCTACAACTCGAACTAATTATTTTATTTCGTACTTTTGCGTAATAAAAATAGGGTTACCCTAAGTAATTCGAGTTGTAGGTAGGCAGCAAACGAAGATATCTTGGGGAGCATACATAAGTACGTGACCCGAGTAGCTGAGTGAAGCTAACACCCCTACAACTTGAAGTATGACGGGTAATTGAATGATACCGTACAATCCACCGCTAGAACCTTGGCTCCACATCCTCTATCAAGACGACCATATCATTGTCGTCAACAAGCCAAGCGAACTACTTTCTGTTCCCGGAAAAGCCCCTGAGCACCACGATAGCATTATGAGCCGTATTCAACGTGATTTTCCTGCTGCTGAATCCGTACATCGCTTAGATATGGCAACCAGTGGCGTCATGGTTGTGGCACTGCACAAAAAGGCTGAGCGTGAGCTCAAACGCCAATTTAGGGAGCGTGAGCCCAAAAAATTCTATATTGCTCGTGTCTGGGGACATTTAGAAAAAGAAAAAGGCTTGATTGATTTGCCGCTAATTTGCGATTGGCCAAACCGCCCTAAGCAAAAGGTGTGTTTCGAAACAGGGAAATCGGCACAAACTGAATACCAAGTATTACAATACGAAGAACAAGCGACACGCGTGAAGCTTTCACCTATTACGGGTCGTTCTCACCAACTGAGAGTCCATATGTTAGCTTTAGGCCACCCAATATTAGGCGACCGTTTCTATGCTCACGATGAAGCCAAAGCGCTCGCCCCTCGCTTACAATTACATGCACAGGAATTATACATCACTCATCCTGAATATGGCACGCCAATGCATTTTACCTGCCCACCGGATTTTTAACGGTCTCTAATCGATTGATTAGATTTCAATATTACCAGTGCAAAAATTAACTCACTCTGTTTTTGCGCTGATTATTTTCCCGTTTGTTTTACCCTAAGAACATACATAACTATGTAACTAGGGTGCGCGAGCGCAGCCAACAAAAAACGGAAGCGAAATAATCCATTTTAATTATTCCCCTGATTTCCCCTAAATAGTTCGTGTTGCAGCTAGGCGGCAAGAGAGCGAATCCTTAGGAGCGTAGATTACTACGTGACTAGGGTTCATGAATGAAGACAACAAAGCGAGATTTTTTGGTTTTTCTTCGTTAGCCTGATTTCCCCTAAATAGTTCGTGTTGCAGCTAGGCGGCAAGAGAGCAAATCCCTAGGAGCATACAGTAGTATGTGACTAGGGTGCGCGAGCGCAGCCAACAACGCTGCGGCGCGAAATATGACGGGGAAATTTATTTGAAGCCGAGCTCCTTCTTAACTAAGTCATAAGCTGCTTGGATAGACTGCGCCTTTTGCTTCGCAATCTCCATCATCTCTGGCGGCAAACCTTTCGCAACTAGTTTATCGGGGTGATGTTCGCTCATCAGTTTACGATAGGCTCGCTTAATTTTTGTTGGGTCATCACTAGGAGACACGCCAAGCACTTTACAAGCATCTTCAAGGGTTGGGCCATTTGATTGCTGATAATACCCTCCTGATTGCTGCTGAGAGTATCCTTGGCCAAATTGGCGACCACTTTGGATCATATCCAAGAACTGTTCAAACTGAACCTTAGAAATACCGAGCTCTTCGGCAATAATAAACAACACTTTTCGTTCGTTCGGGTGTAATTGTCCATCAGCAAAAGCAGCTTGTAATTGAATTTCCAGAAACATCTGAATCAAGTCAAAACGGCCATAACAGGCCATACGTAATTGTTTTAATACATCACGCAATGGAAAGTTAGGGGATTTGCCTTCTCTAAATGCTTGTTGAGCCGCTTTTCGTGTTTCTCCATGTAATTGCATTCTGTCCATTAAATTGGTCGCAAGCTGAATATCTGTCTCGGTTACACGGCCTTTGGACTTCGTTAAATGCCCCAAAATTTGGAAGGTACTCGCAAAGAAAATGATTTGGCGATCTCGCTTATTCATTCTCCCTGCAAATTTACGTTGAATCGATGCTTTATCAAAACCATGCCCAATAATTAACCCAACTAGCGCTCCCCAAAAGCCCAATCCAGAGACGATTGCGAGTATAACGCCAATAATTTTGCCCCAATAGTGCATATATCCCTCAATTCTTCAATGCTCAAAATGCAATTTTGCATTATCATACTATTCATTCAGCTCTATGCATAACTACCCGCGCGTAAAGTTTCTTACATTATACTGGCGCAAAGTGGTTGGCTAAGTTAGTCTTTGAGCGTTTGCTGGCGATGCCAATGATGACGGAACCCCATATTTAATGATGAAAAAAAGCTATCCAACACTACTCGCCACCATGGTATGGGCGGCAATTTATAGTCAGCAAGCGCATGCTGACCTTGCACAGCAGTGTATGCTGGGTGTCCCTGTTTACACCAAACCGATTGTAAAAGGTGACCCTAATAACCTGCCGATTCACATTACCGCTGAAGATGTCCGTGGTGAATACCCTAATTTTGTTGAATATGAAGGTAATGTCGATATTCAACAAGGGAACCAAACATTAACCGCTGATAACGTTAAACTCACCCAAACAGAAACAGCGGGTGAACTCCCTGTGCGTGAAGTAACAGCCACTGGTAATGTGCACTACGATGACCCACAAATTATCTTAAAAGGCCCTTCTGCGTGGTCTAACTTAGATAATAAAAACACTGATGTGAATGACGGTAACTACATGATGGTAGGCCGTCAGGGGCGTGGTGATGCGACGAAAATGAAAATGCGTGGTGAAAACCGTTACTCTATTATGGAAAACGGTACATTCACAACCTGTTTACCCGGTAATAATAGCTGGAGCGTCGCGGGCTCTGAAGTCATTATCGACCGCGAAGAAGAAGTCGCTGAAATTTGGCATGCGCGCTTTAAAGTGGGTGACGTGCCTATTTTCTATAGCCCATATATGCAATTACCGATTGGCAATAAGCGCCGTTCAGGTTTTTTAATTCCGACGGGAAGTTATTCAAGTAACGATGGGCTAGAGTTCTCATTACCCTATTATTGGAATATTGCACCAAACTACGATGCCACAATTACACCGCAATTTATGACCCACCGTGGTGTAAAATTAAATAATGAATTCCGCTACCTTATTGCTCCAGGTACAGGCACCGTGGCCTTTGATTTTCTAAATCATGACCGTGCTTATATCAAAGACAAAGAACGTGGTAAGCGTGAAGATCGTGATAGCGATGACCGTTGGTTATTCTACTGGCGCCATTCTGGGACTTACGCGGGGCATTGGAACTTCAGCTCTGACTATACCAAAGTGAGCGACCCTAGCTATTTTACTGACTTTAGTTCCCAGTACGGTAGCACCACTGATGGCTACGCTACGCAAAAATTCAGTGCAGGTTATTCAGATACAAACTGGAATGCGAAAGTCACTCACAAGCAATTCCAAATTTTTGCGGATAACCCCAACAAGCGCGCTTATAAAGCAGAGCCACAAGTGGACTTCAATTATTATAAAAATAATTTAGGTGCCTTTGACGTGCATACTTACGCACAAGCTGCTCGTTTTACGAGTGTGGGTAAAAATAACCCAGACGCAACTCGCTTACACATTGAGCCAGAAGTAAACCTGCCATTGTCTAATGGTTGGGCAAATATGAATAACAGCATCAAATTGTATGCGACTCATTACGACCAAGATATTCCTCGCTCGAATACGGATACTAGCTTAGAAAAAAATGTTACGCGTGTTCTACCCATGTTTAAAAGCGATGCAAAAGTTGTCTTCGAACGAGACCTTTTCCAAGGCAGCGATTTCGTTCAAACATTAGAACCACGTGTCCAATATTTGTATATTCCGTATAAAGATCAAGATAATATCAATAACTTTGACTCTTCATTGCTGCAGTCAGACTATAGCGGTTTATTCCGTGACCGGATTTACAGTGGCCTTGACCGTATCGCCTCTGCAAACCAGTTCACCACAGGTGTCACAACACGTGTTTATGACGATACTTTAGCTGAGCGCTTTAACTTCTCTGTGGGGCAAATTTATTACTTTGAACGCCCACGTGCTGGTGATTCAAATCGCCCAATAGATGATAAAAGCAACACAGGTTCATTATTGTGGGCCACTGACTCTATGTGGCGAATTGATGATAACTGGGGCTTGCGTGGTGGGTTACAATATGACCGCCGTCTCGGTAATGTCACAATGGGGAATGCGGTTGCAGAATACCGTTTAGATGCCGATCGTTTAGTTCAGTTGAACTACCGTTTCGTTGACCGCGATTATATTCAAGCAACCTTCCGTCGTGAAGATACTGCGAATGGTGGCTATACCTATACACTGCCTGAATACCAACGCGGTATTTCACAAGTGGGTGCTGTCATGAGTTGGCCATTAAGCGAGCGTTGGGGCTTTGTAGGTTCATATTATTATGATACCAAACAACAGCAACCTGCGAGCCAACTGGTTGGTTTGCAATACAATACTTGTTGCTGGGCAGTCAATCTTGGCTATGAACGTAAGATAGTTGGTTGGCAAAAAGAGAAGTTTAGCAGTGAATATGACAATAAATGGTCAATCAATGTGGAACTTAGAGGCCTAAATAACAATCATAGTTTAGGTAGTCAGAAAATGTTAGAAAGTGGCATTATGCCTTATCAACGTGCTTTCTGATAAAAATAACATAAATTTACTCTAAATAATTCGAGTTGCAGTTAGGCGACAAGCAAGTGAGTCGCTAGGAGCATACATAAGTATGTGACTAGTGCGAACGAACGCAGTCAACAATACTGCAACTTAAGGTATAACGAGTATTTACTCTAAATAATTCGAGTTGCAGTTAGGCGACAAGCAAGTGAGTCGCTAGGAGCATACATGAGTATGTGACTAGTGCGAATGAACGCAGTCAACAATACTGCAACTTGAAGTATGACGAGTAAAAAAGAGATTAGCCCGCTTTTGCGGAATCAAAGTCAATATTTATAGGACCATTATGAAGAATTGGAGAACGCTTATTCTGGGACTGATGTTCGCAAGCTCCACTGCTTTGGCTGCGCCTCAGCAAATGGATAAAGTCGCTGCGGTCGTCAATAACGGTGTTGTGCTGGAAAGTGACGTCCAGAATATGATCAACACAGTAAAACTGAACGCTCAGAACGCACGTCAACAAGTGCCTGATGATCAAACTCTGCGTCATCAGATCCTCGAGCGTCTCGTTATGGATAACATCATTTTGCAAATGGCTAGCCAAATGCAAATCAATATTCCAGATGAAGCCGTGGATGCAACTATTACGGATATCGCTCGTCAAAACGGTTTAACACTGCAGCAAATGCAACAACGCTTAACCGCAGATGGCATCAATATGAATCAATATCGTAGCGAAATTCGTAAAGAGATGCTGATCGCTGAAGTGCGTAACAATGAAGTTCGCCGCCGCGTTACCATTTTACCTCAAGAGGTTGATTCTCTAGCAGAGCAAATGAGCTCACAAGCCAATTATGAAATGGGCGTTAATCTAAGCCATATCTTGATCCCGTTGGCAGAAAACCCAACGCAAGAACAACTAAAAAACGCTGAAGCATTAGTGAATAAAATTTTAGCTGAACTGAAAAAAGGCGGAGATTTTGGTAAGTTAGCTATCGCTTATTCAGCAGACCCTCAAGCGCTGAAAGGCGGTAATATGGGTTGGTCACGCCTACAAGAATTGCCTGTTGTCTTTGCTGAACAGCTGAAAAATGCGAAAAAAGGCGATATTGCTGGCCCAATTCGTTCCGGTGTCGGCTACCATATTTTACGCGTAAATGATGTAAGTGGTGGCAGCCAACCGATTTCTGTCACAGAAGTGAAAGCACGTCACATCTTAATTAAGTCATCACCAATTATGGATGATGCACAGGCAAGACAAAAATTAACCAAAATTGCTCAGGAAATTCGTTCAGGCAAAGTTTCATTTGAAGATGCAGCAAAAGAGAATTCTGAGGATCCAGGTAGCGCATTAAAAGGTGGTGAATTAGGTTGGAATATGCCTGATGTCTACGACCCGGCTTTCCGTGATGCATTAATGAGACTGAATAAAGGCGAATTAAGCCAACCTGTTCAATCAAATTTTGGTTGGCACTTAATCCAATTAGAAGACACTCGTAACGTTGATAAAACAGATGCGGCACAAAAAGACCAAGCGTACCGCCTGCTATTCAACCGTAAATTTAATGAAGAAGCACAGAGCTGGATGCAAGAACAACGTGCTTCCGCTTATGTGAAAATGGTTGATGGCCGTGACAGCCAGTCTACAGATGAAAAATCAAATTAAGCCTATTGTCATCACTCCCGGCGAACCTGCCGGGATTGGTCCTGACCTACTGATTCAGCTTGCTCAACAGCAATGGCCTGTTGAGCTGGTTGCCTGTGTTGATCCTGAATTGTTACGCCAGCGTGCCAAAGCGCTGAATTTGCCACTGACATTAACCGAATATATCCTCAATACCGTCACTAAAGTACAACCTGTGGGTAGTTTATCCGTTCTACCTGTTCATTTAGCAACGGCTGCAAAGGCAGGTGTACTTAACGTTGATAATGGCCAATATGTCGTAGAAAGCTTAGCAAAAGCCTGTGACGGCTGTTTAAAGGGTGAATTCTCAGCCATAGTCACAGGGCCTGTACATAAAGGCATCATTAATGATGCTGGCGTACCATTTAGCGGCCACACTGAATTCTTTGCAGAAAGAAGTGGCTGTGAACGCGTTGTTATGATGCTAGCTACCGAAGAACTGCGTGTTGCATTAGCCACAACGCATTTGCCACTCAAGGACGTGTCAGCTGCCATCACTCAACAAAGCCTGAATGAAGTCATCACGATTTTACACCATGATTTACAAACAAAATTTGGTATTGAAAAACCAGCCATCTATGTTTGTGGTTTAAATCCACATGCAGGAGAAGGCGGGCACATGGGTACCGAAGAAATTGATACGATAGAGCCCGCGCTCGAAAACCTGCGCACAAAAGGGATTAATTTGATTGGGCCATTGCCTGCAGATACCCTATTTCAAGCTAAGTATTTAGACCATGCAGACGCAGTGTTAGCAATGTATCACGATCAGGGCCTTCCTGTGTTAAAATACCAAGGTTTTGGCAGAGCAGTAAATATTACTCTCGGCCTGCCTTTTATCCGTACCTCTGTCGACCATGGCACAGCCCTTGAACTCGCTGGTACGGGTCATGCTGATGTGGGAAGTTTTATCACCGCATTAAAGTTAGCTATCCAAATGACATCTAAGAATACATGAATAATCGAGTCCATCAGGGGCACTTTGCCCGCAAACGCTTCGGGCAGAACTTTTTAACTGACCAATTTATTATCGACAGCATCGTGGATGCCATGAACCCGCTGCCGGGTCAGTCCATTGTAGAAATTGGTCCCGGCTTAGGTGCCTTAACCGAACCTGTCGGTAACCGAATCGATAAAATGACTGTAGTTGAACTTGACCGTGACCTTGCAGCACGCTTACACGTTCACCCTCAGCTAAAAGATAAATTAACTATCATTCAGCAAGATGCAATGACAGTAGATTTTGGTGAATTAGCCAAACAAGCAGGTCAACCCCTGCGCGTTTTTGGTAACTTGCCTTACAATATCTCTACACCATTAATGTTCCATCTATTCACATTCACCAACTCCATTGCTGACATGAACTTCATGTTACAAAAAGAAGTGGTGAATCGTCTGGTCGCAGGCCCTGGCAGCAAAGCCTTTGGCCGCTTGAGTGTCATGGCACAATATTACTGTAACGTGGTGCCTGTATTGGAAGTACCGCCGACTGCATTTACACCCGCACCAAAAGTAGATTCTGCCATTGTTAGGTTGATTCCTCATCGTGAAAACCCATATCCGGTAAAAGACATTAAATTTTTAAGTCGCATTACCACACAAGCTTTCAATCAACGCCGTAAAACTGTTCGTAACAGTCTTGGGGATTTATTCAGCGTTGAAGAGTTAACAGAACTGGGTATTGATTTAAGCACTCGAGCAGAAAATATTTCTGTTGAACAATATTGTAAAATGGCAAACTATCTCTCTAACCGTTCAGAATAGTCTGTTGAAGGAGGCACTATGCTTAATGAGCCGAATGTTAGCATCCAAGTTCAGAGTGTCTATATAGAAAGCCAATCTCAACCCGATATTGCGAGATATGTGTTTGCTTACACAATCTGCATTCGTAATTTAGGGCGGGAACCTATCCAATTAATGAGCCGTTATTGGCTCATTACTAACAGTGATGGCCATAAAACCGAAGTTCAAGGTGAAGGAGTAGTGGGTGAACAACCCCTTATTCAGCCAGGAAAAGAATATCGTTATACCAGTGGCGCAATCCTTGAAACACCAATGGGTACGATGGAAGGTTATTATGTGATGATAAGTACGCAAGGGGACAGTTTCCACGTTGATATCCCTGCTTTTCGTCTTGCCATCCCAACACTGATTAATTAATTATGTCGACATATTTAGTAGGTGATATTCACGGTTGCTATCGTGAACTCCGTGACTTGATGGAAAGTGTTCATTTTGATCCAACCAAAGACACATTATGGTTAACAGGCGATCTCGTTGCTCGCGGAGCTGAATCACTGCAAGTTTTACGCTATGTAAAAAGCCTTGGCTCAGCCGTACGTCTAGTGCTTGGTAACCATGATCTCCATCTGTTGGGAATTTACTGTAAGATCAGTCGCAATAAACCCAAAGATCACCTCGATGAGTTATTACATGCCCCTGATCTTGACGAACTGATCAATTGGTTACGTCGCCAACCTTTATTACAAATTGATGAAGAAAAAAAGATCTTGATGACCCATGCCGGTATGACTCCGCAATGGGATATCAAAACAGCACGCATGTGTGCAAGAGAAGTTGAAGCAGTGCTTTCCAGTGATGCATATCCACTATTTATCGACTCCATGTATGGTGATATGCCAAATAACTGGTCTGAAAGCCTAATGGGGCTAGCACGCTTGCGTTTTAGTACCAATGCCTTAACACGTCTGCGCTACTGTTTTCCGAACGGGCAATTAGATATGATTTGCAAGGAAAACCCCAAAAAGGCACCTGCCCCACTAAAACCGTGGTTCGATCTACCAAGCCAAATTCCTGATGATTACTCGGTATTTTTTGGTCACTGGGCATCGCTCGAAGGAAAATGTACCCCCGATAACGTCTATGCTTTAGATACTGGGTGCTGCTGGGGAGGAGACTTGACGCTATTCCATTGGGAAACCAAGCAGTATCACCGCCAAAAGTCATATCAAAAACGCCGCAAAGAATAACTTTTTATATGATCAACTGTAAGTTATAGCAAAATGGCGCAATTAAGCGCCATTTTGTGATCAAACCAAAAATTAAGCTCTTTTGGTTAGGATCTCAAAACAATAACCATGGGTATTGTTTTCATCAGCTTCATGGTATTCCGTAAAAATAGAATCCCATTCATCAGGCTCATAAGTTGGAAAATGGGTATCACCAATAACTTCGGCATCAACATGAGTCAAATAGAGTTTATTCGCTAATGGTAAAAATTGTTGATAAACTTTACCACCGCCAATCACCATCACTTCATCAACATTTTCAATTGCTTGTGCCGCGGCTAACGCTTCTTCAATTGACGTTACCCAAATCACATCAGAATCAGTGCCAGGAACACTGCTTAATACAATATTTACACGTTGTGGTAATGGGCGCCCAATAGATTCATAGGTCACACGCCCCATGATAACCGGTTTATTTAACGTATTTCGTTTGAACCACGCTAGATCCCCCGGCAAATTCCAAGGCATCGCTTTTTCCATGCCGATAACCTGATCGATCGCCATTGCTGCGATTAAGCTAATATTCATCTATTCACCTTAGAAACAAGATATAAAAATTGAGCACACTATACGGAAAGAGAATTGTTTCGTCGACTAAATTTAAGCTTCCTTAAACAGGTTTGAATCACTTATACTCAAATTGATAAACTTACGACTAAAAATAACATGAAAAAACAAAATGAACCCTCTGATATCAGCCTAAATACGAGTATTTAGTCGGTCATTTTTATTTACCAACATTGAACGGGAAAAAAGATCAAAAATGTACGAAACGAGTATTATGGTTGCGACCATCGCGGCACTCGGTATGCTTTCTCCAGGGCCTGACTTCTTTTTAATTGTCAAAAACTCAGCTCGCTATCAACGCTCTGCGGCATTAATGTCTGCATGTGGTGTGATAGTCGCTATCGCGTTGCATATGTCCTACTGCGTTGCGGGCCTAGCTGTTTTAATTACCACCACACCTTGGCTGTTTAATATCTTAAAATACGCAGGTGCGGCCTATTTAATTTGGATCGGTGTCAAAAGCTTACTTCCGCAATCCGGCCATAGCGTTGATCTTACGACCAGTAAACACGAAATTGTTTCATTCAAGAAAGCCTTTATGCAAGGTTTCCTCTGCAATGTATTAAACCCAAAAGCCACGCTATTCTTTTTAGCCGTCTTCACTCAAGTATTAGATGTTAATTCTACCGTCGGTGAAAAATTATGGTTTGCCTTTATTATTTGGGGCTTAGCTGTCATTTACTGGCCAATATTAGTCTTTTTGATCCAAAGTGCCCCTGTCAGAAAAGGCCTAGCAAAAGTACAAACCTATGTTGATAAGGTTCTCGGAGTGGTATTAATCGCCTTTGGTGTTCGAGTGGCGCTAAGCTAGCCTTATTAGCTCCCATCAAAAAAGCAGGCTAAATGCCTGCTTTTTAAATATTCAATATTGTTGTAATACGAATTATTGCATTGTGTCTTGCGGTGCAACAACCAACTGCCCCACTGAACCTAAATCCGCTTTTTCCAAGTTTTGACTATAGAATAAAAAAGGAAAGTGGTTATAGGATGGCTGCATCATTTCCACTAATAATTCAACGCGACCATCAACCCATACCGTATCTTTCCAGCCATAGTCTTCTGGTGGAGTTGGTTTACCATTACGGTTTAAAACCTTAAAACGCACACCTTCAATATGAAACGCTTGCGGTTCATTCGTCGTCACAACCCAACGCTCCCAATTACCTTGGAGACTTGAGAAATCGACCCTATTTGTATCAATGGTCGCATTGTTAATACCAAAACCATCATTAAGGTGAATATTGCGTTGTGTAATACTGGATGTGACTTGCGTTTTATCTTCAACTAATTGTGTCGGTAAGCCGTCTGTTACTAATGACATTAACCCTGTCGCTTTGATAGTTAGCACATTAGTTGAAATTAAATTATTCGATGGCTCGAATAACCCCTTTAAGCGGTCCATAAAGGTAGCCGACTCACCTGCCGTGATAGTTAACTCTTGCGTTTTAGCCATATCAATCAAGACTTCGCGTCGTTCACCCGGCGCTAACGGTAGTTCTTGAACACTCACAGGGACAGTTAGTAAACCTTGGTCAGATGCAATCAACGAAAATGGGCGGCCATCACTGATTTTCATTACATAATTACGGGAGTTCGACGCATTTAATAACCGTAAGCGCACCCATCCTCGAGAAACTTCAATGTATGGATTTTGCACGCCGTTAACCAGTAATGTATCGCCTAAAAAACCATTTTCATCCGCTTTGTATTCTGGAACGCCAAAATTATCTAAGCGCTTATCTTGAATAATGACCGGAAAATCATCAACACCATAGTGTTTCGGTAAACGCAGGTTTTTCGTCACATCATCTTCAATGATCCACATCCCTAATAAACCATTGTAGACTTGTTCGCCCATTTTCCCTTGAGTATTCGCATGATACCAGAGCGTAGCTGCATTTTGGCGTATCGGGATCACCGGAGACCAGTCCGCATTAGGTGAAATTAACCGTGCGGCTCCACCTATTTGTGTTCCTGGTATTTGCAAGCCACTGATAGTCATCGAAACGGCTTCAGGTAAGCGATTACTATAAATAAGCTTAATATCATCGCCATTTTTTACTTTGACAGTCGGGCCAGGAGAAGAACCATTAACTCCCCAAATATCGGCTGAATATTTTCCATCAAAAGACCAATGAATTTTTTGTAATGTTAAAAATAATGGCTGTCCAGACCGTGATTCTAATAACGGTGGTACAGGTAAAGCTGTTGCCCCTTCTGCATTTGCATAAATAGGCGCATAGGACAAACATAGAGCCATCCCTGCCGCTATTAGGGTTTGGCATCGATTGAATGACATAAATTCTCCGCTAAACAAAATTCCAGCGCATTTTATTATTTGATATTATAAATATTCAGCCAATGATATGGCTAATTTTAGGTTGGCGCTAGCAATATAACTACTTAGATACAACAATTTAAGACCGCAATAATTTGTGAGCCATGATATCGCGAAAAAAGTCTAAATTCTAAAAATATCTATCCAATACATTAAAATTTAATTAATAAGATTATAAATAGTAAGGGTAAGTAATTAGAAAAGGAAAGTCAGGCAGTCGATAACAATAAAGACAGTTTATGCTATGTTCAATCTAAAATAATAGGCAATATTCACATATTGCCTATTATTAAAATAAATTCAATCGGTTAGGCTATTTACCCTGTTTTGCCATCTCTTCAACCTCAAGATCGAGTTCTTTAATCTTTGCTTCCATTAAAGCATGGCAATGTTCCGATAATTCCCTCACTTGCTCACGGGTATAAAGTGATGTATCAATAGGGTCTAACATTTCAATAATTACGCTACCGTTATTCCAACGGTTTAGCTTAATTTTACCTTGTGTGCTCGAAACGCAAACAGGCACAATAGGTACCCCTGCTGCAATAGCCGCATGAAATGCCCCTGTTTTAAATGGCAATAAACCACGACCGCGACTACGCGTTCCTTCAGGGAACATCCATACGGATATTTTACGTTTTTTGATCTGGTCTGCGACTTGCGTGATCGTATTATGCGCCTTAGAACGATTCGCACGGTCAATCAAAATATTACCGGTGATCCAATACAGAAAACCAAAAAATGGAATGTAAACCAAGCTTTTTTTACCGACTGTAACTGTTCTCGGTAATACCCCATTTGACATAGTCACCATGTCGTAATTGTTTTGGTGATTCCCTATATAAATACTTGGGCCATAACTTTTGGCTTTCTCAGGTACACGATTAATAACCTTAATCCCAAACACGACGGATAACCGCCCAAACATATGGCCAAATGTCATTACGTGTTTTGGGTTGCGTGGGCTAAACAAGCAGTAAATACCGCCGCCTATGCACACAAAAATAGTGTAGATAATGACAATGATCGCTCTAATCAGCGCTAACATACTAACCCCAAATTGTAAGGGGCTTCGCAGCCCCATGATGAATATTGTCTGCTTATAAACCTTTTGAACTTCATACTCAACAAGATTTATAAGGTTTGTTTTTGTTAATTATTCAGTATCTACTGGCTCAATATCAATACGCTCAATATTGTGCATTCCACGCGGTAATGACGTCCCTTTACGGCCACGTTCTGAACGGTATTTTTGCAAATCTTCTGCTTTAAATTTCAGTTTCCGCTTACCAAAATGCAAGGTCATTGATGCCCCCACAGGCAAGATCATCAACCAAGTCAATAAATCATCACCCGTTGCCGCTTGCGCGCCAGCAATATTGATAATTTTATTACCTTTACCTTTTGAAAGTTGAGGTAAATCCGCTACAGGGAATATCAACATACGCCCTGCCTTGGTAATTGCCAATAGCAAATCTTCCTGCTCATTATGCAGTTCAATTGGTGCTAATACTTTGGCATTTTCAGGTAAGGAGATTAAGGCCTTACCTGTTTTATTTTTAGTGACTAAATCATTAAAGGTACAAATAAAACCGTAACCTGCATCAGAAGCCATTAAATATTTCTGTTCGTCAGGCGCCATTAATACATGCTCAATGGTCGCACCTGGAGGCAGAGTTAATTTACCCGTTAGAGGCTCACCTTGACTACGCGCTGAAGGTAATTCCAGTGGGTCCACAGAATAGCTGCGCCCTGTCGTATCAAGGAACACCGCCGCTTGGTTTGACTTGCCTCGTGCTGCTCCTTTAAAACCATCTCCTGCTTTATAATTTAGGTTAGTCGGTTCGATATCATGCCCTTTAGCACTACGCACCCATCCCATATCAGAAAGCACAACGGTAATCGGTTCTGACGGTAAAATTTCATGCTCGCTCATTGCTTTCGCTTCTTCCCGCTCATGCAACGGGGAGCGACGGTCATCACCGTAATCTTTGGCGTCAGATTGAATCTCTTTTTTAATCAACGTATTTAAACGTCTTTCAGACCCGAGAATCGCTTGTAAATCATCGCGTTCTTTAGCCAACTCATCTTGCTCGCCACGAATCTTCATTTCTTCAAGCTTGGCTAAATGGCGTAATTTTAGCTCTAAAATAGCTTCAGCTTGGGTATCACTGATATTAAAACGTGACATTAAAACCGCTTTCGGTTCATCTTCTGTACGAATAATTTCAATGACTTCATCAATATTCAGATAGGCAATTAATAAACCATCTAAAATATGTAAACGTCTTAATACTTTTTCTAACCGATGATTTAAGCGATTACGTACGGTTTGACGACGGTAAGCAATCCATTCATTTAAGATCTCAACAAGCCCTTTTACCGCTGGTCGGTTATCTAAACCAATCATATTTAGGTTAACACGGTAACTACGCTCTAAATCTGTTGTCGCAAATAAGTGTGTCATGACTTGTTCAAGATCAACACGATTACTGCGCGGAACAATCACTAAACGAGTTGGGTTTTCGTGGTTTGATTCATCACGTAAATCTTCAACCATCGGCAATTTTTTTGCACGCATTTGGCTGGCAATTTGTTCTAAGACTTTCGCCCCAGAAACTTGATGAGGTAGAGCCGTGATAACCGCATTACCATCTTCTTTTTCCCACACAGCACGCATGCGTACAGAACCGCGCCCATTTTGATAAATTTTACGGATATCATCACGGGAAGAAATAATTTCTGCTTCAGTTGGATAATCAGGCCCCGGTACAAATGCCATGATGTCATCAAGATTTAGTGTCGGTTTATCCAGTAAAGCAACCAACGCTTGAGCCACTTCTCGGGCGTTATGGGGTGGAATATCTGTCGCCATCCCAACCGCAATTCCCGTTGTACCGTTTAGCAGAATATTCGGTAAACGTGCCGGCAACATTTTTGGCTCGTTTAGCGTACCATCAAAGTTTGGTACCCAATCAACTGTGCCATGGCCAAGTTCGCTGAGTAAAATTTCAGCATATTTTGATAAACGTGATTCTGTATAACGCATTGCTGCGAATGATTTAGGGTCATCGGGTGCCCCCCAGTTCCCTTGGCCATCCACCAGCGGGTAGCGGTAAGAAAATGGCTGCGCCATCAACACCATCGCTTCATAACAAGCGCTATCACCATGTGGGTGATATTTACCGAGAACATCGCCCACCGTTCTGGCGGACTTTTTGTATTTCGCAGTGTTGCTTAAGCCAAGTTCTGACATCGCATACACAATACGGCGCTGAACAGGTTTAAGCCCATCGCCAATAAATGGTAATGCCCTATCCATGATGACGTACATCGAATAGTTCAGATAGGCATTTTCAGTGAAGGCATGCAGCGGTAAACGCTCTACACCATCATGAGTAATTTCACTCATTCAATTCGTTCCTTTCTCATCGCAATTCGAATATTAGACATCAATTTCAGCCATATCGCCTTTTTCTTGCAGCCAATTACGGCGATCTTCAGAGCGTTTTTTAGCAAGAAGCATATCCATGACAGCAAGTGTTTCTTGGTAGTTTTCATCATCGATAATTAGCTGTACAAGACGACGAGTATTTGGATCTAATGTCGTTTCACGTAATTGCAGTGGGTTCATTTCACCCAACCCTTTAAAACGTTGAACATTGGGTTTACCGCGCTTGCGGCTAAGACGTTCAAGCACAGCATTTTTTTCGCTTTCATCAAGGGCGTAAAACGTTTCTTTACCTAAATCGATACGATATAACGGTGGCATTGCCATATAGACATGCCCTGCTTTTACTAATGTTGGGAAATGACGGACAAATAATGCACATAGCAGTGTAGCAATGTGCAAGCCATCGGAGTCCGCATCCGCAAGGATACAAATTTTCCCATAGCGCAATTGGCTAAGGTCTTCGCTATCGGGGTCTATCCCAATAGCAACAGAGATGTCATGTACCTCTTGGGAAGCTAAAACTTCATCAGAAGACACTTCCCATGTATTGAGGATTTTACCGCGCAACGGCATGATAGCTTGATATTCGCGGTCACGAGCTTGTTTTGCAGACCCTCCCGCGGAGTCCCCTTCTACAAGGAACAATTCCGTCATACTCAGGTCTTGGGAGCTACAATCGGCTAATTTACCCGGTAATGCAGGGCCACTGGTGAGTTTTTTACGCACCACTTTTTTCGCTGCACGCATTCGACGTTGCGCGCTAGAAATTGCCATTTCTGCGAGTTGTTCAGCCACTTGCACGTTCTGGTTAAGCCATAAACTGAAAGCATCTTTTACCACACCCGAAACAAACGCAGCACATTGACGCGAAGACAGACGTTCTTTCGTTTGCCCTGCAAATTGTGGGTCTTGCATTTTAACGGAAAGCACATAAGTGCAGCGCTCCCAAATGTCATCAGCGGAGAGCTTAACACCACGAGGCAATATATTACGGAATTCACAAAACTCACGCATTGCATCAAGCAACCCTTGGCGTAAACCATTAACATGGGTCCCACCTAGCGCTGTTGGGATAAGGTTGACATAACTTTCTGTTAGTAATTCCCCGCCTTCAGGCAACCAGAGCAACGCCCATTGTGCGGCTTCAGTTTCCCCGGAAAATTCGCCTGTAAACGGTTTTGGCGGTAACGCTTCAAGGCCGTCAATTGACTCCATTAGGTAATCGGTCAACCCGTCACTGTAGCACCAGCTTTGCTCTGTATTGTTGAGCTTATCCTTAAACGTGATTTTCACGCCAGGGCATAAAACGGCTTTAGCTTTTAAGTTATGAGTTAAACGAGTTACTGAAAACTTTGGACTATCAAAATAGCTGCCATCTGGCCAAAAATGCACGCTAGTACCTGTGTTACGTTTGCCACAAGTCCCTATTACATGCAAATCTTCAACCTTGTCGCCGTTCTCAAAAGCAATTTGATACACTTGGCTATCACGACGAACAGTAACTTCAATACGTTTTGATAACGCATTGACGACAGAAATCCCGACACCATGCAAACCACCTGAGAATTGGTAGTTTTTATTGGAGAATTTTCCCCCTGCATGTAATTGCCCTAGAATCAGCTCAACAGCTGACACTTTCATTTCAGGGTGGATATCGACAGGCATACCGCGCCCATCGTCGATTACTTCAAGGGATTGATCGGCATGTAAAATAACTTCGATGTGGCTCGCGTGCCCCGCAAGCGCTTCATCGACGCTATTATCAATTACTTCTTGAGCCAGATGGTTCGGTCGACTGGTGTCGGTATACATCCCCGGACGACGGCGAACAGGCTCTAAACCACTGAGGACTTCAATGGCCTCTGCGTTATAACTAGATTGAGTCATGTTGTCATTCTGCGGTAATAGGTGATTAATTGAACTATTCAATCAGTGAGTTACTGTTGATAATAACAGTGTTCATACGTTTTGACACTATTTCTCTGCCAATTGAAGGAAATCAACAATTTGAGAAAAGTAAGCTTCAAAACCAATAAAGGCATGATTACCGTCAGGTTCCACAGTTTGTTTGCACTTTGAAAGATAGGCAACTGCCTCTCGATAATCAAGTACTTCATCGCCCATTTGCTGTAATAGCCAGATAAGATGAGGAGATGCGAGTCTTTCAATGTATAAGGATTTTAGCTCATGGATATGCTTTTCTTCCAACACATATTGTTCATGAGTATATGGGTTTGTATTGTCGCCTAAGTAATCTTGCAGTAAATCAAAAGGACGCACTGCAGGGTTTACAACGACAGCTGGGAGCTGATAACGCTCTGAAAACCAAATCGAAAAATAACCGCCTAGTGAAGACCCAACTAGCCCCATTTTTTCATGCTGGTGCTGTTGGATAATATCATCCAACATCGCTTGAGCTTGCTGAGGGTAGTTCGGCAATTGCGGTACAAGCATATTAATATGTGGATAATTCTCGTCAATCCATTGCTTTAAGTTATTAGCTTTAGCGGATTGAGGTGAGCTATTAAAACCATGAATATAAAGTAGAGTAGACATAAGCGAATTAATAACCGTCAGAGTCAAGGTCAGGGCTAAACTCTCTTGTGTCTAAACGGTGAACGTGGGTTGTAATATGCCTTTGACTTTGCTCATTAATGCTTAATTCTAAATATCGCCAACCCGGCGCGACAGTATCAAGGGCAAAATTAGTACAGTGAGGTTTAAATTGTACGCAAGTAGAAGGCGTAGCTAATAACCGAATCCCGTGCCAGTTTTCATCCATTTCTTGGTGAATATGGCCACATAGCATCGCTTTAACATTTGGGTAGTTTTTTAAGTAGTCAGCTAAAATATGTGAATTTCTCAAACTGTGCTGATCAAGCCAAGTACAACCCGAAGCTAGAGGATGGTGATGCAGCATAATCAATGTGGTACGTTCAGGTTCAGCATCTAAGCTGGCTTTCATCCATTCCAATTGTTGTTCAGAAAGCTCACCATGAGGTACATCTTGAAGTTGGCTATCAAGCATCAGAATTTGCCATTCATCGCCAATTAAAATTTGTTTAGCACTTGAAATCCCAGCAACTCGCAGTGTTTCTACCATAGCAGGTGGGTAATCATGATTACCAGGAAGCCATACACAAGGGGCAGGAATACGCGCAATACCATCCGCAAAATGCTGATAAGCTTGTGGTGATTGGTCTTGAACCAGATCCCCTGTCGCAACAATTAAATCAATTGGAAGATTTTGCTCTGTGATAGCATCAAGTACCGCCTGATAGCTACGGTAAGTATTTACCCCTAAAAGCGTATTTTCTGTATTAGCAAAAAGATGCGTATCAGTAACCTGTAAAATTCTCACAATTTTAGAGTTCTTCGCAGTCACTTCAAGCTGGCTGTCCAAAAGTATTCCTTTCCTTAAATATTATTTAGTACCTAATCTATTCATTAAAACTATATAAAAGCTAAACACACTTATAACTATCTTAAAACTTTACTTTCTAACTTTCTGATAATCAGCACACACTTCACCAGATTAATCGTTATTTAAAACTGTTTCATCCACTTTTCATAAAGTTTTTGCTGGTTGAGCTGTAACCACTGAATAGCAATAACGGTTGCTGCATTATCAATTGTGCCATCTTCAACCCATTGATAAGCTTGTTCTCGGCTAACCACATGCACACAAATATCTTCATTTTCTGACGCTAGCCCATGCACCCCTTTCGCTTGGCTGCTATCGACTTCACCGATAAATACATGCATACGTTCAGTCGTACCACCCGGGCTAGAAAGATAACTTACTGCTTTTTCAGTACGACCAATAATAAGCCCAGCTTCCTCAACGGCTTCACGACGAATAACCTCTTCGGGCGATTCGTTTGGCTCTATCATTCCAGCAACTGCTTCAAGCAGCCAAGGTGTTTCGCTAGTTTCGATCGCAGGTAACCGAATTTGTTCAATTAAAACAACACTATTCGTTTTCGGGTCATAGGGTAAAACCACACCTGCGTGACCACGTTCAAAAACTTCACGGCGAATTTCTTTACTCCATCCGCCCGCGAAAAGACGATGTCGAAATTGATATTCAACCATTTGAAAAAAACCGTTAAATAATTTACGCTTGGATATAATTTCAACATCATTCTTGCCATATTTAATTGGCTGCTTTATTTGTTTTGTCATTGCATTCTCCAAACCCAATTATTCCATCTTAAGGAAATAATTGTGGATTAAAACAGTTTTTAAGGTTTTTTAACCTCAGATGAGGTAATGTTTAATAAATTGAGACAAAATGGCACAAAAGGCTACCGTTAATAGAAGTGATACTCTGTTACAATAAGCGCCATTATTCAAATCTAAGAGCAACGTAGTGTCTGTTTTTAATAACTGTCTCTAAAACGGATAATTTAATATCTATCGCCTAGTTAGGCATGGTACGTTTTAGGCAACAGACTCAACTTAATTTGCTGTTTAATCAAGGAATCAAAATGAAGAAACTGCTTCCCCTTTTAATTTCGATGAGTTTTGTGGGTCTCAGTACCAATAGCTACGCAGAAGATTTACTACAGGTTTACCAAAAATCCAAAGAAAGTAACCCTGAGTTAAGAAAATCATTAGCAGAACGTAATCAAGCTTTTGAAAAAATTAATGAATCTCGTAGCCCATTATTGCCACAATTAGGTTTAGGTGCAGGAGCTAGCTACGGAAGCGGTTACCGTGATGCAAGAAACACTGAAAGCACAGGTTTAAATGCTTCACTGAAACTAACCCAAGTTGTGTTTGATATGTCTAAATGGCGTCAATTAACTATCCAAGAAAAAACAGCGGGTATTTCTGATGTCACTTACCAAACAAGTCAGCAGCAATTAATTTTAGATACTGCAATTGCGTATTTTAACGTATTAAAAGCGATTGACGCGTTATCTTATATTGAAGCGAATAAAGAAGCTGTTTATCGCCAATTAGACCAAGTGACACAACGCTTTAACGTTGGTCTTGTTGCTATTACTGACGTGCAAAACGCCCGTGCAAACTATGATAGCGTTATAGCACAAGAAGTTGCAGGCCGTAACGAGTTAGAAAATGCGATTGAAAAATTGCGTCAAGTCAGCGGCGTGTACTATAACCAACTTGCCTCTTTAAATATCGACCGTTTTAAAACCAATGAACTGGGCGATATCAACGCTATCTTAAAAGAAGCGGAAGAGCGTAACCTCAGCCTGTTAAGCGCACGTTTAGCACAAGACGTTTCTCGTGAAAACATCCGTTTAGCGGAAACAGGTCACATGCCAACGGTTAGCCTTGATGCCTCAACATCAGTCACAAATAGTTACCAACACGGCAGTGGTTATAATACTCCATATGGCGGTAGTGCGAGCAATAGCTACAACGGCCAAAATAGCATTGGCTTAAATTTAAGCATTCCACTGTATAGTGGTGGTGCAGTAAGTTCTCAGGTCGAACAAGCACAATATGGTTTCCAAGGTGCTAGTGAGCAACTAGAAAGCGTTTATCGCAATGTGGTTCAGTTAGTTCGCTCATCATTTAATAACGTAGCATCGTCAATCAGTAGTATTAATGCTTACAAACAAGTTGTTGTTTCCGCACAAAGCTCATTAGATGCGATGGAAGCAGGCTACCAAGTAGGAACACGTACCATTGTTGACGTATTGACAGCAACAACAGCGCTATACCAAGCGAAGCAGAATCTGTCTAATGCGCGTTATGACTACATGATTAACCAACTGAATATCGAATTTGCTCGCGGCACATTGAACGAAGACGATATTGCACGCCTGAATGCGAATTTAGGTAAAGAGATTTCAACCTCTGCAAGTAGTATTATCCGTAATACCAATGCGCCAAAAATGAACTAAAATATTTAGCTCATGTGAAAATGACATAATGACCCGCTTACATAGCGGGTTATTTTTTGAGGGTAATCCTGCAAACTACTTAGAATTGCTAATTTGTACTAATTAAACCGTTTATAACGCCTTTTCATTAGCCACGGGCACAAATTCAGTGAATTCTCACTCTTATTACTACGCATTAGAGCAAAAAACAACCTACATCTAATATATTGATATAAAATAAAAATATTATTTTCTCTTCAAGAAACGCCATGCTAATTAGGGAAAAATAGCAGAAAGTTATCAAAATGATAAATTCAGCTCATTTCTCCTATATTTCTGCTTTAATTTTCAGCGTTTATCCCCTATCCTAGAGCTAACATCTAAAAACATCTTACTTAATTTAATTCAGGGTAATTACCATGACCATGAAGCGTACCAAAAATATTAACCAGAGCGCCTTCCGTAAGTCTTGGCGTTCATACCGTTTAGCACCTGTGGCTGTTGCGGTCAGTGCTGTATTTATGCTTTCCGCTTGTGAAGAAAGCGATGAAACCGTATCACTGTACACCAATGCGCAAGATTGTAGCCAAGCGAACCCATCGCAAGCAGAACAGTGCACCATCGCCTACAATAATGCTCTACAAGAAGCGGCTAAAACTGCACCTAAATATGAAACTCAAGCTGACTGCATTGCTGAGTTTGGTGAATCAATGTGTACTCAAGCTCCAGCTCAAGCAGGTCTTGCAGGCACTAGTTCAACCAATGGTGAACAAACGGCCCAAGCACAAAGCAGCGGTGGTAGCATGTGGATGCCATTAATGATGGGTTATATGATGGGCCGTATGATGGGCGGTAGCGCTGCATCACAACCATTATTCAGCTCAAAAAACCCAGCTAGCCCAGCCAACGGTAAGTTTGTGGATGCATCAGGTAAAAGCTATGGCCCTGCAGTTGCAGGTGGTCGTTCAATGAGCGTACCGAAAACAGCCATGGCACCTAAACCACCAACAACTTCAACCGTTACCCGTGGTGGTTTTGGTGACACCGTAAATAAACAAGCGATGGCACAACGTTCATCTTCTTCTGCAAAATCAACCTCTTCTTCCCGTTCGATGGGTGGTTGATAAGTAATGAAACGAGTTCCTATAGTAGAGCGCCCAAACTGGCGCGAAAAAGCCTCTGAATTTGGCTTTGAATTTCATACTATGTATGGTGAGCCTTACTGGTCAGAAGATGCGTATTACCAATTCACTATGGCACAGATTGAAGAAATCGAAGATGCAACCGAGCAGTTGCATCAAATGTGCCTAAAAGTGGTTGAACGTGTTGTTGAAAGCGATGAGCTAATGGCACGTTTTCAGATCCCTAAGCATTGCTGGGAATTTGTTCGCAGTTCATGGAAAAGCGAACAACCTTCTTTATATTCCAGGCTTGACCTCGCTTACGATGGTATTAACCCACCTAAGCTATTGGAAAACAATGCGGATACTCCAACCTCATTATATGAGTCTGCATTTTTCCAATGGATCTGGCTAGAAGATCAAATTGAAGCAGGAAAACTCCCTGAAAACGCCGATCAATTTAATAGCATTCAAGAGCAATTGATCGAGCGCTTTACGCAATTAAAAGATCAGTATGGTTTCCGTTTGTTGCATATGTCTTGTTGCCGTGATACAGAAGAAGATCGCGGTACCGTTCAATATTTACAAGACTGTGCAAATGAAGCCGGTATTGCCACTGAATTCTTATATATCGATGAAATTGGTCTAGGTGAAAAAGGTGAATTTTCGGATACACAAGATCAGGTGATTAGTAACCTGTTCAAGCTATATCCGTGGGAATTTATGCTAAGAGAAATTTTCTCGACTAAATTGCAAGATGCTGGTGTACGCTGGTTAGAACCTGCATGGAAGAGCATCATTTCTAATAAAGCTTTATTGCCAATGTTATGGGAAATGTTCCCAGATCACCCAAATTTACTGCCTGCTTATTTTGCAGATGGCAAAACCCAACCAGAACTCGAAAAATACGTTATTAAGCCCCTATTCTCTCGCGAAGGTGCTAATATCCGTATTATCGAAAACGGTAAAGAAATTGCAGCCGCGGATGGCCCATACGGCGAAGAAGGCATGATTATTCAACAGTTCCACCCACTTCCACAATTTGAAGGTAATTACACCTTAGTCGGAAGCTGGTTGGTGAATGATCAACCTGCGGGGATCTGTATTCGTGAAGATAACGAATTGATCACTCAAGATTTATCACGTTTTTACCCACATACGATCATCGGCTAATCATACTTAAAGCTAAAAATGAAGCCCAAACATAGCAATATGATTTGGGCTTTTTTATGAAACAAAGCTATCGCAGAAAAATTTATCCTACCTGAATAGACAACATACTTAACGATGCTGACACAATTCCTTCAATCGGTGTACTAATCTCTTCTTGACCATCCCAAGTGCCTAAAATAGGTAAAATAGGCAAGTAATGTTCTGGTGATGGGTTCGACAATTTGCCATCCTCCCGTTCCAATCCGCTAGCTAGTGGATGTGGCGTTTCATGGCTTTTCAGATTGTCATACACAAATTTCTCAAAAGATATTGCCCACGGGTATGGCTCAGCATGTGAATTTTGCCAATTCATCGCTCGTAAATTGTGTACAACATTGCCACTCCCCATAATCAATACACCTTCATCCCTTAGAACGGATAGTTTTTTTCCAAGGTCATAGTGCCAAATAGCAGGCTTGCTACCATCGATACTCAATTGGATTACGGGGATATCGGCTTCTGGATACATACGTACCAAAATTTCCCACGTGCCATGGTCTAATCCCCACTCTTGTTCATCAAGGTAAATTGGCTCAGGGGCTAATAATGAGGCAACTTGCTGAGCTAATTCAGGAGAACCAGGGGCAGGATATTCGATTTGGTACAAGGCTTCAGGGAACCCACCAAAATCATGAATCGTTTTCGGTTTTAACATCGAAGTAACTGCGGTTCCACGCGTATACCAGTGGGCTGAAATCACTAAAATTGCACTTGGCCGAGGTAAAGCTTTACCGAGTTTCTCCCACGTTTGAGTATAAGGATTATCCTCAATCGCGTTCATGGGGCTACCATGACCAATAAAAATGGCAGGGATCTTATTTTTTACCACTGAAGTATTTAGCGACATGATGATTTCAACTCCAACTCAATTAGTTTCTTCCTACAGCATACGCTTTCCTGTCAAAAACACAGTGGGCTAATTATGAGTATGATCATCAAAAAAATTGAAAAGGCCACGAGGTGTGCAACTCAGTGGCCTTAATAACATTCTATATGCTTAACGTACTATCAATAATTTAAATAAATTAGCTTATTTTAGCCTATTAATATTTAAACTTATCAAAATCTCTATCTAGAGCTCTTCCTCAAAATATTATGAGGATCAGCTCGCTTTCTTCTCGACCTGAAGACGGTACTGCACTAAATCTTCAATTGTCACAACCGTCAAACCATGCTGCTTACCAAATGCTGCCACTTCTGGGGTGCGAGCCATAGAACCATCATCATTAGTCAACTCACACAGCACACCAGCAGGTTTGAAACCCGCTAGAGTTGCAAGGTCGATAGATGCTTCAGTGTGTCCACGACGCGCTAATACCCCACCATCACGTCCACGCAATGGGAAAACGTGGCCAGGGTGATTTAGGTCAGCAGGAACTGCATTATCAGCAATAGCAGCACGAATAGTGGTGATACGATCCGCCGCAGAAACCCCCGTAGTCACGCCTTTTGCCGCTTCGATGGTTACCGTAAAGCCAGTTTGGTTTTGGCTGGTGTTATTTTCCACCATCATTGGTAATTCGAGCTGCTTGCGACGTTCTTCAGTGATACAAAGACATACGATCCCACTGCTATAACGAATGGTAAATGCCATTTGTTCCGCAGTCATGGTTTCTGCAGCAAAAATTAAATCGCCTTCGTTCTCACGATCTTCATCATCAAGAACAAGAACACCCTTACCTTGGCGTAAAGCCTCGATAGCATTTTCAACACGCTCGATAGGATTACCGAATACAGAAAGTAGCGAATGATCCATGGTAAAAAACCTCTTAAATAGTTATTAACTAGTTACCAGAATCAAGGCAGTCTTAGGAATACGAGAAATGGTGAATATATAAATAGCCAACAACAGGCATTTACCTATTCAGGTATGCAGAACACTATTGTGCGTAACAGCACAAACATGCAGATACTGTTAATTCTCTCCCATCCGGACTATAACCGTCGGCCCCAGATTCACACTGGGTCTGCTGACCTTTACCACAAAATGGTAAAGCGCTCGCGGGCTTCATGCGTGATGCATGTTTACCGCCGGTGGGGACTTTCACCCCGCCCTGAGATATACGCAATTAATATAACGCCAATAATTCAAGTTCGCAACGATGATAATCAAAATTGGCGAATGACTCACACTTTTAGTCAAAAAACATGAATAAAAACTTAGAGTTATCACGGTTAATTTTACTACCTTAGACGAATAGCAAGCTGCTCTCGTCACAGATAATACAACGAGGCCTTTTTGCTAACTAATTCGAGCTAGCACAAGGCGAAAAGAGGTATTACACTACGCTTAATAATATCTTGATTAACTGAAGGACCCGCGAATGCTCGATCCGAAAAAAATTGAACAAGTTGCCCGCCAAATTCAAGGCGCTTTACCGCAAGGCGTACGTGATTTAGGTGAAGATTTTGATAAAAAACTGCGTTCACTGTTACAATCACAGCTCGGTAAATTAGACTTAGTCAGCCGTGAAGAATTTGATATTCAAACTCAAGTTTTATTACGTACCCGCGAAAAATTAGCGAAAATGGAACAACGCGTTAGCGCACTTGAAGCCCATTTAAATGTAGAAGAAAAGACAGCTGAGTAATTAAATTGAAAAAGTGACACCTCTTTAATTTTAGATAAATAAAAACCTCACGGCGTTTTTACATACCCACGTGAGGTTTTTAACTAACTAATTAATTAATTAATAATGATAAATTAACTCGTTTTCATAATATTTTTAATGATATTCGTTGTGGAAATACCATCTTCAAAGTTAAGGACTTTGACCTCGCCTCCCGCGGCCCACACTTCCGCACTGCCCGCTATCTCTTCAGGGCGGTAATCCCCCCCTTTAACTAAGATGTCTGGCAGCACTTCTGCGATTAAGCGTTGCGGAGTGTCTTCTTCAAAAGCCACAACCCAATCCACTGCCCCCAAAGCACCTAAAACGGTCATGCGTTGTTCTAATGGGTTGACTGGGCGTGTTTCACCTTTTAAGCGGCGTGTCGATGCATCGCTATTTACAGCTACAATCAGACGGTCTCCCAATTTACGTGCATTGGCTAAATACGACACATGCCCTGCATGAAGAATATCAAAACAACCATTCGTCATCACCACACGCTCACCGCGCTGTCTTGCATTCGCAACGGCTTGTTTCAATTCACTTTCGCTCATCACACCAAACCCGGTGTCAGCACGGCCACGAATGGCATTTTCCAATTCAATTGGCGAAACCGTGGAGGTTCCTAATTTACCCACGACCACGCCTGCTGCGGCATTAGCCAATGCGCAAGATTCATGTAATGGGCGGCCAGATGCAATAGACGCTGCAAGTACGCCGATTACGGTGTCCCCGGCTCCTGTTACGTCAAACACTTCTTGCGCCTGAGTCGGTAAATGCAATGGTGCTTCATCGCGACGAATTAAGCTCATACCTTGTTCTGAGCGCGTAATTAACAGTGCTTTAAGCTCCAATGACTGAAGCAGCTTCATGCCTTTTTCTTCAACGTCTTGATTGTTTTTACATGGCCCAACAATCGCTTCAAACTCAGACATGTTTGGCGTTAGTAATGTTGCCCCGCGGTAACGTTCGAAATTGTTGCCTTTCGGGTCAATCAAGACGGGAACATTGGCCTTGTTGGCAAGCGCTATCATCTTCTCGACATGAGTTAACGCCCCTTTCGCGTAATCAGATAACACCAGAGCACCAATATGAGGTAACGCCTGTTCAATGCGTTCCAACACAGGTGCGACATCAACATTGTCAAAACCTTCTTCAAAATCAAGACGGATAAGTTGCTGATTACGTGAAAGTACACGTAATTTAGTAATCGTTGGATGGGTTGGAATAGCGACAAAATCACAACGCACCTGCACCGCATTTAAGTTTTCAGTCAGTGCTTTTGCCGCGTCATCAATCCCAGTTAACCCGACAAGACGTGAATTTGCCCCTAACGAGGCAATGTTCATCGCGACGTTAGCTGCACCACCGGGACGCTCTTCTACCATCGTGACTTTAACGACCGGAACAGGGGCCTCTGGCGAAATACGGTTTGCAGGACCATGCCAATAACGGTCTAACATAACATCACCAACCACCAGCACACCGGCTTGTTTATAATCCGGAAGAGTTACTTTCATCCTGCACTCCAGTTTTAAAAAGGAAATCTGATAATAATTAGCAACAATACTAGCATATTGCGCTATTTAGCTAAATAAAATGCGTTTATTCCTTATTCCTCAAGCCATTTTTGCCAACTCGCTAAAACTTGTTCACGTTGTTGAGTAAATTGGGTCATTTCAACACGGCTTGGCAATGATTGTAATGCTAAGTGATGAAGTTCATTACGCATCGTAACATACGCTTGAGTTAAGGCATTTGCTTCATCTTCTGGCATAAAGCCATATTGCGCCATCAGCTCGAAAATACGCACATTATCGGACCAACGCGTTAACACATTATTTTCTGTGGCAAAACGCAAAACTAAGTATTGTGCGATAAATTCAATATCAGTGATCCCACCGGGATCGGCTTTTAAATCGAACTCATTGGCTTGATGGCTTCCTAAGTGCTGATGCATTTTCAAGCGCATATCACGCACTTGCTGCTGCAAGGTGTGAGGGTCTCTTGGCATACACAGAGTTTCGTGGCGAGTCTGTATAAATTGCCGTTGTAAATCCTCATCACCAAATACCATTCGGGCTCGTATGAGCGCTTGATGCTCCCATGTCCAAGCATCATTTTTTTGGTAATCATCAAATGATTGTATCGTACTGACTAACATACCTGACTCACCGGAAGGCCTGAGCCGCGCATCAACTTCATACAACACGCCTGAAGGTGTTCGAGTACTAAACAAATGGATAATACGCTGAGCAACACGTAAGTAAAATTGGCGTGCATCAATGGAGCGTTCGCCATTGGTAACCACATCTAAAGGGCAATCGAAAAGAAAAACGAGATCTAAGTCAGAGCCATAACCCAATTCCCAGCCGCCTAGCTTTCCATAACCTAATACCGCAAACCCATATTGTTTTTTGTCACTTTGCGCTAGATGTGCTGGCTCACCATAACGTTTTACCATTTTTTGCCATGCTTGGTGTACCACCGCATCAATAATCGCCTCTGCAAGGTAAGTCAGATGATCACTAACTTTCATTACGGGTAAAACACCTGAAATATCTTCAGCAGCGATACGCAATAACTGGGCTTGTTTGAATTGACGTAATGCTTCCAGTTGTTGTTCTTCGTCATCTTCAGGAACGCGCATTAAATATTGGCGCAATTCATCACGGTAAGCGGTTAGTGGTAGAGGTTGGTATAACGATTGAGGGTCGAGCAACTCATCAAGTAACAATGGGTGACGGGCTAACTGCTCTGCTATCATTGGTGAAGCCGCACATAGGCGAATAACGTGCGTCAAAACCTCGTCAAATTCAAGCATTAACTCGAGGTAAGTTGTGCGGCTAACAATGCTCAATAACAGTGGTGTGATACGTTCAATGACTTGCCCTGCATCATCGCGCTCACCGACTTTTGCCAATAATTTAGGCATTAATTCATCAAGTACATCCCGTCCACGAGGGCCAATTGTGCGTTTATTGAGGTCATGACGGAACATCACTATGCCGTGGATAATACGTTGTGCAATCTCTTCATTTTTAGACGGCAAATAGGTGGCTAATTCTTCTTTTGACAATTCACTTTGCCATAATGTGATGTAGATTTCATCAAATGCATCAGTGTTCTCGGTGTCATCTTCCTGGCCTATTTGCTCAGTAAATATTTGATGCACTGCCGACATTTTCTGATTCAAAACCTGATAAAATGCAGGCCAATCAGCAAAACCCATTCCCCACGCTAAACGCGCTTGGTTTAAAGCCTCTTCAGGGAGCGTTTGTGTCTGTTGGTCATCAATACTTTGCAGTAAATTTTCGGCTCTACGCAAGAAAAGGTAGCTATTTTGCAGAATATTAACTTGATCTTCGGTTAATAATGCGAGTTCTCGGATACCTTGTAGCGTTGAAAATAAGGATTGTGACTGTAAAACAGGTTCCCGTCCCCCTCTAATTAACTGGAAAACCTGTGAAACAAATTCAACTTCACGAATACCTCCAGCCCCTAATTTGATGTTATTGACCAAACCACGGCGCCGAACCTCCCGCTCAATCATATTTTTCATATTGCGTAAGGATTGGATCACGCTAAAGTCAATATAGCGGCGATAAACGAAAGGACGCAAAAGTTTTCGTAAACACTCCTCATAATGGAGGCTATCAGCGCCCATAATACGAGCTTTAACCATCGCATAGCGTTCCCAATCACGCCCTTGTTCTTGGTAATAATCCTCAAGCGCGGAAAAGCTAAAAACCAGCGGCCCGCTATCACCAAATGGCCGCAAACGCATATCGACCCGATAGACAAAACCATACTCAGTCACTTGGTCGAGTACGCGAATTAATTTTTGCCCTAAACGGGTAAAAAATTGCGCGTTATCTAACTCTTTTCTGCCACCTTGAGTAACTCCATTTTCTGGGTATGCAAAAATCAGATCAATATCTGAAGAAAAATTGAGCTCTCTGCCCCCTAATTTCCCCATTCCTAAAATCAATAGCGGCTGAGGCTTGCCTTCTGCATTACAAGGCGTTCCCCATGACTGACGATATTCTTGATACAACCAGTCTCGCGCCGCAACAACCAAGGTTTCTGCCAATACACTGAGCTGATAAATCGTTTCTTTTTGCGTGCTTATTTCCAGTACTTGCATCCAGGCGCAGCGCACTAACATATGATGACGAAATGAGCGTAACACTTGCATCAAGTGATCTTCGTTGCTAACAGATAACAAGTCTTGAGCTAACCATGACGCATAACTTTTCCATTCATCGGCTTTGGGTGGTTGAGCGCGAATTTCAAGTAAAAACCGTGAATGTGCCAATACCTGCTTTAACACAAAATCACTAAAGGTAAGCACTTGAATTTCTTGTTCATTTAACGGTAATAATTCATTCGCTTGTTCTGCTAATTGTCTTAAAACGCGTTCACCTTGGCTTTGCAATAATTCAGGAAAAGCATGCATGTTATCAGTACCTTAATGGGCTTCTTGATAAGTTAAAGCACTTAACCATTGGATAAAGGCTAATTTACATTTTAACCACTGGCTGCTATAGCAAAAATCCTCAGCACTAACCGCTTCATTGGCAATATCCGAACGTAATTGCTCTAGCGGAGTGTCATGAATAAAGTGAGGCGCTGAATTTTGGTAATGGACTAAAAATGCCTGAACAAAGCGTAAAAATTCACTAAAGCCTTGGCGTGCATTGCTGCCATTGGCTAACCAATAAGCTTCATGCTGCTGGCAAAGTAATTGCATATGAGTTAATGACTTTTCGAGAGGTTGCTCTTCATAGTCAAACAACGAATCTGGGCGAGTTAATGGTTCTTTTAGCGGCGATAACAATGAATATCCGCGCGCAGCTTTGCTAAGTGATGACAAATGCAGACCATCGATATCTGCAAATTTCTTTGCTAAATTAAGTACATCAGCAATAAAGCCTTTTTTAAGCTCTAATTCAAACTCTTGAATAGGCAAATCCTTTGCGCCTGAGGAAATTTCGCCTTGGTCAAAAACTACTTCTATTTCGCTATCTTCAAAAGTCACTAACCATTTTTCACGGGTAAAATTGGTGCTAAAGAGGATATTTAATTCAGACTGAAGCTGAGAAATATCAGTTCCTTCGGGCCAAATTTCAGCGGGTAATGCCGCTAAATCAAGTTCTGGCGAATCAATGTCAACATTATATTCAGGCCGTTGGTGTAAACCACCAATCGCCTGCCCAGCTGTTTTCATGGTCATTTCATAACGCCCATCACAACCTCGGATGCGTAAGCCCATATCCCACTGACGTAACTGCTTGTTTGCCGTATCAAAGTAGATATTAGTTAACTTTGTCGGCTCACTGTATTGGTGAGACAATGTCGATAAACACTGTCGTACAGCCTCTATTGCGGAACTCTTAGCAGCAAGTTTGAGTTCAACCTCTACGTGGCTCATACATATCCTTATTTAATTATTTCACTTCACTCATATTACCCCAATCGAGCTAAGCTGAGAAAAGAAACTGTATGGTAATCAAAAATTCTACCTGTCATATTTCTTTCAGTGAGTTATATTGAAAATAGAGTAAAAATAAGGGTAATTTAGACAGTTAGGATAGTTCTCATTCTCCTTTAGAGTGTAGAGACATCTGCGTTTAGGGTTTGCACCCATACACTTTACTCATTAATATTCAAATAATATAAAACTCACTCACCATCAAAAGACTGTAAATACCATGCGAAAAATTCCATTATTATTAATTTCAATCATGGGGCTAGGCCTTTCCTTAAATTCACACGCAGCAGAAAAACGTTATGTGTCAGATGATTTATCCACATACGTTCATAGTGGACCTGGCACAAAATATCGTATTGTAGGTACGCTCAATGCAGGGGAAGCGGTTGAATTGCTCTCCACAGATAACAAGTTCGCACAAGTCCGTGATGAAAAAGGCAGAACGGTCTGGTTACCTGTTGACCAACTCAGCAATACGCCAAGTATGAAAACCCGAATTCCAGAACTTGAAGCTGAGAACCAAAAATTACGCCAACAGCTCGACAATATTGACAGCACGTGGAATACACGAACGGCTGATATGCAGCAAAAAGTCGCTGATAATGACAATATCGTCAGCCAACTGAAGGCTGAAAATGAAAAATTAAAAAACGAGTTGATCAAGTCAGGTAAGAAACTCGAAATTGCAGAAGTTAACTTAGACGATCGCCGTCGCGAATTGATCTTACAATGGTTTATGTATGGTGGTGGTGTTGCTGGTGTTGGCTTAATTTTAGGCCTAATTTTACCGCACATTATTCCACGTCGTAAAAAACGTAATGACGGCTGGATGTAATTGAGGCCATTCGAATGAAAGTATATCTCGTGGGTGGAGCAGTACGTGACCAACTGCTTAGGCTGCCTATTTCAGACAGAGACTACGTGGTGGTTGGCGCAACCCCCGAGGCAATGCTATCGCAAGGTTTTCAACAAGTCGGAAAAGATTTTCCTGTTTTCTTGCACCCAAAAACCCATGAAGAATACGCTTTAGCCCGAACAGAACGTAAAATTGGTGCAGGCTATACCGGTTTTAGCTGCTATAGCGCACCGGATGTCACTATCGAAGATGACTTACTGCGTCGTGATTTGACGATTAATGCGATAGCTCAAGATGAGTCAGGTGAAATTATTGACCCATTCCACGGTGTCATTGATCTCGATAAGCGTATTTTACGCCATGTTTCCGATGCATTTTCTGAAGACCCTTTACGGGTTTTACGGGTTGCTCGTTTTGCCGCTCGCTACTTTGAGCATGGTTTTACTATCGCACCAGAAACACTCGCCTTGATGCAAACGATGGCCGCTACAGGGGAATTATCTCATCTCACCGCCGAGCGAGTTTGGACCGAAACAGAAAAAGCGCTGAAATCAAATTCCCCACAGGTGTATTTTGATGTCTTACGCCAATGCGGTGCTTTAGCTGTACTTTTTCCTGAAATTGATGCGCTATTTGGCGTTCCTGCCCCTGAAAAATGGCACCCTGAAATTGATACAGGTATCCACACTCTAATGGTAATGAAAGTGATTTCCCGCTTATCTAAGGATGTGGATATTCGCTTTGCCGCATTGTGCCATGATTTAGGCAAGGCTCTAACACCACCCGATATTTGGCCAAGCCATCCAAACCATGGTGAAGCAGGTATTCCATTAATAGAAACACTCTGTGTAAGATTAAAAGTACCAACCACGGCTCGTGACTTAGCTCGTCTAGCGGCACGATATCATGATAAAATCCATGTTATCAATAAATTACATGCTAATGATCTAATTGCGATTTTTGATGGACTTGATAGTTGGCGTAAACCAGAACGTGTTGAACAACTAAGTTTAATCAGTGAAGCGGATGCCAGAGGTCGGTTAGGTCTTGAACAACAGCCGTACCCACAAGGGGTATATTTCAGGCAAGCTTTTGCTATTGCGCAAGCTGTTGAAGTCAAACCTATTGTTGAGCAAGGGTTTAAAGGCCCTGAAATTCGTCAAGAACTCACTCGACAACGTATAGAAGCGGTCGGCAATTGGCAACAGAGACAAAAAATCATAGTTGTCGTTGCCTAATAGATACAAAACTGGCGGTTAAACACCGCCAGACAACATTTAAGCGGTTTTCGTGCCTCTTTCGATAACAACCCCAACTTGTTTAGCGCGTGCTACTGCCCCCGGTTTAGCCACTTTAATGCGAACCCATGGACTATCAAACTGTGTTAGCAATAATTGTGCAACTTCTTCGGCAACACGTTCAACTAAACCAAATTTATTATTCCCAACATGAGCAAGGATAGCTTGGCTAACTTTGGCATAATCTAAGCAATGTTCAACATTATCGCTCATAGACGCGCGTTTGTTATCCCATCCCATTTCGATATCGAGCACCAATTTCTGTTCAATATCTTGTTCCCAGTCATATACACCAATCGTGGTGATGACTGATAATTGCTCAATAAATACGATATCCATCACGTCATTTTCTCATTTATGTACTGAATTGATACCACTTCAGCAAAAATATGCGTATTATCCAAGACTGAAGTGAATTTATGGCCTTAACCGTTTTTGGAGCTAGCTATGAGTGCAACCGCGCTTGGCATGATAATCTTCGCCTATCTTTGCGGCTCAGTTTCGAGTGCGATACTGATCTGCCGTTTGGCGAGACTACCCGACCCCCGTCAACACGGCTCTGGTAACCCTGGTGCAACTAACGTATTACGTGTAGGCGGTAAAGCAGCCGCTGCCGGAGTACTCATTTGTGACGTATTAAAAGGGATGATCCCAGTTTGGCTTGCTTATTATTTAAATGTGCAACCATTCTATCTTGGCTTTGTTGCAATTGCAGCTTGTCTTGGGCACATATATCCCATTTTCTTTCGTTTCAAAGGCGGAAAAGGGGTAGCAACCGCATTTGGTTCAATTGCCGCTATTGGTTGGGATCTTTCTGGTTTAGTCGCAGGAACATGGTTACTGACGGTGTTACTTAGTGGTTATTCGTCACTAGGAGCGATTGTCAGCGCCTTACTTGCTCCCTTTTATGTTTGGTGGTTTAAACCTGAATTCACCTTTCCGGTCGCTATGCTATCTTGTTTAGTGTTAGTTCGCCATCACGGTAATATACAACGCCTTTGGCGTGGTCAAGAAAGTCGTATTTGGCAAAAGCTGAAAAATAAAAAACGAAAAACCAATAAAGAAATAGCCCAAGAAGCTAAAGAACAAGAACTCGATGACTAATGGTGACATTTGATTTTCTCTAAGAAGAGCTGATTTCAGCTCTTTTTTTATGTTACTTGCCTTGTTTAAAATTTCCCAAAAATCCTCATTGATAACAACAGCGTGATATCCCTCCTTAAAACTGTACTAGTAGTAATTTGTGCTACGTTACATTTTTGCCATAACTAGCGCACACTTTTAAAAAAAAGTTAAATTATTGCAAATTTATTACTAAGGAATATTTAAAAGCTGTCGACTATATAAAAGGAAAATTAAACTATAATAATGGTATTTATAATGAGCAGAACCCCTTATATCACTCAAAATGAATATGTGTTAGATGAAAACATCACATTAATGACAACCAGCGATCTACAAGGAAACATTGTTCACGCTAATGATTTCTTTGTGCAGGTTAGTGGTTATGAATTAGATGAATTATTAACACGTCCACACAATATTATCCGCCATCCAGATATGCCCAAAGAAGCTTTTGCCGACATGTGGACAACACTTAAAAAAGGAGAACCCTGGACTGGCATTGTGAAAAATCGTCGGAAAAATGGTGACCACTACTGGGTTCGAGCTAATATTGTCCCAGTGGAACGCAAAGGCGTTATTACAGGCTATATGTCCATTCGTACTCGAGCAACACGCCAAGAAATTGCAACGGTAGAACCACTCTATGCAGCAATGAATGAAAATAAAAGCCAACAAAAAATTTTCAAGGGGATTGTGCTTTCTAAAAAATTACCATTTCACTTCTCAACATATTCAACACGTTCACGTATCCGACTCATCATGAGTCTGTTATTTATCCTTTGGCTTATTACGGCTAGCTTTATTTTGCAGCCAAGCGTGCCTCTACTGCTGATGAGTGCCTGTACATTTATCATACTATTGGTCGGTGATGTGATACTTGAAAAAATGCTAGCAACTCCACTGGAAAACATGACCAAACAGGCACTTGGTATTGCACGAGGAAATCGACATAGCGTTAACCATATGCAGCGCACAGATGAAATTGGCTTAATATTACGTTCTATCGGGCAACTTGGGCTAATCTGCCGTTGGTTAATAAAAGATGTCTCCGAACAAGTTGATAACGTTCGCAAAGGCAGTGAATCTTTAGTCTCCGATTGTCATGAATTAGACACTCACACTCAACAAACCGTCGGCTATATGCAACAAACCGTTGCAACAATGAACCAAATGGCCGTTTCCGTAAAAATGAATGCTGATAACACGATTCAAGTTGACCAACTTTCGAATACAACGAGCAAAACAGCAGTGAATGGGGGCGCCATGATGGAAGCTGTTGTGGATACCATGGATGAAATTGTCAGTAGCACCAGCAAAATTAACTCCATCACTGACGTGATTAAAGACATCGCATTTCAAACCAATATACTCGCGTTAAATGCCGCGGTAGAAGCCGCACGTGCAGGTGAACAAGGCAAAGGCTTTGCCGTTGTCGCAAATGAGGTTCGTAGCCTAGCAAGCCGTAGTGCAAGTGCAGTAAATGATATTCGTGAATTAATTAATGATTGTGAAAAGAAAGTCTATTCAGGGAAAAATCAAGTCCATACGGCAGGGGATACCATGAAGGAGATTGTTGACCAAATACAAAACGTCACGCAATTGATCACCCATATTAGCCAAGCAACCTCTGAACAAGCGGCAGGGATAGCCGATATTACCCAAGCAGTCAGTGAGCTCGAAACCATCACACAACAAAGCACATTACTGGTAGAACAAAGCACAGAGACATCGAAAATGGTAAAAGAACGGTCAAGCCGGCTGGAAGATGCGGTCGTTATTTTACATTAGTACTTAACTGAATAACAAAAGGGCTGTCATCCCAGCCCTTTTACAAAAATAGAGATACACCAACAACACTATTTTTCTAGCGGGGGCAATTCTGCCAAAGGCCAACGTGGGCGAACCGTCACCCCAAGCCCTGTAGTGGTTCCACCTTTAAGGCGAATAAGCCCCGCCAGCGCGATCATTGCGCCGTTATCCGTACAAAATTCAGGGCGAGCATAAAAAACTTCACCGCCACGCTGCTTGAGAACATCTTCCATTTTAGCTCTAAGTGCGCGATTAGCACTAACACCCCCCGCCATCACCAAACGTTTAAAACCTGTTTGTTCTAAAGCGCGTTTGCATTTAATTGCCAGAGTATCGACCACGGCATCCTCAAAGGCTCTCGCAATATCCGCACGAGTTTGGTCGTCATCCGCATTTTCACGGATGGTATTGGCTGCAAAGGTTTTTAGCCCAGAGAAGCTGAAATCCAGCCCTGGTCTGTCGGTCATTGGGCGAGGAAACACAAAACGACCCGCAGTACCCTGCTCCGCCATGCGAGATAACACTGGGCCACCTGGGTAGTCTAAACCTAATAGTTTTGCTGTTTTATCAAACGCTTCGCCTGCTGCGTCATCGATGGATTCGCCTAGCAGCTCATACTCACCAATTCCGGTCACACTGATAAGCTGAGTATGCCCACCAGAAACCAGTAACGCGACAAAAGGAAATTCAGGGCTTTTCTCTTCTAACATCGGTGCCAATAAATGGCCTTCCATATGGTGAACGGCCACGGCGGGAACGTTCCAGGCAAAAGCTAATGAACGCCCTACTGTTGCACCAACCATTAAAGCCCCAACCAAACCTGGCCCCGCAGTATAGGCTACAGCGTCGATGTCTTGACTTGTTAAATTGGCTTCTTTCAACGCTGCTTGAATTAACGGCACTGTTTTACGAATATGATCGCGTGAAGCCAATTCAGGCACGACACCACCGTAGTCTGCATGAACTTTAATTTGGCTGTATAATTGATTGGCTAATAAGCCATGCTCATCATCATAGATTGCGATACCAGTTTCATCGCAAGAGGTTTCGATACCTAAAACACGCATTGCACTACCCTTGTTTATTGCATAACCGCAAGTCTATCACTATTTTCGTTCAATCGCGTAATTAATGTTGTCAAAAGGCTGACTTTCCTGACTGTATAGTCTATAATCAGTCCCCTGTAATAAAAATTTCGTGTGGCTAATTCTCATTATTATCTGGTTTTGTTTGCTTTTTCATCAAATGAACTGCAAATCAGGTAATCTTGTGTGATTCAATTTTATACGGCACTTTACAAACCCGTACTCATTGAAGTAAAATTCCGCACCATTTTAAATGAAGGCTGGTGAATCAGTACCAGCAACAAACCGATTTCTATTGAGGTGAGAGGCACATGCCGGTAATTAAAGTACGTGAAAACGAGCCATTCGACGTTGCACTGCGTCGTTTCAAACGTTCCTGTGAGAAAGCAGGTGTTTTAGCTGAAGTTCGTCGTCGTGAATTCTATGAAAAACCAACGACTGAACGTAAACGCGCTAAAGCATCAGCTGTAAAGCGTCACGCTAAGAAACTGGCTCGCGAAAACGCACGCCGTACTCGTCTGTATTAATTGTTTGCGGTGAAAGCCGCATTCATTGTAGACGATAGCTAATACAAAACTTTAGTTTCTCTTGTAGTCACTCCAGTTTTTGTAGTAGTACATAGCTAAGCAGTTAAAGGCCGTGCTTTCCTAAAGGAAGCGCGGCTTATTATCGTTCATCAACAGGCGAAAAAGAGGCTTATGGCTGGACGAATTCCGCGTTCATTTATCAATGACTTGTTAGCAAGAACCGACATCATTGATTTAGTCGATGCAAAAGTCCCGTTAAAAAAACAGGGTAAAAACCATCACGCTTGTTGTCCGTTCCATAATGAAAAAACACCTTCTTTTACCGTAAATGGTGAAAGACAATTTTATTACTGTTTTGGTTGTGGTGCTCATGGCAACGCTATCGATTTTTTAATGAACTATGACAAACTCGATTTTGTTGAAGCCATTGAAGAATTATCTGCACTACATGGCCTTGATGTTCCTTACGAAAAAGGAACGGGTTCAAGCCAAATAGAACTTCATCAACGACAAAATTTATATCAGTTGATGGAAAAAATTAATCAATTTTACTGTGCTGCCTTAAGTCATTCTTCAGCTAATAAAGCGAAAGATTATTTAAGCCAACGTGGTTTAAGTGCCGAAATTATTGAGCATTTTTCAATTGGTTTCGCCCCTGCGGGCTGGGACAATTTGCTCAAAAAATTCGCTGTAAACCCAGAAAGTCGCAAACAGCTTGATGATGCAGGCATGTTAGTGACAAATGATAATGGCCGAGTCTATGACCGCTTTAGAGAGCGTGTCATGTTCCCAATTCGGGATAGGCGCGGTCGTGTGATTGCCTTCGGTGGGCGCGTATTAGGAGATGCTCTCCCTAAATACTTAAACTCCCCCGAAACAGATATTTTCCATAAAGGCCGTCAGTTATTTGGCCTCTATGAAGCAACACAAAACAGTAATGAATTATCAAAATTACTGGTAGTTGAAGGCTATATGGACGTTGTTGCACTTGCTCAGTACGATATCCGCTATGCGGTTGCTTCACTTGGCACATCAACAACCTCAGAACATATTCAGTTACTTTATCGTTCAACAGATACGGTTATTTGCTGTTATGATGGAGACCGCGCTGGCCGAGAAGCGGCATGGCGAGCACTTGAAACAGCACTGCCTTATCTGACTGACGGCCGTCAATTGCGTTTTATGTTTTTACCCGACGGTGAAGACCCAGATTCATTAGTACGAAAAGAAGGCAAAGACGCTTTTGAGCAACGTATGAAAGATGCTCAAACCCTTTCTGCTTTTTTATTTGATTCACTTGTGCCACAGGTAGATTTAAAAACACAAGAAGGGAAAGCAAAATTTAGTAAACTGGCTATCCCTTTGATTAAACAAATACCTGGTGAAACACTGCGCCTTTATATGGCACAAGAGCTAGGAAATTTTATTGGTATACCGGATATTTCTCAAGTTCTTGCTATGATTGATAGAGAGAGCACAGAACAAGTTAACTATCAGGCGCCCAAATTAAAACCAACCACAATGCGAATACTTATCGCGCTGTTGGTACAGAATCCGAACTTTTCGGAACTTGTTCCCTCGTTAGAGGGAATTGCCCATATTCAAATGCCGGGGCTTTCTCTATTTCAGGAATTGGTCGATGTCTGCCGTTCCACCCCCGGAATGTCAACTGGGCAGTTGCTAGAGCGTTATCGTGATAATAAATTTGCGAAACAGCTTGAAAAACTCGCAACGTGGAACGATATAGAAATAGAGGAGATAGCGGAAAATACTTTTATAGATGCCTTAAACCATCTATTTAACAGCGCACTCGACGAACGTTTTGACTACTTAATAGCAAAAGAACGAACTGAAGGGCTGACCCCAGAAGAGCGCGAAGAAGTCCGCTTAATCACTCTTTCTAGAGTGAAAACATAGTATCAACCCAAAACAGAATTAGTATTTTAAACGGCTTAAGTGCCGATAAACACAAGGCAGATGCCTGTAAAATGCTACGAAAAATAAAGGGCGTAGCAAATAATAAATGTTCCCTTTGTATGTTCTTGTTGGCCGAATGTTTCGCCGACCGACACCAATCTAAATACTCAGAAGTGTGGATACCGTCTTATGGAGCAAAACCCGCAGTCGCAGCTTAAGCTACTCGTAACCAAGGGTAAAGAGCAAGGTTACTTAACCTATGCTGAGGTCAACGACCATCTGCCGGAAGATATCGTCGATTCAGATCAAATCGAAGATATCATTCAGATGATTAATGACATGGGCATCCAGGTCATGGAAGAAGCACCTGATGCCGATGATTTAATTTTGGCTGAAAATACTTCCGATACTGATGAAGATGCAGCTGAAGCCGCTGCACAAGTGCTGTCCAGTGTTGAAAGTGAAATCGGCCGTACAACCGACCCTGTCCGCATGTATATGCGCGAAATGGGAACCGTCGAGCTTCTCACTCGAGAAGGCGAAATCGACATTGCAAAACGTATCGAGGATGGGATCAATCAGGTTCAGTGCTCTGTTGCTGAATACCCTGAGGCTATCACTTATCTTCTTGAGCAATATGACCGTGTTGAAGCAGGAGAAAGCCGTTTATCTGATTTAATCACCGGCTTTGTTGACCCTAACGCGGAAGAAGATCTCGCACCAACAGCGACTCACGTTGGCTCTGAATTACCACAAGAAGAGCTTGATAAAGACGATGACGAAGACGAAGAAGATGAAGACGGCGATGACAGCGATAGCGATGACGATAACAGCATCGATCCTGAATTAGCGCGTCAAAAATTCTCTGATCTTCGTGAGCAATATGAAAAAACGCGTCAACATATTAAACAATATGGTCGTAGTGACGCGAAAACGGCTGCCGCTATCGAGCAGCTTTCCGAAGTATTTAAAGAGTTCCGTTTAGTTCCTAAGCAATTTGACTATTTGGTCAATAACATGCGTGAAATGATGGACCGAGTTCGCTTACAAGAGCGTACCATCATGAAACTGTGTGTTGAACAATGTAAAATGCCGAAGAAAAACTTCATTACTTTATTTAGTGGTAATGAGACCAGTGAAACTTGGTTAACTGCTGCAAAAGCAATGAACAAGCCTTGGTCAGAAAAATTACTTGAAGTTGAAGAAGAAATTCTGCGTTGCCTACAAAGACTGCGCCAAATTGAAGAAGAAACGGGTCTGACAATCGAACAAGTTAAAGATATCAACCGTCGTATGTCTATCGGTGAAGCGAAAGCACGCCGTGCGAAAAAAGAGATGGTTGAAGCAAACTTACGTCTGGTAATTTCTATTGCTAAGAAATATACCAACCGTGGCTTGCAGTTCCTTGACCTGATTCAAGAAGGTAACATCGGTCTGATGAAAGCCGTTGATAAGTTTGAATATCGCCGTGGCTATAAGTTCTCAACTTATGCGACTTGGTGGATCCGTCAGGCTATCACGCGTTCAATCGCTGACCAAGCACGTACTATTCGTATCCCGGTTCACATGATTGAAACTATCAACAAGCTGAACCGTATCTCTCGTCAAATGCTGCAAGAAATGGGCCGTGAGCCATCGCCAGAAGAACTGGCAGAACGCATGCTAATGCCGGAAGATAAAATTCGTAAAGTACTGAAGATTGCTAAAGAACCGATTTCAATGGAAACCCCTATTGGTGATGATGAAGATTCACATTTAGGTGATTTTATTGAAGATACCACTTTAGAACTGCCTTTAGACTCTGCAACATCAGAAAGCTTACGCTCTGCAACTCACGAAGTGTTAGCAGGCTTAACCGCTCGTGAAGCAAAAGTACTGCGTATGCGTTTTGGTATCGACATGAATACTGACCACACCCTTGAGGAAGTTGGTAAACAGTTTGATGTTACCCGTGAACGTATCCGTCAGATTGAAGCGAAAGCGTTACGTAAATTACGTCACCCAAGCCGCTCAGAAGTGCTACGCAGCTTCCTTGACGAATAATTGATTCATTTATATCTAAAAACACCTGCTCCGGCAGGTGTTTTTTTATGCTTACTACCCAATATTCGCTAATTCTCTGATTTATTCCTTGCCATCAGACATAACGTTATCAATATCGCTATCGCGCCACCTAACATCGCCAGATTAAAACCGGAAACAAAAGCAGAACGCGTTGCCTGCTCAATAAATGTTGATGGCATCACCGAGGAAGTTTGAATCAAACGTTCGATTTCCTGTGCCGACAACATCATGGCCAGCTTGTTATCCTGTAATAGCTGCTCTACAGCGCGATGTGTCATCAATGTCCCTAAAAAAGCAATGCCAAGGGTCATACCTGTTTGCCTTAATGCGTTCATGACCGCAGAAGCAATACCAGAATAGGCCTTATCAACACTCGCCATAACCAGTGCCCCAATTGCTGGGGTAGACATCCCCATTCCAGCCCCCAAAATAAATAAGGTTATCGCAATAGGAATATAAGGTGTTTCAGTATTCACACGAGTTAATAATAATGAAGCCAATGCAATTAAAATAAAACCCAAAATCATGAGGTTTCGCACGCTTAAACGGCGAGACAGTTTACCAAAAGAAAATGAAAAAATAGCCATGGCAATAAACTCAGGAGCCATGCGGATCCCGGCTTCAAATGCCCCCCACCCTTGGCCTTTTTGCAAAAATAGTGCGATGAAGAATACATTACTGTAAGTTGCAAAACCCAAAGCAAAAGACGCCATATTATATTGAAAGAAAAAAGGATTTTTTTTGAATAAAAAAAGCGGTAATAATGGCCGAGTTACGTGAAGTTCAACCCAAATAAACCCTAAGCATGCAAAAATCGCAATGATTAACCCACTCAATGTGAGGTAACTGCCCCAACCGTGTTCTCCAGCTTCGATTAAAGCAAAAGTTAACCCACCTAACGCAATGATACTTAAAACTTGTCCCATTGGATCTAATGCGGCTTTATCTGGATCTGCACTTTCTTGTATACCTAACCAGCCTAACAGTAATGTCAGTAGTCCAATCGGGATATTAATTAAAAATATCGTTGTCCAATCGAAGCTATCGACTAAAAAGCCCCCTAAAATAGGACCAATAATTAACGAAAGTGCACTCACTGCTGACCAAATACCAATAATTCTGATGCGCTCGATATCATTCGAGAAAGCTTGCGTAATAATAGAAAGTGCCCCTGGAATTAAAGCAGCAGCAGCGACTCCTTGGATAACCCGCCCCGCTATCAACATGTGTGGCGACGCAGAAAATGCACAAATTGCAGATCCTAGAGTAAAGATAACAATCCCTGTTAACCAAATTTTTTTACGCCCATAACGGTCGCTTATCGGGCCAACAGATAGGATCAACGCTGACAGACATAACGCATAGGCGTCAATAATCCATTGTAGCATTGACATATGAGCCTTGAGGTCACGCCCAATAGCAGGTAGTGCAACATTTACAATACTGATATCTAACGTTGCCATAAAGGTACCCAAGCAAACTGCTAGGATCAAAAAAAGCCGTCTCATTTTTTATACCTCATCATCGATCATAGCAATATGATAATATTCGACCGACCGACGGTCAATAAAAATGAGAATAGATATCATTTATCACTTATATTTTTTTACTCTTTGAAAAAACGGCCTTTAGCCGTTTTATTCTTATTTTAATCCGTTTGAGTTGAAAGTACCGGAGTTTCATGTAGATAAACCCAATAACATTTCTCCGCTTCCACTCTAATGCAAACAACGGAAGTTCGTAATGTTTCTATATCACTAATTTGCTGTTTCTCTTGATATTGAATCCAGCAATAGCCATTATCCTCTCTTAATGGAACCAGATTAGTACATCTTGTCGTAAATGATGCTCGAGTCCCAATATTTTGGCTAAATAACGTGGTGACGTCATTTAAACCAATGCAATAGCCTTGTATTGTGACCATTTTGAAGTTGTCATCAAAACTGCTTAATAAAAGAGATAAGCTTTTATCGCTATTTCGTCCCTTAAATACATCTTCAATTAAAACATGTAAATCCACTACGCTTTGCAGCGCTCTTTTCATTGTTTCACTCATTTATTTTTCCTTGATCACTGAAATTAATGAAAGTAACCCGAGTATTGATGCGATAAAAAACGTATATTGATAACGTATTAAATCATTCGAGAAAGTCGTTAAGCTAAATATAGAAATAAATACGACTGCACCAACACTAAATGCGACTTGTCGATTAATATTCCACAATACGCTACCTTGAAGTAAATCTTTGTCTTTAAAATCCATTAACGAGCTAATTTGTGCAGTATTGGCGCTCAATCCCCCCCCCATCCCCATCAATAAATAAGCGATTATTAATAAACTGAGCTGGTTTGAAGATGAAACCCAATAAAGCAGAAAAATACCAAAGCTATGCAGTGTAATACCAATAATAAATAATCGCTTTTTTCCTATCTGCAAATAAAGGCGTCCACCGGTTAGCATTGATATTACTGCCCCCAATGCATATAGCACCATAAATAGCCCGGTTTGTGCAGCACTGAACCCCATATTTTCTTGTAGATTAAAAATATTGAGTAAATTAACTCCCGTAAAAATACCGGGAACAGCATAGTAAATAATAAAAGCGTTGCGTAGGTTGGAATTCTTTAATAACTGAAAATTTAAAATAGGTTCTCGGCATTTTTTAGCGTATTTAAGGTAAACAATAAATACGAGGGCTGAAGTAAAAAAACTCACCAAAGCCAATAATAAATTGTGATAATCATTATAAAAAGAGAATGATAATAATAGGCTTAACAAACTTAAACTCACCATTATTAATCCCAAAATATCTGGTTTTTCTCTTATTTTTACTCCTTCATTTTTTATCCAACTCCAGGCTAGTACTGCTGTTAGTAATGAGAAAGGCAAATTAGAATAAAACACCCAATGCCAAGACAGAGAATCAATAATTAGGCCGCCAATTGCAGGCGAAAATGCGGGAGCAATTAACGCTACAGTCATAATCAATGTTGATATACGCTGGCGATCATTATTGGGAAATAATGCGAAAACTAACGCCTGACCTACCGGAATTAATAACCCTCCTGCTGCACCTTGGATAAAGCGCCAAAAAATTAAGCTATAAATTGAACCACTGCTTCCACTAAACCAAGCAGCAACAGAAAAAAGTAACATGGAATAACACAGTAATTTTTGATTGCCTAACCTACCTGCTAGCCATAAGCTGATTGGCATCACTAAAACTAGACCTAAAATATAGGCATTGGCAACCCATGCAACTTGAGATTGGCTTACTGAAAAGGACGATGCAATATCAGGTAATGCTATCGCTGACATAAAAATGTTAATACAATCAATAAAGAAACCAAGTAAAAATACTGTGGCAATTTTGTATCGATAAGTCATGGACTTCCTCCGGTGGCAAAGAATAAGTTTTAGTCCTTTCTTTGTCGATACAAGGGAGGTAACATGATTGTTTAATAAATAAGAACAATCATTGTTATTATGCAAAAAAATCTCAAAAAGATTATCAGTTTTCTACAAGTTGTTGATTCGGGCTCATTCACTAAAGCCGCAGATATTTTAGGGCTAAGCCGTTCTATGGTGAGTGTCGATATCAAACAATTAGAAGCTCAGCTTAATGTAAGCTTGCTAACACGAAATACGCGAAATATTGCATTAACAGAGGTGGGAAAACATTTTTATGACGACTTTAAACGTATTCAAAGTCAAATAGATGAAGCTTTCGAAAAAAGCCAAAATTTAGGAACTAATATTGTAGGTTTGCTGCGCTTTTCATCAACAAGTGAATTTGGCCAACGTTTTATTTTGCCACTACTACCTGAATTTTGCCGCCTTTATCCTAAGCTAAGGTTACAGTATTCATTTAACTCATCCTTAGATGACCTTATCACAGAGAAACTCGATTTATCTATTCGGTTAGGTAATTTAAAAAATTCATCCCATAAAATGAAAAAACTGGGTGAATATGAAATTTACTTAGTTGCCACCCCTGAATTTCTAAAAAAACACCCAATCAAACAACTCACTGATTTAGCAAATGTTCCATGGATTAACCATGCGCTATTAAACTGGCAAGATCCTCAATATTTTTTACAGAATTCAAAAAATGAAAAATATTACTTACCTTTAATTAAAAACCAATATGAGTCTAATTCTGCCGCCGTTATTCACCATATGGTGTTAGCCTCATTAGGTATTGCAATATGCCCAGCTTGGATGGTTGATGATGACTTGCGGTATGAACGCTTAGTTCATGTATTACCTGAATACCGTTTGCCGAAACAAAATATTCAATTACTTTACCCAAATACTTTTGTTTTACCGGCTAAGACACGTGCATTTATCGATTTCTTAACCGATAAATTAGCGGCAAAGAAATAAAGATAGATCGGTTCAATGTTTCTAAAATAGAGATTTCTAATCTACCACAGTATAATAGCTATTTTCCTAATCGGAAATGGCTATTATGCCCTCCATGGCATAATAGTTTGCTTTATTTCTTAGATGCTAAATAATCTTGTAGAGTGCCTTCCGGCTTTTTCTTACAAAACTCAACAATCTGAGGGACTTCGGCAACACTTTGCTCTGTTAGCGCAACATAATCTCCACCTTTAAATTGCGTTTCTTGATTTGTTACCCATAACGCAATAGGTGCCCAGCTCTGAGGGTCTAAATTAATAAATTGCTGGCAAGTCATATTTTCAGGTGTAACCGTATTTTTGTCTGCCGCCATTGAGTTAAATGAAATTGTAGATACAGCAAGTAATACGCTAGATATAATAACCTTTCTCATTTTGAACTCCTTTGAAAATTAAAAACACAGAATCATGTGCCGGAATATTATTAGCATATTATTTATGGAACTTACATATTCTAATTTTGATGATTAAATTTATACCGAGTCAAAAATTCGAATAATAAATAATAAAAACAAATAACTATGAACAATTACTTAATTAGACCATCAATATACGATATATTTTTTTATAAAAAAGCCACTTATACAAAGTGGCTATGATTATTTAATTAGACTGTTTTTACTTCCATCTCAGCAGGATCTTTAATTGGTTCATTAACAAAGAAGAAATAAACCAATGATGCTAGGAATGCGACAGTTGCACAAACCACAAGGGCTAAGGTAAATGAATGTGTTTGGTCAATAATAATACCGGTAATAATCGGAGCAAACGACCCTCCAATAAAACCACCGAAATTTTGAATGCCACTCACAGAAGTGATTAAGCGAGAAGGCACTGAAACTAAAATCAATCCCCAAGCAGAAGTCCCCGCAAAGTGAATAGAAAATAGTGCCATACTAATACACGCAACGGCTGAAAAGGTACTGTCAGTATAAGCGGCAGGCAATGTAAACATCGCAGCGAATAACAAGCCTAAGCAAATCATCCACTTACGGCTTTTCATTTTGTCAGCACCGCGTTTCACCACATAGTCTGCAACAACACCATTTACCAGCATTCCCAGCGCACCAAATAAAAAGGGTATTGCTGCAACCCAGCCGGTTTTTTCTAGACTTAAACCTCTGGAGTTTTCAAGATAAGCAGGCAACCATGTGAGGTATAACCAAACCATATAACCCACACCATTAAACCCAATGATCATTCCCCATAAAGAACGTTGTTTAAATAATGACGCCCATTCCTTGAAAGAAACTTTATTCGTTGAAGATGGTGGAGCACCGTCATTTAAATAGTTTAATTCATCATCTGTTAATTCTAATTGTTCACGATTACGATAGAAAATAAACCAAAGTATAGACAGAATAATCCCACTAATACCGATAATAATAAACATTGTACGCCAGCCAAAAGCTAACATTAATGCAATGAGCAAAGGTGGCGCTAATGCTTGAGCTAGAGTAGAGGACATATTTACAATCCCCATTGGCAGACCACGCTCACGGATATTATACCAATCATTAACGACTTTAACGCCTGTCGGTAAATGCGGTGCTTCACCAATACCTAAAATAACCCGTGCAATAATTAAATGGGTAAATGAAGATAATAGACCTGTCACGGTTTGTGCTAATGACCATAAGAACAAACCGAAGCCATAGATCTTTTTAACCCCAAAGCGTTCCATTACCATACCTATAGGTAGTTGGCATAACGCATAGCCAAATGAAAATACCGATAACAATAATCCCATTTGGGTTGCACTAAATCCTAATTCTTTACTGATTGTAGAGTTAGCAATAGAGAGTGATGCTCTATCTAAAAAATTAATGATACCTGCTATCAACAAAAATGTAAGCGCAATAAGCTGCCAGCGCTTTAGCCTTTTACTCGCATGTAGTGACATAATTAAGTACCTTTAAGACGTAACAGGACCCTGCGGAATAATATTTACTCCGCAGATTTATTTTATTAATAATCTTTATTTTTTATCTATTATTTACGACTTTAACTTTAATATTAATTCTATTTCCACTGGCGTATCAAAAGGTAATGTATTCGTACCGATTGCTGAACGTGCATGCTTACCTTTATCACCGAGTATTTCAATTAAAAAATCTGAAGCTCCATTCATGACTTGTGGTTGGTTTTTAAAATCATTAGCACTTTGTACAAAACCTAATAATTTTATACATTCATCAATTCTATCTAAATCTCCTAAATATGCTTTCAACGAGGAAAATATATTAACAATGCACTGTTTTGCTGCTTCTTGACCTTGCTCGACTGTTAATTCTTTACCTAATGTACCACTATAAATTAAAACGCCATCTTTTTGGCAATCATGGCCTGATGTATATAATAAATCCCCATACTGCTTAATGGATACATATGAAAATTTTGGCGTCCCTGGTGTGGCAAGTTTAATCCCTTTATCTTCTAATTTTTTTTCAATATTCATTCAATTTTCCTATTTATTGAGCAAGATATTAGCCATGTCATAATAAATTTCCGCAGCAAGGTATAATTCTTTTATTTCAACAAACTCATCTTTAACATGAGCTTGAGCTAATCCCCCTGGCCCCATAATAAGTGTAGGGATCTCACTGGTAACTGAGAAAAAAGGCGCCTCACATGTCGCTTCAAATATTTCTGGTTGCGCTGTTTTTTCTGTAAAACGGCTCACTGTATCTAATGCAACTTTAGTTAATTCGTGATCTGCTGGGATATCTGAAGCGGGAATAAATAAGTAATTATCTAAGTGATAATCTATCTCTTCACCTTTATTATATTGCGCAATAGCTTGATGCAATCTCGCCTCTATTTCTTGCTTTTCTTCCCCTGGAACGAGTCTTCTATCTATTTCAATATCACAATGCTGCGGAACGATATTCGGAGCTGTACCACCATTTATGGTGGTAATAATCATTGAAGCATTTCCTAATAGTGGGTGACTAATTTCCTCAACAGAAGTGCGATGTTGCTCTATCGCAGGTAGTATTTTGGCCATCTTAGAAATGGCACTATCAGGATAACGAGTTTTTGCTGCATGACCCCCGGTGCCTTTAGTACTTAAGTTATAACGGCTAACGCCTTTATGTGCGATACAAACACCAAGAGACGTTGGTTCACCAATAATGGCATAATCTGCAGAAATTCCATCTTTAATGTAATGCAGCATGCCAAGATTGATTCTCTCCTCATCCACATTAAATACTAATGTTAAATTACCTGAAAATGCATCTTGATTACGCTTTAATAATGTTGCCGCATACATCATTGCAGCAACACCAGACTTCATATCTGCGGCTCCTCGCCCAAAAACTTTGCCATCTTTAATCACTGGGTCGAATGGCTCGGTGCTCCAACCACAACCACAAGGCACAACATCTATATGACCGTTGAATAATAAATGTTTACCTTTTCCTGAACCTTTTAAATGTGCAATAACATTTGGACGTCCAGGAGCAACCTCTTGCATTTCAACATCAATATTTTCTTGTTTAAAGTAGTGATATATAAATTCAGCAACTTGTTGTTCTTCCCCTGGTGGGTTTTCAGATTTATGCCGAATTAAGGCACAAAGAAGCTCTAGCAACTCATGTTGTTGCTGTTCATTTAATTTATACATTTTATTCTCCGATATTTAATATCGTGCGTCTGGTATAATAATATGGTCTATTTCATTATTATTTAATGCATATATTTTGTTTGTTAAGTTAGGAATAACACAACTGTGATTCGGTATAATATTTAATACATCACCAATATTTAATTTAATTTGTTTTGGGTCATAGCGAAGATAGCCATGCTCTTCATTTAATTTAACTAGTTTTATATTTGGGTCTTCCACTATATAACCAAACCCTGGTTCTGCGGATTGATCAGAAGTTAATGTTTTTGTCCCTGCATCTACTGTTGCATACCCCTCAATAGGAATACTCACAACCGTTGTTCTTATTGTTAAAGCGCAATCTTCAGGCGTATAAATACCACCATAGATAGCATTCATATCGCCAAAAATAAAGTTCCCAGCCCGTGACTCTGTAATCCCTTTTAATTCATCAGCATAGAATGAAGATAATGTTGAGCCGCCAGATGTCCGAGGCGCTTCGATACCCAATTTCTCTAACCGTTTTTGGCAAGATAATAAAAGCTCTGCTTCTGCTTTTGCCGCTTTACGTATTTCAGGCTCTGTACGGTATTGATATATTGTTCCTGCATAAGTAAATACACCAATAATTTTCAAATTAGGTAATTTTTGTATTGCCAGTGCAAATGGCTCTAAGTCATCTAATTGAATTCCTTCTCGGTGAGCACCATAATCAACAGCAATATAGACCTCAATAATTTGGTTTTCTTGCTTTGCTGCTGCTGATAATTGTTCAGCACCTTGTAGGCTATCAATAATTGTTCTTAATCTGATTTTTTTAGCTAACTCAATAAATTGCTTGCACTTTTGTTCACCGATCATTGGGTAAGCAAGTAGAATATGATCAATTCCGCCTTCCGCCATAACTGTCGCTTCTTGCAATGTGGCACACGTAATTCCTTTTGCACCACAGGCAATCTCAAATTTTGCTAATTCTACTGATTTATGCGTTTTTATATGTGGCCAGTGTTCAATATCTTGCTGTGTTAGCTTGCCTGTCATGCCTCTGACATTTTTTTCAAGTTGCTGTAAATCTAAAGCAACATAAGGCGTTATTGGCATAAAAACCTCTCTTATTCTTCATTATTGTCTTCCCCTTTTAATTCCGCTAAATAGGTATAAAGGGTATATTTGGAAATATTTAAAAATTCACAGATTTTCTCACCTGCTTTTTTGATTAAGAACGCACCTCTATCATCAAAGAATTTAATTGCATCCATTTTTTCTTTTTTTCCCATATTGATGACGGGGACTTTAATAACCTGCATACATTCTTGAATAAGGTGATCTAATATTTCATTAACGTCCGTGACAAAAACTTCCTTAACCGTATCCTGCTCAATGCTATTGCGCTGTGTAATGCCTTGAATAGCTTTTTCTGCAGCAATAAATTCTGAAATATCTTGATTAATACAAAGTGCCCCAGAAACTTTGCCAGTTTCATCACGTAAATAGATTGAAGTTGAACGCAACATTTTCCCATCTTTGGTTTGGGTAAAATAATTGTATTTGTCGCCATCAACATCAGTGCCGCGCAATACCTCAAGCCCTAAATTACTACTTGGGTCTCCCACCTTTCGCCTCGTTACATGACCATTAATAATTGCAACAATACTGCTTTCTAGCCCTTTACTATGGTCATGTAATACCACTTCACAAGTGTCGCCAAATTGGCCCGCAATCCCTTTCATAACTGCCAATAACATTTCAAAGTTGTCTTGGATAATTTTCATTTTCTACCAAACTTATTTTAAGCCTAACTAAATATTAGTTAGATCATAATGGAGACTCAATCAAGATTTGAGCAATTTGTGATCTATATCTTGATTCTAGCTAACAAATTTTTAGTTGCCATGACTAACATAGCAATAATCCCAGTTTATAAAAAAACTGGGAGATAAGATAGAACAAGGGATTTCAGAGAGTTTGTTAATGAATGGAAAGCTATATAGAGATAAACTAGCCGCCTAACTTTTTGTTAGTTTCTATTCCCGACAAAAAGTTAGCGATCCTATTTTTATAGATTCACCCAGAACACCCCCGTTTCTCGGATCTCTGTAAACTGCTTTTGAAAGTCAATTAAGTTTTGTTCTGGATTTAATGCGCTAAATCGCTCTGGATGCATAAATTTAGCCATAGCTTCAATGGCAAATATGTTCATCGGATTGTTGTAAAAATTATGGTAAATCGCCATAACGCGCTTTTCTTTAACTGCCGTTAATGATGAAATCCCTTGCCTATCCATTAATACCGATAACTGCTTCTGCACGTTAGCTTTATCTGCATTATATCCTAAGCTTACTGCGAGCGAGCGACGATTAAAATTGTGCCAATCAGCGCCAGTCAGTAAATAGAATTCTGGGTTTAATGTAATAATATTCTCAATGGAGCTTTCAGCCCCTTTTGCAGGAAAGCTATCTGCAACAAGATTATTTCCACCTGCCAAGGATGCTAAAACACCATAACCTGAACGCCCATAAAGCTGACAGCAACTATCCGCAAATAGCCCGGCATTTGCTTCAATCAAAACAGTTGGAAATGGCTGAGATAGTTGGCTTTCAATGGCCTCTAATTTCTCTTGATACAGCGTTGCAAACTGCCCCGCTCTTTCTTGTGTTCCTAATAATTCTCCTAATAATAAAATGCTTTTCGGCGTATTTTTCGCAATATCCATTCGAAAATCAATAAAAATGACTTGGATACCTGCAGCTTCGAGTTGCGGTAAAATTTGACTATCACGCATCGCACCATAATTAGCCTTATGCATAACTACCACATCAGGCATTAACTCGATCAATTTTTCAACTTGGAGACCGGCTTCACGTGTTTTCTTTAACGTGGGTATTTTGCCTAATTCAGGCAACACACTGAAATAAGCTTGTTTTAAATCTGGTGCGTATTGCGTAAGCGAATCACTCCAACCCGCAATGCGTGATATCCCTTCTTTACCAGCAGCAATATCCACTGGCAAAATATCACGGCTATCCACCAAAAATAATTTTTCGACGGGAAGATTAACAGTAACTTCACGACCTTGTAAGTCAGTGATCACCGTTGATGTTTTTGCCTGCGACCAAAAACTGAGCAAGCAAAATAACCCTATAAGAAATGATTTCATGGAATATCTCATTACTTTTTATTGCTAATAATCTGCTAGAAATAAGCCACTAATACATAGTGACTTATTTTCAATTAATTAAAATGTCACACTGTAATTAAGGGCAAAGGTTCGGCCACGGCCTTTATAATCGTACAGGTTTGCAGCTCCGTATTTCGGGCTATATAAACTTTGTGCCCGCTGCCCCCAAATTGTGGAGTAATTTTTATCTAGTAGGTTTTCCACTGCAAAGCTGACTTTACCCACTGGCAGCATATAACTTCCTAATAAATCAACGGTATTATAACCATCAAGTTTCTTACCTGCCGCATCCGTTAAATTGAATGTTTGTTGGCTTTGTAAGCGTAGTGCCCAATCATTCGGTTCCCAACCAATATAAGCATTCACTTTTGACGGGCTCGCGAAGTCAACACTCCATTTTTCCCAGCTACCATCCACTTTAGTTTCTGATTTTTGTAGATTGAAATTACTTCCTACACTCCAATCTGAATCAGCAAAGAAGTAATCCACCGCGCCTTCAACCCCATAAATACGGCGTTTATCGGTTTTCATATAGATGGTCATATCATCTTTATTAATACCATAACTTCTATCAGACAACGAATAATAGGTGGCAACTTGTGTGCGCAGGTTTTCCCCTGTGTAACGCCATCCTAACTCAAACGAGTTAACCTTAATTCCTTTTACCTTGGTATCATTAATGTTAACACTTTTATTGAGATGGTAGTGGCCATTGGCATCTGGGGTCTTCGCATAGTCACCTGTTCCGTAATACTTAGCAATATCAGGAATTTCAAAGCCTTGAGAGAAATTAAACCATGTTTGTTGCTCTTCAGTTAGGTTAACCAGCAGCCCTGCATTAAACAGTAAGTTGTTGTAATCCGTTTTCCCACCCGGTACTGCATCCGCTGATTTACCTTTACCATTAGCAATCGCTTCTTGCTGCGCATAACCAATAAAATCATCCACTTTATTTTCAGTATATTGGTAACGCACACCACCGCTTAACGTGAACATCGGCGTAATGTCATAACTGCTTTGTAAAAATGTCGCCATATTGGTGGTGGTATAACTTGGATAGCGGCCGATTTGGAAAGCTTTAGTTAAATCCATTCCTCCTGATTCTTTCGCTTTATCTAAATCAAAAAACATTTGATTCGCACGAAATTGCTCATGCTCTGCATCCACACCATAAGTTAACGTTAATTCATCGATAGGTTGGCTATTGAATGTCAGCTTGGTTCCATAAAAATTGGTTTTTTGATCCGATGAGCTGATACTTGTAACATCCTTGCCAGTCAAGGTTGGGAAGGGATAAAACTTTTGTGATTCATCACGATAATAAACTTGAGCAACAAAATCTTGCCCAAACACATCTGCATTTGAATACTGTAAATTGAGCAAATTGCGCTCAGTTCCTGGCAAACGATCAGAGCTTAATTTACTGCTGTTATAAGCTTCACCTTGTCCTTTAACCGCGGAAAAGTCTTTTCCTAAATAGAGGCCGTGTTTACCATCAGACTCACTTTTATAATGCTGATAAACGGCTTGAAGCTGTTGTTTTTCATCGATTTTGATAGTACCTGATGCCATCACGTCAAGACGATCAGAAAATTGCAGCCCTGTTTGGGTATTATCAATATTAATCGCATTACCTTTGCCATCATACCAACCGCCATAGCGTTGATAAGCAACAGAAATTCGTCCGTGAGCGTTCTCATTACCACCACTTACTGCTGCGGCAACATTTTCATCGTGATCTTTACCATTGTTAAAGCCTGTTTTTCCACCTAATTGCAGAGAAACCTGTTTTTCTTCTTGGCCTTTTTTCGTCACGATATTAATCAAGCCACCACTACTGCCACCGCCGTACATCGCCGTTGCACCTGAAATAACCTCGATATGATTGATATTAAAAGGATCGATGGAATCTAATTGGCGACTATCACTACGAGAAGAGTTAAGGCGTACCCCGTCCACCATCACAATCATTGAACGGCCACGCATATTCATGCCATAGTTTGTCCGCCCTTGGCCACTGACACTCATTCCTGGAATAAGCTGCGCTAAAATATCTTTTAACTCTTTTCCACCTTCAGCTTGCTGTTCAATTTCAGCATTATCAATCACCCATGTGGTTTGCGCCATTTCTGAAACGGTTTTATAACCACGTGTAGCGGATACGGTTATGGATTCTTCTTTTTTATCAGCGGCAAATACGGAGGGGGAAATAAAAGGGAAAAAGCAAGGAGAGATAATAAAAAAATGCTTTATTTTCATTAAATTAAACCTTTACATTATTAGAATTGCTGTTATTGAATCTAAAAAATAAATCACAATGCATGATTAAATTACTATTTATTATTTTATCAAATAATTATTATCAACAGTAACTAAGAATCAAGATAAATATAAGAATTATTATTATTAGCAATATAAAATATAAGGTTATTCAACATAAAAATACAAATCACGCATCCCTGCGTAAGATCTTCCTATAGGTTACTTCACGCTAACGACTGCAATATAATTCAATTTTCCACGATTTTGCCGAAAATGACGGAACATACGCAAAAATTGAGGACGGTTTTCTTTCTTCAATGCATTGCGGATAATCTTTAGCGCACCGAATACACCTTCATCGTAAATTAACCCTTTTGGCGATAATAGCGTCATTGGGCCAGTATGGGATACCACTTGCTGAAAGCCCACTTGTTGGAATAATTCCACCCACTGTGTTTCCGGTAATGGTTGCGCTTTGACATTAATCGCTTGTTGCATTTGAGAAACGACATTTTGGACAGCTTGGGCATCCTTAAATGCAATATCATGGGTTAATAAACATCCGCCTGGCTTTAGTACTCGATAGTACTCCTGCAATAGCTTTGCTTTCGCTTTATCAGCGTACATGGTTAGCATGGCTTCATTAATGACCACATCAAAACTGTTATCCTCAAACGGTAATTTCGATGCATCTGCCATTTGAATTGTCACTAATTCTGTTAACCCTTTATTCGCAACGTTTTTTTGTGCTTGTGCAAGCGCCTGTTTGTCCATATCAATACCTGTAATATGGCAATGAAATTGAGAGGCAATTTCAATAGCTGTGGTTCCCATATTACACGCAACTTCAAGAACTTGGCTGTTCTTATGTAATCCTGATTGGCTAAGTAACCACTCGGTTGCTTCTTTCCCTCCTGGGCGTAGGCGTTTTTTCCCCAAACGAGCTAGAAATTTGTGCCCTGCTTCATGGGCAGTAAATGATTGGTCCATTTGCACCTCCAAGTTAGTGTGTACAAGCCATTTCAGGCTCACGTAACATAACTAACAGCATTTTTGCGGGTTCAAGTGCATCTACCGCATGAGGGATATTAGCCGGCATTCTGACAATTTCCCCAGGTTTAGCCGTCACTGGCTTACCTTCGATGGTGAGTTGTAAACTCCCTTCAACAACCATCACAATGGCGTCAAAAGGGGCGCTGTGTTCAGAGAGCGCTTGGCCTTTATCAAAAGCAAATAAGGTGATATTCCCCCCACCATTTTTCGCTAATACACGGCTTGCAATACCTTGTTCGGTATAATTAATTAACTGATTGATAATCAGCGCTTCTGCGGGTGTTATTGTGTTATTGCTCATCGTTTATATTCCTTAATTTAATCATTTTCATTCAGTTATCTAAATAGCGGAATGACCCCTTGGGTCTGCCGGCCTTGATAGTCCATTGGCATAATTGCAACAGGTAATTGGTACAGTTGTGTCAGGTTTTCTTCCGTTAAAATTTGTTCAGTTTCACCAAATAAACAGCCGCTACTGTTAAACAGCAATAATGAATAGTCAGCGATATGCAGCGCATGCTGTGGATAATGACTCGTAAATAAGATGGTCATTCCGCGATGTATGGCTAAATCACGTAAAACGCTGAGCACACTGTCTTGGTTGGCAAGATCCAACGCGGATGTCGGTTCATCCAGAATCAAAATTTTTGGTTCACTGGCTAATGCTCTCGCAATCATAACCATTTGTTTTTCCCCTCCACTGAGACAGTTAAAGGGTTGGTCCGCAAAATTACTTATGCCTAAGTACGCTAAACACCGCTCTACAATTTGGTTATCTTTTTCATTGGGTGAGGCATACCACGGCAAGTGACGAATACGCCCGAGACTCACCATGGTGCGAACAGAATAATGAAATAGTGAACCACTAAGCTGTGGAACATAAGCGACGGGGGCATTTAGTGAAATATTGCCTGTTGATCCTTTTTGTAAACCGAGCAAGAGTTTTAATAAGGTGGTTTTTCCACGGCCATTCGGCCCTAAAATCGCGCCAATGCTGCCTTTGGGCTGCTGAAAAGTTAAATTCGTAAATAACTGGCGCTGTGCAATTTTGAAATTAAGGTGTTCAACTTGGATCATAAATCGGCCACCTTTTTATTTAATGTATGGATCAGTAGTGCAAAAATGGGGGCACCGATTAGTGCGGTGATCACACTTAATGGAATTTCCGCATTCGTCATACTGCGGGCAAAGGTGTCGACAGCTACCATATAAATCCCACCAATAACTGCACTAGCGGGCAGTAATATCCGGTGATCATGTCCTACCACTAGCCGTGCAATATGCGGAACAATCAGCCCTACCCAGCCGATGGTGCCGGATACCGCCACTGTCGCACTAGTGATCAAAGTCACGCTGAGTAACACGGCCCAACGGGTTCTATTAATTTTCATCCCTAAGGCTTGTGCATTTTCTTCCCCTAAGGAGAGCACATTGATACGAAAACGCAGTGCAAAAATGACTAAAACACAGACCATAACAACAGGAAAAACAATATTAAGTTTAAGATAAGACGCACTGGCAAAGCTGCCCATAAGCCAAAAAACAATGGTTTGCAAAGTATTATTAGGGTCTGCAAAATAGGTAATTAACGAAATTAATGCAGCAAAAAAAGCATTAATAATCACCCCCGCAAGGATTAACATTAATAGCTGGCTGCCTTGGCGATTCAAGCCGAGTAAAAAAACTAGCACGATAGCTAACAACCCACCGACAAAAGCCAATGAAATGGTGATCAACAAAGAAGAAAATAACAAAATAGCTAGCGCGCCACCCAATGCGGCTCCAGATGAGACGCCAATAATTTGCGGCCCAACTAATGGGTTACGGAAAATGCCTTGCAAAGCCGCCCCCGCAACCGCCAACCCAGCCCCTGCTGTACCTGCTATCAGAACTCGTGGTAAGCGCACATTTAACACGACATTTTGTTCCGTACGACTATAGTTCCCCATCATCTCGTTACCCAAAATGGTGTCATAGAGAATATGCCAAACCGCAGAAAACGAAACCGGGTAGCGGCCACAACTTAGTGCCAAAACAAACGTCAACAATAGGCAAATGGCGAAAACGAGCCAAAGATATTGGGGCTTACGCATGCGGTTTCCCCATTAAAGAGATGTAGTGCTGGCTATTTTTGTTCATCTCCATTTGCAAAATGCCGTCAATTTGCTCATCAGACACGTCATAGCCATAAAGTTGCTGATATCTCAGGCGAATTTCCTCACGCAATGGCATTTTCATCGTTTCTGGATGAAAAATCATTGATAACCATTGCCAATACAGCGGTGTTTCTTGGTTTGGTGCATCCCAGATAAAACCACCAATAGGAAGCTTATATACGCGCTGGTTTTTCACTGCAGTGACTTCGCTTAACATGGGATTGCGATAAACGTCAGCTGGCGATAACCCCTCTTCGAAATTACCCAATAGAATAATGTCAGGGTCCCAAACAAGAATTTGCTCAATATTGAGCGTTCTTGGCCCAGTGAGGTCGCGGTTTAAACTCACTCCACCCGCCAATGCAAAATCCGCGTTGTTGTGTGATGTTGAGCCAAATGTTTGAATACTCTGGTTAAAATGGGAGAGATACAGAACACGAGGCTGCTGCGCTTCTGGTATTTCAGCGGTAGTTGCTGAGAGTGTATCGACAACTTCTTGGCGCCACTGGATCATCTTCTGTGCTTTATCATTGTGGCCAAGTGTTTGTCCCATTAGGCGAACCCACTCTTGCGTATAGCGTTCTTGCCCATAATCTAACGTAGCAACAGTCAGCCCTGCATCACGCATAGGGGAAATAATATCATCCCCTCGATGACCCCATTGCCATACCAGATCGGGCTCCACATTAAGCAATGCTTCAATATTTGGTGTAAAGTTGTTACCTACGACATTTGAATTCACCTGTAAAACAGAAGAAAACATTTGGCTTAACATGCCATCTCGCGCAGCAACCTTTGCAAAAGGATGCATTCCAACTAATTTTTCACTGCTTTCATCCATACCAACTAACATCGAAGCGGCAGGGATTGGGATCACGACAATACGTTTTGCAGGGGCTGACAAATGAATTTTATCCCCTGACATATCTGTGAAATCAACGGCTTGTGATGCATATACGTTGCCCATCCCCCACAAGGTCAGAAAAACGGCGATGAGTCTAAAAGCATTATTTATCATAGGGTTATTCAGCTCTCTGCTAAGATCTCAATTGATAATGTGTATGATTATCATTTATACTTATGCCATTCTAAGACGGCGTAAGAGGATGACCTATGACATTTGTCAAAAACGTTTTCCCCCATACACAATCACTCAATGCCATAAAATCGTGCTTACTGTTTAATGGGATAGAAGATGAAAAACTGGCATTACTGCTGGAAAATTGTGGCCATATTCGCTTTAAAAGTGGTGAAATCCTGAACCATGAAGGAGAACCATTTAAGCATTGCCCTTTGATGATAAGCGGGCAAATCGAGGTGTATCGCCACACTTATTTGGGCGAGGAAAAAATTTTTGGTTTATTTTGCACAGGGGAAATTGTTGCCATCGCAGCCGTTTTTATGCCACATAACCGCTATCCTATGAGTTTACGGGCAAAAACCGACGGTGAAGCCTTGCTACTCGATAAACGTGATATTTTACGGCTTTGCCATGCCTGCCCACAAATTATGGAAAAGCTACTCATGCGTTTTAGTAGCAAACTGTATGAAAACATTAACCATATTGATTGGCTAACTTCAAGTTCTGCTGAACAACGCTTGGCTGCTTATATTCTTGATTTAAAACATAAACAACTAACTTCAGATATTGTTTTACCTTTATCTCGGGGCCAGCTCGCCGCTAAATTAGGCATACGCTACGAAACACTCAGCCGGTTGGTTTCAGGGTGGCGGCAAAAAGGGTTTATTGATATCGAGAAAGACACTGTGCATATCCATAATGAAAACTACTTAACGCAATTATCTATTTCTGCACAGCGCCCATTTTAACAACCACGCATTAACCAATATTAATGCGTTTATTTATTATTAGAAATTATAGGTTACGCCACCATTCACATTAAACCCCATACCGGGGAATAAAGTGCTGTCTTTTGCTGTGACGGTTTGGTTGGCAACCGATGTTGTTGCATAGCGCTCATCGGTTAAATTATCCATCGATAAATACACAGACCACTGCTCTGTTGGCTTATAACTGCCTTTCAGCCCCAGTACGGCATAATGTTTACGTTTTTGAATATCAAGGTTGTTTTGGTGGTCAACTGCCATATCCGTAGGTGCCCAATGAATATTAGGCCCAACACTCCAATCCCCAATTTCATATAACACCTCGGCAGCAACAATATTACGTGGAATACCCGCGATATAGTTGCCATTATATTCACCGCCCATGAAACGGAAATCATTATAAGTCCAAGAAACTCGGTAATTGATATCCCCCGGACCTGCGCCAACACGTCCTGTAAGCCCAGCTTCTAAGCCTTGATGGCGAGTTTTCGCGGCATAATTAAACACACCAACGACAGTTCCTGCACTGTCATAAGTGGTAATATACTCATCTTTAATTTGGCTACGGTACAGCGCAAGGCTCCATTTCAACCCATCGGTGACATCGCCTTCTCCCCCAATTTCATAAGTAATGGCTTTTTGTGGTGAGAGTTTCGTCAATTTTCCATTGCTGGAGTTAATAATTTCCCAAAATGTTGCAGGTTCTTCACTCGCACTGATATTAGCAAAGTAACGCTGGCTTTCCGTTGGTCGCCAAATCACTCCCGCTTTTGGTGTCCAAAATGTCCAACTTTGGTCTAACGACAAATGACTCTGTCGTTTTTCTACATCACGGCGCGCATGTGTGCCTTTCACATCTAAATTAACGGTCACTGTTGGCGTAATATGTAAGTCTACCCCAACACTGCCGTAGAGGTTTTCAGCTCGGCCATCATATTTACCTATTTTTGTTTTATCTGCGGGTGTCCCTTTACGATTTTGCATTAATTCAGTCTGCAAGGTCATTTGGTCCCATGCAAGAGCTGTACGATATGTCACGGGCTCAGTTTCAATATTATAGGTAAATTGCAGCCCTTCACTGTGGCTGCGGCTAAACCGGTAGTAAGCGGGAGTAGTAAAATTATCATGAGTACGAATGTGCCAAACTCCTGCACCAATTGCTTGGTTATCCACTTGCCAGTCAGAGCGGTTAGCCACTCGGAATTGCTCAACATTACGGTGAGGATCACGCAACCAAACCATTGGGTACACCTCTGTTGGGTTATTATTTAATACCTCTTCAGAAACTGGCCCCGCAACGTCAAAGCGCAAATCTGTCCAACTCAGCCAAGTTCGGTTTTCAAAGTTATCAGTCACATAACCAAAGTTGCTGCGTAACGTTTTACGTTGGGAAGCAGAGTGTTTGCGATAACCATCAAAATGGTCATAAGTGAAATTAATACGCCCATCAAATAACCCATCATCAGAAACACCACCGAAGGCAGTTTGTAGCCCTTCGCGCCCATGGGAGCCGTACTCATAACGTAGGCGCCCTTGCTCACTTCGGCCAGTGTAAGAGAGCACATCCAATTCACCGCCCAAGCTGTTACTTTGTGGGTTAAGGCTATTTGCGCCGCGGCGTACGCTCACCATCCGCGCATCACGCATTTCTAAGGTACTGATGTGAAAACTGCCGTCTGCATCCGTTGCGGGTAAGCCATCTTGCAGCAGCAATACACCACGAGCAAGCGGTGCACTTTGCACGCCAGAGCCGCGAATATTTAAACGCGGCTGGTCAATCCCCCCAAAGAAATTTTGGATAACCAACCCAGGCTGGTAATCCAAGGCGTCTTGTAAGGTAGCAAGGCGAGTTTCTTTTTCGATAACAACTAAATTGGTTCCACCAGCTACTTTTTCAAGTTTATCTTTTTCTTGCTGTTCACTCGGTGACAAACGGCTTTGGCCTGTTGAAGACGTGACGATCAGTTTGTCTGGTGTGCCTGCTGGTGCAGCGAACCCAATTGGTGTCGCCAAAGTACCTATGCCTAAAGTGAGTGCAATACAATGCGCCAATTGGTGCCGTTTTAAACGATAAGACATATATTCACCCCAATAATAGTAATGGTTATCATTTTCATTTGAGGCATTTAAAATAGAGGATGGGTATAGATATCCCTATGACATTTGTCAAAACCAAAATAAATTAATTTATTATTTATATTAAAATTATAGTTTCCATTAAATTCTATTAAATTATCAATCTTGTCGTAAATACAATTTCCCTTTTAAATAACATACCCAACTTAATGCTTAAATAATTAAAAGCATATCAATATATGTTATATAAAAAGAGAATATATGAATATAAAAACCTTTAAATTTATCGATAAATATTCAAATGGCATTGTCGTTAACTTTGATAATAGAAACAAAAAAACAGTCACCATTAGCTTATTTTTAGATAATGAAAATATAGAAACCATATCAACTAATAATGACCATTATCTTTTCAAGGTAGGTAAATCGGGGAACTACCACGTAACCATTTCATTTATAGATAGCAATAAAAACATTCACCACCTAATTGATAGCCCTGCTAGCTATTACTTCACCCAACAGAAAACCAAGCAAAATATTAAAAAAGAATCCAAATCAAAAACAATAAATCATAAAATAGATGGAATTAATAAATATTTTTTAGAAATTAAATCTGAAATAAAAAGTTCGCATTTGATTATGGATATATTACCAAATGAACTAATGAATTCAAAATTAATATTAATCAAATCAAATATTGAATCCTCTGTTAAACAATATGAATACCTAAACCTTTATGGAGAAGATAATTTTGATCGTTTACTTGAACTATCACAAAAGATTGAACAATTAGATTATGTCAGCTATTGCTGTATTTGTCCTGACACGACCGGCTATCTTCCGCCAAAACTCCCTTTAAATAGTCAAGTTCTAGAAGAAGACACCAGTAGCAATGAGATAACCCCTAATTTCACTTATTTACAAAAATATTTAGATGCACCAATGGGTATGAATGTGAGAAACGCATGGGAAAAAAACATTGATGGTTCGCAAGCCGTAGTACGCCATTTAGACTTTGGTGTTTACAAAAACCATGAAGATCTCAAAAATTCAAATCTGATCGTCGTTAGTAGCCGCCCTGAAACCCAAGATTGTAATCATGGTACCGCATCAACAGGCTGTATTATTGCCACTAAAAATGCATTTGGTGTAACTGGCATTGCACACAATTGTCAATTTTATTTCTATGATACTGATGATCTCGATCAACTTACTAATGATGCCCAGCCTGGTGATATTGTAAGCTTAGACATTCAATTTTCTTTTGGCGAAAAATTACTTCCTGCCACAGCTGTGCGTAATTGGTGGGAAAGAATCAAAATTATGGTCGACAAAGGTGCAACGGTTATATTGGCAGCCGGTAATGGTGGGTTAGATTTAAGTGAACCCGGAGTTATGACTGATTTCGGTGATAATGGCAGTATGTTAGTTGGCGCGTGTAATAATCAGACTGGAAGTCGTGCTTATTTTTCTAATTACAATCAAAAAAGTTCATTAATTAATTCATGGGGAGATTGGAGTGTTACAACCACAGGGTATGGCTCACTACAAAAATACCCCGGTAATGAACGCAATTACACAAAAGATTACTCAGGTACATCTAGTGCGACTCCTTTGTGTGCAGGCGCATTAGCATTACTTCAAGGCTATGCTAAACAACATCAAATTATTTTATCTGCTTGGGGAATGCGCGAACTGATAAGAAAATCGACCTATACGGAAGGTGTTAACGATGGGATTGGCTATCGCCCGAATGTCAATGATTTATTAAAAGAAATTGATAAACTGGCCCAAATTACTGAATAATTGAATTATAGTTATGCCGTCATAACCGATGGCATAACATAACCTTTTATTTATCTGGGCTAAAAACGCGGCTACACACTTTTTCTAATAACGCTTTGTTATGGCTAAAAATAATCATCGCCAGTGGCCGCTCTTCCGATAATCTCACTAACAACTGCCAAATCTCTTTTTGCAAATTGGCGTCTAACTGTGCGGTGATTTCATCAGCAATCAAAATTTTCGTTCGCGGGTCAAGTGCTCGCAATAAGGCGATACGAGCAAGCTCACCACCGGATAACTCACTGGGAAGCCTTTCTAGCCATGCAGGTTTAATCGAAAAATACGCTAACCAGTGAGAGTCTGGCTGCCAAGCATCAAATACACTCGCACCGACCTTACGGTATGGGTTAAAACTTTTCTCTGGATGCTGAGGGACTAATTGAACCGGACAATAACCATGTCGAGGCAATGGTTGGCCGTCAAATAGAATGGTTCCTTGGGATGCTTTTTGCCACTGAGCTAACACTCGGCCTAACGTAGTTTTACCAAAACCACTGGGCGCAGATATTCCAAGGCGTTCACCTCTAGCCAGTGACAAACTAAAGTCATCCCACAGCCGTTGCCCACCTTGATCAATACATAAATTATTTACTTGTAAAATAGGTTCAGTAATACTCATTTACTTGCCATAAATTGATGTTCAGGTAACGCATTCCACAACGATTGTAGCCATTTTCCACCACCGCCTTGTTGCAGTTGTTGGCTGCTTAGCACTTCTTCCAACTCTCCGTTACGTAATAAGGCGATGCGGTCAGCAAAACGCACAGCCATGGATAAATCATGGGTGACCCATAAAACACCTCGGCCAACGTGACACAGTGATTTTATATTTTCGAGCAGTTGCATCGCATGGTCGTCATCCAACCATGATGAAATTTCATCCGCTAAAATATATTGTGCGCGGGAAAGTGTCGCACTGCTGGCGAGTACCCGTTTTGCCATTCCACCGGATAACTGGTTTGGGTAGCTATCCACTAGTGAGCTTTGCAAATTATATTGCTGTAAGTGCCGTGCAACATCGTGCATTTTAATATGCTGCCCACTTAACACTGCGGCACGTTCTAATTGTGGGCCGATACGAATTAGCGGATTAAGCGCGCTAACCCCTTGAGGAATATAGCATAATGCATTACCACGGTGCTGAGCTTTGTTTTGTTCCGTCAGCCTTTTACCATTAAGGTGAATACCGCCACGACAGCGCATATTATGGGGAAGTAACCCCAAAACACTCTGTAATAACAAGCTCTTACCTTCCCCGCTCCCACCTACGAGTGCAACCATCTCACCGGGCTGAATATCTAAGGAAATTCCTTGTAGTAACGGAGCCCAACGTTTACGCCCTAACCAACGAAACTGCGCGACATCTACGGTGAGATTATCAAGACTCAACATACGCCCCCCTTCAACCATAGCTGCTGCAAGGCCTTAGCAAATTGGTCAAATAATAACACTAATCCGACTAATGCAACGCCTGGGAAAACCACCAGCCACCAAGCACCTGTGCTGAGGTAGCGCAATGCATCAGATAATAAAATACCCAGTGAGGGTTCATGGGGCGACAAACCAAAACCTAAGAAACTTAATGCCGCACTGTGTAAAACCGCATGGGGAAACATTAACAACGTTCCTACCATCCATTGCGGCAAAATCATGGGTAAATAATGATAACGCCAACGATAAAACGCACTGTTACCAATACGTTGAGATAACATAATGTAATCTGACTGACTAACTCGTTGTAACTCCGAACGTAAAATTAAGGCTAATTTTGGCCAATGTGTCAGTGCAACGGCCCAAATCACCCCCATTTTTCCACCACCCAGCGTAAAACAAATCAATACCAGTAATAAAAGATGCGGCAATGCCAACATAGCATCAATAATGCCACGCACCACGTAGTCCATAACTTTGCTTATTGAAGATAACCCCGCCATGACAAGAGCAATGAAACCACTGGTAATGGCAGCCATAAGGCCAATTTGCAAACTTGTTGCCACACCTTGAAAGGTTCTGGCAAATAAATCACGCCCTAAATTATCTGTACCAAATAGATGCGCCCACGAAGGTGGCAAGCGCCTATCGAGTAAATTCATTTCAATATCATTAAGGGGGAGGCCAAACGCATAAATACTAACGATGACCAATAAAAGTAATGAGAAAACTAACTTAAATAAGGCGCGATTAGGGTTATAGGTCATGATCCTCTCATCACTCCCTTATTCACTTTTTTTAGCAGGCTGTCTGCTACCGTATTGCTTAAAAATATTAGCGCAGCGCATAACATGACGATCCCCATCAACAAGGGAATATCTCCACGTAGCCCCGCATCTATCGTTGCCTGACCTAAGCCTGGATAGGCAAATACTTTTTCAGCTAGCAATGCCCCACTCAATAATTCACCTACAGAAGCAAACTGCAAACAAATTGCGGGGGTGATGGCATGTTTCAACACGTGGAAACCCATCATTGACCAGCCATTATCCCCTTGAGCCCGTGCGTAATGAATAAATTCACTGCTCATCACCTCAACAACTTTGGCTCGTGTATGCAATGCGATATTACCCACGCCTAGCATACCCAACGCAATTACAGGCAAAATTAGGTGATGAAGTTTCTGTGAAAAAGTTGCCGTTTGCTCATCCAAGCCTATCGGCCAAGCGCAGCATATTGGAGCCCATTGTAATGTCACCGCGAACAAAGACAGCAACAGCAAACCGACCCAAAAAACAGGAATTGAAGCAAGTAAATAGCATAATGTTGAGATAAGTTTGTCTGGCCAGCGGTTTAAATAACGCCCAGCGACTAACCCTAGCGCAAAACCCACAATACCAGAAAACAACCAAGCACAAATAAGCAATGCTAAAGAAGGCACAAGGCGGTCTGCAATCACTTGAATTACAGGGGTATTATAGAGCATGGAATAGCCCAAATCCCCCTGTAATACTTGTGAAAACCAACGCCAGAACTGTACCCATAAAGGCTGATCAAGCCCCCATCGCGCAGCAATTAGCGCATATTGCTCAGGAGGCACGTGCAGTAAGTCATTGCCAATATAGGCTTTTATTGGGTCGATAGGCGAGTAACTCAGCAGGATAAAAATCCCCGCTGCCGTTACGGTTAATAAACCAAAAAATCGCAATAAAAGCCCAAGTGCGGTTCGCATTACTGACAGGTCCACGCCCATTCATCGACATTATTTAACACCGACCAAGATCCGTGAATTTCAGGAGCACTGGTACCTAAATCAACACAATTATTCAGTAAATAAATATGTTGTAGGTTCATCAACCAAGCCCATGGAGCATCACCTTTAATACCAACACCCGTGCTACCGTTCCAATCTACTTGCTGCCATAACGGAATCGCCGCGTCTTGGTCAGCTTGTGCTAACGCTTTTTCGATTAGCTCATCAACGGCTGCATTTTTATAATAACCAGGGTTATAAAAGCCAACACCTGCTGCTTTGCTACTGTAATTATGGACAATTTCCATCGGGTCTAAGCTTCCCCAACCAAAAAGTGTTGGGTTAGCATGCATGTGTAGCTCAACGGTTTCCCAGCTCCCCGATTTTAAATCCATCTCGATACCAATCGGTTTTAAGCTTGAACGGATTGCCTGCGCAAGGTCACGACGTGTGGTATCACCACTGGCATACCATAATGTCAGTTTTGCCACTTTGCCATTTTTCTCACGTAAGCCCTCTTTATTCAGCTTCCATCCCGCATCTTCTAAAATGGATTTCGCTTTTTCAAGATCACCATCTTTAAAAGCGGAGTCTGGGCTATTCCATGGCAGCCCTGCAACGCCGGTATAAGCCGGTACGGCAAAGCCTTCCAACACAGATTCCGCCAATAGTTTACGGTCAAGAGCATAGTTAATGGCTTTACGGACAGCAACATCTGAAGTGATGTCGTTACCGATAGGGTTACCTTGAGCATCTTTCTCACCGGCAGGTGGAATTGGGAAAGAAATGCCGCGGTTTTCCACGCTATAGCGCTCAACCAATTTCATGTTTTTCACATCATTAGCATTCGCCGCTACCGCAGCAGGGATACGAACAATTTCCAGTTGATTGCTTTGTGCCGCCGCAAAGGCCGCATCTTCATCAAGGAAAACAAAGACCATTTTACCAAAGTCATTTTTTGGCCCTGCATAATACGGATTTTGCTCGACAATCAGTTGCTGCCCCGGCTGGAATGCAACTAAACGATAAGGGCCTGCGCCAATTGGGTTATGTGCATAGGTTTTCGCATCATATTTATCAGCACAAACAATCCCTAACGAACCAAGTACATTAATAAAGGTACTTTGTGGGGAAGATAACGTGATTTTTACGGTGAGTGGGTCAATTTCCTCTGCTTTGGCAAAATTCCCCATGTCCACCTTACCGCCACTTGCCGCAGCATTGTTATAGGTAAATACGACATCTTTTGCCGTTAACGGTGAGCCATCGGAAAATTTTAAGCCTTTTTTTAGCTTGAGTGTCCACTGTTTACCATCTGCATTATGTTGATAACTTTCAAGCATATAGCTATGCCATGAAAGGTCAGCTTTTTGTTTCAGTAATGGGCTATGCAACAGTAGGTAGCTGCCGTGGCTCCACCCGAGCATGGGGTCAAAACCCTCAGTTGGCTCTGAGCCAATCGCTAAACGTAAAGTTTGTGATTGAGCCGGTTCTGCCGCCTGTGCTTGCAGTGTGAGCCCCATAAAGCACATTGCGGCAACGATATTTTTAATCATACATCCCTCTATAGACAGATTTTATTTTTTATTTCATATAATTAATGACGTTATTTTCATTAATGTCGCTATTGGTGAGATATTCACTATGTGTAGAGTAACCAATATGAGTTATATTAAATTTAACGCCCTGATTGCTAGGCGCTACATCAATAGAACAGCGAATTTATTCGAGAAACCGTCAAAATTAAGCCGTTATTTGACTTACCTTAACAACTACTCATCAATTTCTTTGTCAAATTCAATTGGGTTAGAGTGCAAGGACAAATTGGTAATAAAATTCGGGTCGTTCGACTGCCTTGATTGCAACCGAAATTGAGAAGGCGTCATATTGTATTTTCGCTTAAAGACATCGCAAAAATAGGCATTACTGCCAAAACCGCAACGATGACTAATTTGAAAAACAGAATAATTCGAAAATGTTAAATAATTCAACGCCATTCCCATTCGAACATCTAGCAGTAATTGACGAAATGACACCCCTTCACGGTTCAAATGGCGACGCAAAGTTGAAGGTGTCGTAAATAACGCTTTCGCGACATCGTCTAAATGCCATTTTTTTTGCGGTTCTTGGGTTATCAAATGGGTAATTGCTTGGTTTTTCGGTTCATCATAATTAAAACGAAACAGGTTAAGAATATCGATACCCTCTTGATATACCGCCATTAAAATAAAATATAGGCTCTGTTTCATTAACAATGCTTCTTGGGATTCACTCTGTTTTTTTAATGGTAAGCATTGTTTTAATAAACTAAAGTTATCTCTCACCGTTTCAGGGGGAGAAACATGGTAAATGGGTTGGTGGCTAGTCAGTGGCGCACCCGACTTCATCAATGTTTTTAGTAATAAAAATACCGATTGTAATTCTTCTTCTGACATCGACAAGGTGTGTAATTCAAGCGGCTGATTCACGGTGTTACACACAATATTGCAAGAAACTTGGCTATATTTAGGAATAATTAAGGTGACATCGGTTTCAATTTCAATGGATTGACCGTTGATCACGACATTTCCTTTCGCGCCAGTTAACATGGCTATCATCGCGTTTTCAATATAAAACGCTTTTAACACCATTTGGCTTTCCGAAAGAAAGAATTTATATTCCATAATCTCTATAAACTGCAGTTAATGTCAGAATGACTTCCCAAGAAAAGGGATTGTTGAATAGATATAAAGCCACGTAGCAAAAGCATATCAACCCCATATCAGTGCGGATGAGAATATAGTCCCGTTACGCTGAAATCGCAATATAGATATACGCTCATTTTTTACTGTTATTTTGATGGTTGTTATATTTTCTAAATAAAATGCTGTTTAATTGAAAGGCAATTTTCGATATAAGGTGTAGAATCGCGCGGCAGACACATGCAGCCAACAACACTGCATAATAATAATGATTTTGGTATTCACTCACACCCTACCCTACTTGCATTAGCTTTTACATCATAAATACCCAATTTTTGCTGGGGTATAGCTAAACATGTTCGCGTATTTTTAGTTGACTGAGTTGCAGGAGAAAGTATGTCTGATTTTTCAGGATCAGGCTGGTTAGCTGAAATTTTTTTACGATATGAACTAAAACGTGGCGTCACCCGCTTAACGGACAAACAACATATCGGCCCTTTAATGGTTCAGCGGCCATTCTACCCCGAGCAAGGAATTGCACACACGTATTTACTTCATCCACCCGGTGGCGTTGTCGGGGGGGATAAACTCCTTATCAATATTGATGTTCAACCACATGCCCATGCGTTATTGACCACGCCTGGTGCAACAAAATTTTATCGTAGTGCGGGCGGCGTTGCACGACAACTACAAAGCTTAACCGTCGCGCCCAATGGGTTCTTAGAATGGTTACCTCAAGAAAATATTTTTTTCCCTGAGGCTCAAGTTCGCTTAGAGACTCATGTTCGAATCGCAAGTTCATCAAAATTTATCGGCTGGGAAATCCAATGTTTAGGCCGACCCGTATTAAACGAGCAATTCGACAACGGTGATATTCGGGGCCGCTTGCAGTTTTATATTGATGACAAACTCACCTTGGCAGAATCCATATTTATCGAGGGTTCACAAAAACAGTCAGCCGTCATGCGTGAATTTCCTATGGTAGGTTCCTTGTATATCTACCCCGCCAGCGATGAATTAAAAGCTGAACTTCACGAGAGTTTGGCCGTGTTTTTCTCTACGGAAGTGAGGCCGCTTGAGTATGGACTGACTGATGTAGACGGTATTTTAGTATTGCGGTTATTAGGTTCTCAAACCGAGCCCATGATGGCTTGCTTCGCCCATATTTGGCAGGCAACAAGACAATACTGGTTAGGTTATTACCCTGATCCGCCGCGTATTTGGGCAACTTAAACGTTTTTTAGGAGCAAAAAATGGAATTAACCCCCAGAGAAAAAGATAAATTATTGCTTTTTACGGCAGGCCTCGTTGCTGAAAGGCGTTTAGCCCGTGGATTAAAGCTCAATTACCCTGAGGCGGTCGCATTGATCAGTTGTGCGATTATGGAAGGCGCCCGTGATGGCAAGACGGTTGCCCAATTAATGAGCGAAGGCCGAACCGTGTTAACCGCAGAGCAGGTAATGGAAGGCGTGCCAGAAATGATCAAAGACATTCAAGTGGAATGTACATTTCCTGATGGTACAAAACTGGTTTCTATTCACGACCCGATTGTATAGGTAACAACATGATCCCCGGTGAAATTAAAGTCAACCACGCTTTAGGCGATATCGAACTCAATGCAGGTCGAGAAACCCAAACAATACAAGTTGCCAACCATGGTGACCGCCCGATTCAAATTGGCTCTCACTATCATTTTTATGAAGTCAACGACGCCCTAAAATTTGAGCGCGTAGGCACACTGGGTTTTCGTTTGAATATCCCAGCGGGTATGGCGGTGCGTTTTGAACCTGGACAAAGTCGTACTGTTGAGCTCGTCGCTTTTAGTGGCAAACGAGAAATTTATGGTTTCCATGGCAAAGTCATGGGCAAGTTAGAGAGTGAGAATTAATAATGAAAACAATCTCTCGTCAAGCGTATGCGGATATGTTTGGTCCCACAACCGGTGACCGCTTGCGCTTAGCTGATACAGAATTATTTCTAGAGATCGAAAAAGATTTCACCACCTATGGTGAAGAGGTCAAATTTGGTGGCGGTAAAGTTATTCGTGACGGCATGGGTCAAAGCCAAGTCACCAGTGACCAGTGTGTCGATGTGTTAATCACTAATGCCATTATTTTAGACCACTGGGGCATTGTTAAAGCGGATATCGGAATTAAAAACGGCCGTATTGCGGGGATTGGTAAAGCAGGCAACCCCGATGTTCAACCCAATGTTGATATCGTTATCGGCCCCGGCACAGAAGTGGTTGCTGGTGAAGGTAAAATTATCACCGCGGGTGGCGTTGATACTCACATTCATTTTATTTGCCCACAACAGGCAGAAGAAGGTCTGGTTTCCGGTGTTACCACCTTTATAGGCGGTGGAACTGGCCCTGTGGCGGGTACTAATGCCACGACCGTCACCCCCGGTATTTGGAATATGTACCGCATGTTAGAAGCCGTTGATGAACTGCCGATCAACGTCGGGCTATTTGGTAAAGGCTGTGTCAGTCAGCCCGAAGCGATTCGCGAACAGATCGAAGCGGGCGCAATAGGCTTAAAAATTCACGAAGACTGGGGCGCTACCCCAATGGCTATTCACAACTGCTTGAATGTGGCCGATGAAATGGATGTGCAAGTGGCTATCCATTCAGATACGCTAAATGAAGGTGGTTTTTATGAAGAAACCGTGAAAGCTATTGCAGGGCGAGTGATCCACGTATTCCATACTGAAGGTGCTGGCGGTGGCCATGCCCCTGACGTCATCAAATCCGTTGGGGAACCGAATATTCTGCCAGCGTCGACCAATCCAACGATGCCATACACCATCAATACCGTTGATGAGCACTTGGATATGCTAATGGTTTGCCACCACTTAGACCCATCGATTCCAGAAGATGTGGCTTTTGCTGAGTCTCGAATTCGCCGTGAAACCATTGCTGCGGAGGATATTTTGCACGATATGGGTGCAATTTCTGTGATGTCTTCAGACTCACAAGCCATGGGACGCGTTGGCGAAGTGATTACTCGTACTTGGCAATGCGCTCATAAAATGAAATTACAGCGTGGGACGTTAGAAGGCGACACTCTCGATAGCGACAATAACCGTATCAAACGCTATGTGGCGAAATATACCATTAACCCCGCTATCGCCCACGGTATCGCCCATGAAGTCGGTTCGGTAGAAATCGGCAAATTAGCTGATATCGTGTTATGGGACCCTGCATTTTTTGGTATCAAACCCGCCCTTATCATGAAAGGGGGAATGGTCGCCTATGCGCCAATGGGCGATATTAACGCGGCAATCCCGACGCCACAGCCAGTACATTACCGCCCGATGTTTGGGGCGTTAGGTAAAGCAAAATACCATACCTCGATGATTTTTATGTCAAAAGCCGGTATTGAAGCAGGTGTTCCTGAAAAATTAGGCCTACAGAGCAAAATTGGCCGGGTTGAAGGCTGTCGAAACATTAGCAAAACCTCAATGGTTCACAACAGTTATGTGCCGCACATCGAACTTGACCCACAAACTTATATTGTCAAAGCCGATGGCATCCCACTAGTGTGTGAACCAGCGACTGAGTTACCGATGGCACAACGTTACTTTTTATTCTGACCCCTAATTAAAAGAGCCTGAGAATGAAAAAATTTATTAAAGTGGTTGCTCCACAACCGCATTCACCAACCGCGTTAACCCTGTGCTTAACCATGGATGAGCGCACCAAAAGCCGTTTAAAAGTCACTTTAAGCGATGGGCAAGAAGCGGGGCTATTTTTGCCGCGCGGAACCATCCTGAAGGAAGGCGATGTTTTATCCACTGAAGACGGCGAGTTAGTCACCATCGAAGCCGCGAAAGAGCAAGTTTCTACGGTTTACAGTGATGACGCTCTGTTGCTTGCTCGCGTTTGCTATCACTTAGGTAACCGCCATGTTCCATTGCAAATTGAAGCGGGCTGGTGCCGTTATTTTCATGACCATGTGCTAGATGATATGGCCCGTGGATTAGGCGCTACCGTCAGTGTTGGTTTAGAAAAATACCAACCAGAACCAGGGGCCTATGGCGGCTCATCAGGTGGTCATCACCACCATCACGGCCACGATGATCACCACCACTAATCGGGTTCAGGGAGTTTGCCTATGTTAGCAGATCTACGCTTATACCAGTTAGTTAGCCCTTCTTTACCTGTTGGGTCATTTACCTATTCACAAGGCCTAGAATGGGCGATTGAAAAAGGCTGGGTAACGACACCTGATACCCTTGCTGGCTGGCTAACCGCACAAATGACCCATGCGATTGCGACATTGGAACTCCCTGTTTTACGGCAAATTCATACTTCCCTTTCCCTTGGTGATATTGAAGCGGTGAAATATTGGTGTGAATTTATGATTGCCAGCCGTGAAACCAAAGAATTGCGTCAAGAAGAACGGCAACGAGGAATTGCTTTTGCCCGACTACTTCCTCAGCTAGGTATTGAACTGGATGCTAACCTGCAAACCTGCGTGAAACAAACCCAGCTAATGGCTTTCGCTCTCGCCGCAGTAAATTGGCAGATTGACGTTGAAAAATTGTGCACCGCGTATGCATGGGGTTGGCTAGAAAACACGGTGATGTCCGGTGTTAAGCTTATCCCTTTAGGGCAAAGCGCAGGGCAAAATATTTTATTTACCCTTGCTGAGCGCATACCCGAAGTGGTTACGCAATCGGCAATCTGGCCAATAGACGATATTGGCAGTTTTACACCTGCACAAATTATTGCCAGTAGTCGGCATGAAACCCAATACACACGACTTTTTCGTTCATGAGAAAAATGCTATGCAAGAATATAATCAACCCTTAAGAATTGGTGTCGGTGGGCCAGTCGGCTCAGGAAAAACCGCATTATTAGAAGTGTTATGTAAAGCCATGCGCGACACTTACCAAATTGCCGTTGTCACTAATGATATTTACACCCAAGAAGATGCCAAAATTTTAACCCGTGCCGAAGCATTAGATGCAGATCGCATTATTGGTGTTGAAACTGGTGGCTGCCCTCATACCGCTATTCGTGAAGATGCATCAATGAATTTAGCGGCAGTTGAAGAGTTAGCCATGCGCCATAAAAACCTTGATATCGTGTTTGTGGAAAGCGGCGGTGATAACCTCAGCGCGACATTTAGCCCAGAGCTGGCAGACTTAACTATTTATGTTATCGATGTTGCAGAAGGCGAAAAAATCCCACGTAAAGGCGGCCCGGGGATCACCCATTCCGATTTATTGGTGATTAACAAAATTGACCTTGCCCCCTATGTCGGCGCCTCATTAGAAGTGATGGAAGCCGATACCGCAAGAATGCGCCCAGTAAAGCCCTATGTGTTTACTAACTTAAAGAAAAAAGTCGGCTTAGAAACCATTATCGAGTTTATTATCGATAAAGGTATGTTAAGACGTTAATAGATTTGAACGCCCTATAGGTTTTATCTATAGGGCATTTTCAATTAACAAATACGGGGTAAAGGCTCACTGTGGGGTAAATCTAATAACCTTGATGTACCGAAGATCCCAACCAATTTGACTTGTTTTTGCTCAGTCACACAACCAATCGTGGCTGCATCTTTCCCTAATGGGTGTTGGTGTAGTGCAGCAATCACCGCACTTTCCGCTTCAGGTTTCACCACAATCACTAATTTGCCTTCATTCGCAAAGTTTAACGGCTCTAAGCCCAATAGCTCACACACCCCCCTAACCACAGAAGAGACAGGTAAATCGCCTTCATTAACAGCAATTCCACAGCCGCTAGCTTGGGCAAATTCATGTAGGATTGCCGTTACACCACCACGAGTTGCGTCTCGTAATGCCCGAACGCCGTCAATTTCACGTAGCGGTGCTATCAATGGCGTTAATACTGCACAATCACTGCAAAGCTCCGCTTCTAACCCAAGTTGTTCGCGTAGGTTTAAGATAGTGGCGCCATGGTCACCCAACGTACCACTAACAATCACTTTATCCCCCGCTTGAATATGCTGAGCTCCCCACTGGATATTGCTCGGGATCACACCAATACCGGCCGTATTGATAAAAATTTTGTCTGCCGCCCCGCGCTGCACGACTTTGGTATCGCCGGTCACAATATCCACACCCGCAGCCGCTGCCGTTGCCGCCATGGATTCCACAATTGAGGTAAGTTCAGAAAGTGGAAAGCCTTCTTCCAAAATAAAACCGCAAGAAAGGTATTTGGGAATAGCACCACTGACTGCGACGTCATTCACTGTGCCGCAAACGGCTAGTTTACCAATATTGCCCCCGGGAAAGAAAATCGGGTCGACGACATAGCTATCAGTACTGAATGCCAAACGGTCGCCTAATACGGTCATTTCCGCCAGTGCTAGCCGAGCTTGGTCTTCCCGCTCATTCAACGCTTGGTTAGCAAATGCCTGCAAGAACAGTTGTTCAATTAATTGCTGCATCGCCTGCCCACCACTTCCGTGAGCCATCGTCACTACATTGTTAGCATTACGACTCATTTATGCCTCCCGACGATATTGATAATAAGCTGCACAGGCACCTTCAGAAGAAACCATTAATGCACCAAAAGCAGTTTGTGGCGTACAACGACGCCCAAATAACGTACATTCGCTGGGCTTACAGCGCCCTGTTAAAACCTCACCACAGCGCGCTTGCGGGTCATCCGCCACTTTATGGGGCTGTACCTGAAAACGCCTCTCGGCATCAAAAAATTGATAAGCTTGGGTTAATTGAACCCCTGAACCTGCAATTTCCCCCAATCCGCGCCACTCACTGGTTTGTTTGAGTTCAAAAACTTCCTCTAGCGCCTTAAGTGCTAACAGGTTGCCTTCATTAGCCACAATGCGTTTATATTGGTTTTCTACCTCACAACGGCCATCGGCGATTTGGTCAATTAACATGGCTAATGACTGCAAAATATCTAGGGGTTCAAACCCTGTGACAACCAAAGGCTTATGGAAGTCTTCGGTAATAAACTGGTAGGGATGCGCGCCAATCACCATGCTCACGTGCCCTGGCGCTAAAAAACCGTCAATACGCACATCCGGTTGTTCAAGTAAGCTACGCAAGGTGGGAATAATCGTAATATGCTGGCAGAACACACTAAAATTGGCTAGTTGGCGGCGTTTTGCTTGCTGCAAGGTGATTGCGGTGCTCGGCATGGTGGTTTCAAAGCCTAAGCCAAAGAAAACCACTTGGCGATGGGGATGCTGCTCTGCTAATGCCAAAGCATCTAGCGGTGAATAAACGATGCGGACATCCGCCCCATTACGCTTGGCGTCAAGTAAAGAGCCCTTTTCGCCCGGCACTCGCATTGCATCACCATAAGTACAAAAGATAACCTCTGGGTGCTGTGCAATTTCAATACAGCCATCAATTCGTCCCATTGGTAAAACGCACACAGGGCAACCTGGCCCATGAACAAATTCAATTTCAGCGGGTAATAACTGGTCAATACCAAACTTAAAAATCGCGTGGGTATGGCCTCCACAGACTTCCATGAGCTGCAATGGACGTCGTTTCGCTTGAGGTATTTCATTCACCCGTTGATGAATATGCGCCAATAGCGCTTTTGCAAGAACAGGGTCGCGAAATTCATCGACGTACTGCATCTGTTGCTCCTGCATTTAAACCGCTAAAATCACCAACTTCATGGTCTAATTGACTCATCGCGGTTAAGGCATCCAAGGTAGATTGTGCTTCTTCTTCATTGATGATACTCATGGCAAACCCGACGTGCACCAATACCCATTGGCCTAATAAATCAGTGGTTTCGCCTTCACAAATTAGGCCAATATTAACATCGCGTTTTACACCACAAACATCCACTTGAGCGAGTTGGTGAATATCTTCACCAACTGCAACTATCTTGCCCGGAATACCTAAGCACATAGCTGTGTCTCCAACCATGCCAGCCATGCATCCATCCCTTCGCCACGTGTCGCAGACACTTGAATAACTTGGATATTGGGGTTCACCTGTTTGGCATTGGCAATACACGCATCGACATCAAAATTCAGGTATGGCAATAAATCAATTTTATTCAATAACATAATATCTGCTGCCGCAAACATATGTGGATATTTGAGAGGTTTATCTTCCCCTTCCGTGACCGACAGCACCGCCACTTTATGGCGCTCCCCTAAGTCAAAACTGGCAGGGCACACGAGGTTCCCAACATTTTCGATAAATAACAGGCTGTTATCTGCTAAATCTAAACGTGCCGTTGCATCGTGTACCATTTGTGCATCTAAGTGACAGCCTTTTCCTGTATTCACTTGAATCGCAGGCACACCCGTTTCGCGGATCCGTTGTGCATCATTAGTGGTTTGTTGGTCACCTTCAATCACTGCACAATTGATTTTGTCACGTAGTCTTAATAAGGTTTCTGTGAGTAAGGTCGTTTTACCAGAACCTGGGCTAGAAACGAGGTTCAATACCAAAATATTTTTCTGGTTAAAATCCTCGCGGTTATGTTCTGCCAGATGGTTATTTTTATCTAATACATCCATCTCAATTTGTAGCATGCGCTTTTGGCTGATCCCCGGTGCATGGGTACCCGCTTCACCGTGACCATAATCAAGGTCATGGTGTTCCCCAGCTGGTTTAAAACTCGCCTCTGCCGTTTGATAAATATGTTTATGCTTATGTTTGTGTTTATGCTTTTTAGATTTATTTTCAGCAGGTGCGGGTTCATATTGGTGATAATGGTTATGCACATCACCTTGATGATAGTAATGGTGATGAATAATCACTGTTTGCCCGTGAGATTCATGATCATGGTGGTGGTCATGATGGTCGTGATCGTGGTGGTGGTCGTGACCATGATTCTGGTCATGGTCGTGATGATGATCGTGACCGTGATGATGGTCATCCCCCTCAATTTTTCGCTCTCCCGATGCACATCCACAAGTACTACACATAAGTTTCACTCCCAACCGCTAAATTGTTAAATTAGATTAATACATAATCTATTGAGCCTGGTTGATACACCTCAAAGTCAGTTCCAAAAGCTATTCCACTTCCAACTCTTTGATGCGCAAACTCTCTCCACTCTCAACTTTCAGGTTCAGCCCCTGACAGCGTGGACAAACCGATTGGTGGCTGTCTACCTCCACCGTTTCACTGCAATCCCAACACCATGCTTGTGCGGGCGAGTAAATGATGTGGAGCTGGCAGCCTTCTGCAACCGTACCACGGCAAACGACATCAAAGCTGAAGCGAAATGCACTCTCTTCAACACAAGAGAGCGCACCAATTTCAAGCCAAACACCAGTGACTCGGCTAACTGCATTTTTTTTCGCCTGCTGTTCAATAATTTCTATCGTACTTTGGCATAACGAAATCTCATGCATCCTGCCCCCTTAAGTGACGGGTAAACAATGCCCTGCGTTCAGGTGCTTGAGGAATATTTGGGTCACTCACTGGGAGCGATAGCAATATTCGCTGGCAATCATCCACTAGGTGAATACCTTGTTCCGGTGTCATTTTCTTTTCTAATGGTGACATTAATGAGCAAGCAACATATTGAGTTAAACCGTCTAATTCACCCACGGTATACGTCATTTCACCATAGGGAAGAATTAACCCAACCTTGTCACCGACCACGCGGTGAGGCCAATATTGTTCAGGCCCCGGTAGAATAATCGCACTGAGCATCCATGGCGTGATCACCACGCCCACCCATTGCCCGTCAAACAGTGAGAATTCACTGGCATGCACTGGCATCGTTGGATGCAAAAATGACAAATCATGCATTGATTGTTCAGCAACGCGCGTAAATGCGGCCTCCACCAGAGGCCGAGGGTTAGTGTCATAACCTAAGATTTCATCCGGCATGCAAACTCTCTTCTTTTGCTATGATTTCCAAGCCTTCGCTTCGCAAAACCTCAATGACCTTTTGTAAAGCAGGCTCTAAAGCGGCCTGCCCAGTTGCTGTCAAACCAATATGCGGTTCGAGGGATTCAGGCACGACACCCACTAATGTTAGCTTCTGTGGGAATTCATCGGTTAAATGCAAAGCCGATAGCACATCTGATAAACCGAGTTGATGCGGGGAGATTTTACGCGTAAATAACGCAGGAACTTCGTCATCGCGCAAGACTAAAATCGAGCCAGCCTGCTGGCTCGATAACACGACGTCAGCAATAATTAAATGGTCTCTATCCGCCATTGGGCCAATTAGCTCCATTCCTGCCGTTCCGCCATCAAGTACTTCTACGCATTCAGGTAGATGATAGCGCTGTTCTAAAGCCTCAACGATGCGTACCCCAATACCTTCATCGCTGAGCAGTATATTGCCAACACCTAAGACTAAAATACGCATTACAGCACCTTAACCTTAGTGACTTCGCCACCTTCAGGGTCAACAATGTGCACCGCACAAGACATACAAGGGTCAAATGAGTGAATGGTTCGCACCACCTCAAGGGGTTTAGATGGGTCAGCAACGGGAGTTCCTACCAATGCTTGCTCATAAGGGCCCGGCTCATCATTGAAATTACGAGGGCCGGAGTTCCAAGTAGAAGGTACTACCGCTTGGTAATTTTCAATTTTACCGTCTTTGATAACCACCCAGTGGGATAACAAACCTCGAGGTACTTCACCAAAACCAACACCTTTAATAGTGACATTTTCTGGGAAAATTGGTTTTACAAAGGTGGTGTGATCCCCTTTTGCGATGTTGTCCACCAGCGCTTGCCATTGAATTGACAAGGTTTCATTCAATACACAGCAACGAACACTACGTCCGATAATCCGCCCCAATGTTGAATGCAGTTGATCCACACTAATACTGTTACCTGTCAATGTTTGATACAGGTTTACCACATCATTAAAGTGTTTTTCTGTCGGTTCATGTTTTGCCGCTAGTTTGCACAGTAAGTCTGCTAATGGCCCCACTTCGACGGTTTTATCATAGAAAGTCGGTGCTTTTACCCATGAATATTTACCGTCATCATCCCAACCGGTGTAATCTGGGTTCGTGGTACCTTCCCACGGTGCTTGAGGTTCATTTTCTTTGTACCATGCATGTTTGCTACTTTCTTTGATACCGTTGATCAAATACTCGTCTGTATGGCTAGTAATGGGGCGATAAGTACTAAAATCGCTGTTTTCAAGATAACCGCCCGGTAATAGGAAGCTCCCGTTTTTACCATCCATTGGCATTTCAGGCATGCACATGTAATGTTTCGCGCCTTGACCGACTTCGAGCCATTCAGGGTAGCCCGCGGCAATCACTGCTGCGTCAATCTTATACACTTGCTCAATAAAATCCCCTAAACGGTCAATAAAGGATTTCACATACATCAAACGTTCAAGGTTCAGAACCCCGACACCATCAAGGTTAATAGGGTTTGCCACACCACCAACTGCAAGGTTTTGAATATGCGGTGTTTTCCCGCCTAATAACGCCACAATACGGTTAGCATCTCGCTGACATTCAAGGGCTTGTAAATAGTGGGCCACGGCAATTAAGTTTACCTCAGGCGACAGCTTCATCGCTGGGTGCCCCCAATACCCATTAGCAAAAATACCCAATTGCCCACTGGCAACCAGTTTTTTAATTTTGTCTTGAACTCGTGTGAACTCTTCTGGGCTATTCAGTGGCCACGTCGAAACGCCTCTTAGGATTTCGGCCGCTTTATTGGGGTCTGCATTCAGCGCAGAGGTGATATCCACCCAATCTAACGCAGATAATTGATAGAAATGAACAATATGGTCTTGAATGGTATGCGCGGCTAGAATCATATTACGGATATACTGCGCATTAACAGGGACATCAATATTTAAGGCACTTTCAATGGTGCGTACCGATACAATACCGTGCACTGTAGTACAAACCCCACAGATACGCTGCATAATCATCCAAGCATCACGGGGGTCTTTCCCTTTGACTATCTCTTCCATACCGCGCCACATCGTGCCTGAAGCCCAAGCCTTGGTGACTTTTCCATCTTCAATTTCACAATCAATGCGTAAGTGACCTTCGATACGAGTGACTGGGTCTATTGTTATACGTTGGCTCATGCTTTACCTCGGGCCTCTGAATGGCTCATCGTTGTTTTTTTCAATGCTGGAATAACAGGTAATAAGCGGATCAATAAGATATAAGCGCATACCTCTATTGCCACGAAACCTATTGAAATTAAAAGTTCTTCTGTTGTTGGGAAGTAGTCGTATCCGCCTCCGGGGTTGAATGCAACGAGGGAATAGCTCATCCGCCACATGGCAGCGCCAATCAACATGCTTAAACCGCTTGCATATAACCACCGTGAATCATTTCTTAGTGATGGCATGCGGAAAATAATCAATGGGAAAACCATTAATGCGGTTTCTATCCAGAACATCATGGCGTAGAAATCGGTATTGAAGATATGGTGCAATTTATCTCGATAAATCAGCTCCCCAAAACGACAGACCAAAAACAGTACTAACAGTACCTGCAAGATACGAGTGATACGAACAAACAGTGGTCGTTCATCTGCGCCCTGCCCACGTAATGCGGCTTGGAGTAATGACCCTTCAAAAATGACAATCGAAAAGCCCATAATGAATGCGGTTAGTAATGAGAGTAATGGCAGCATTTCATAACTTTGCCAAATAGGATGAACTTTATACCCTGCCGAAATCATCAATGAACCCATTGATGATTGGTGCATCATCGGCAATAACGCTCCTAGCGCAATAATGAAAAACATCACTTTATTTAAGCGTTTTAACGAAACTTTCCAACCAAAACGTTCACACAGTGCGGGGGCAAATTCCAATGCCATCACACCAATATAAATCGTCATACAAACCGCAGTTTCAAACAGCACCGAATTGGTGTTAAAGAAACCAGGAATGTAAAAGTAAGGCAAGTTCCAGTAGCGACCTACGTCAATGGTGATGGACAACCCACCGAGAGAGTAACCAAACAAACTGGCTAATAGTGCGGGACGCACTAACGGATGATATTCACCGCGGTTAAATACATATACTGCCCAAGCCAGCGCCCAACCACCACAAGCAAAACCGGTTCCAATCAGTAAGTCAAAAGCAATCCAAATTCCCCAAGGATAGCCACCATTTAGGTCAGAAACTGAACCTAGGCCGAAGACTAAACGTTTAACTATCAAGATGACACAAATCAGCACTAAGGGCCCAAATACCATGATTGGCCAACTGACTAAACGCCCGCCTAGCGGCTGTTCTTTATGATGCGTCGTCATTTGAGTCATCTCCTTCGTGTTTGTCATTCTTGGTATTGCGATACACCAAGAAACTCAACCCAGCCAACGCGGCCAATGGCAGTACCATGCCTTTATAAAGCGTGTGCTGCACATACTCAGAACGGGCTCCTGTGGACAACTGTTCTAACTCAGGCAGCCCAAGGTTTTGATAGGGTACACCTGAAAGAACAATAACTTGCGTGCCACCGCCTTCGAGCTCGCCATAAACATGAGCCTCATATTTCGGTACTTTAATGACATTCGGGTCATTGCTATGTAAGGTTTGTCGTGGGTAACCGTACTCATCACCCACTTTGAGTGTTAAGCGTTTTTTGGCTTCCGCGAGCAATTCTTCTCGCGTTCCGAAAATCACCGCGCCCGTTGGACAAACTTCAACACAACCGGGTAAGCCGCCTTTATCTAAACGTTCGACACCTTTTTGGTTACATAACTCGCATTTATGAATTGCGCCAAATTTGTCATCGTAGGCATATTTCGGAATATTAAAAGGACACGCCACCATGCAATAACGGCAGCCGGTACATACGCTGGCATCGTAATGAACAATGCCAGTTTTTGGGTCTTTCTTCAGGGCTTGAACAGGGCAAACCGACACACAGTTAGGGTCAACACAATGCATACATTGTTTTTTAATGTAGGCGTAACCGTCTTTTTCTTGGTCTTTATTAACGCCTGTTCCGCTACTCCAAACCTGAATAATATTGTTGGTATAAGGGGTTAGTTTGTCATTATTTGACCAAGTTTGTTCCCCGACCGGGTTACGTTCCGGATGGTTAATATCTTGGCATTTTGTCACGCATGCCTGACACCCAATACACAGGGTCGAGTCATATAGCATTCCCAAAGAATTGGGAATCGGCGGACGGTTTTCAGGCCCCGCCAAACTGGGTGAACTTCCCGCAAGTAATGCTCCCCCCGCGGAGAGTTTCAGAAAATTTCGTCTATTCACGGTTATTCTCCCCGTGAGTCAGTATCTTGTTGGCGTTTTTGACGGCCTAATTCACGTACCGCCATCACGCTGACGCCAGCCACTAACCCGACAACACCACCGATTAATCCCACAGCAGTAGATGAAATTTGGCCACCTTCACGATTATTGACATCCGGTTTATCCACCCGTGGTGTTGGGTTTTCCACGCTCGCCAACTGATGGATCGCTTTGTGAAAGCCTACATTTTCCTCATTACAGCCATAACAAGGGTGACCAATTGCCACAGGCCAGACACCGCCAACATCACAGAATTGTAATGTGGAACAGTTCCCGTAAGTTTCAGGCCCCTTACAGCCTAAATGGTATAAACACCAACCTTCACGATGACCATCATCACCGAACTCTTTTGCGAAGCGGCCCGCATCAAAATGAGGGCGACGCTCACAGTGTTCATGAATTAAACGACCGTACGCGAACATTGGACGATTTTTACTATCCAATTTTGGTGGGCGATTAAACGTAATTAAGTGCGCGACTGTCGCAAGGAAATTATGTGGATTAGGCGGGCAACCTGGAATATTGATAACTGTTTTATCTTTAATCACTTGGTTTAAACCCACAGCTCCTGTTGGGTTATCGCCTGCTGCAGCAACACCGCCCCACGAAGCGCAAGAACCAATCGCAATCACAGCTGCGGCGTGTTCAGCCACTTCACGAATATGCTCAACAATCGGCTTACCCGCTACCATGCAATAAATACCGTTATCTTTTAGTGGGATAGAACCATCGACAACTAAAACATATTTTCCTTTGTACTTTTCAATTGCGTTATGTTTGTTTTGCTCAACTTGCTCACCAAAGGCAGCAGACAACACCTCGTGGTATTCCAATGAAATGGTATCGAGAATTAAATTTTCTAACGTAGGATGAGTGGAACACAACAAAGATTCTGTACATCCCGTACACTCTTGGGCACCAATCCAAATGACCGGTGGCCGTGCTGGGTCACTAATAGATTCCGCTATTTGGGCTGCAGCCTTCCCGCTTAATCCCATTGTCGCGGCCAGTGCTGTACATAACTTCATAAAATCACGGCGGTTAATGCCATGCGAAGAAATAATAGAGTTATCTCCTATCATTCTTTTTTCCTATTATTATGGGTGGCTTAGAACCTATTCATTAGGCAATTTTTGTTTATTATCTTAAGGTTATAGATACCACAAAGCCCTGTGTACAAATGAGGCACACACCTTTGGCTTGTATTTTTCTATTTAAAAAGTTAACAAAACTAAGTCTAATGAAATAAATTCTTATTTAAGTAACCTGATGCATAAATATAAAATAAGATCCTATTCCTACCGCGTCCAAATCATTTGATCTTCATCAAGAGGCAATAAGAAATTTTAATTTTTTTATATATTTGCTAGAAAAATCGATTCAGTAAACCGTATTGAAAAAAGAAAAGAAATATAAATAAATGGATTTAATTTTCAATAATGCGTTATATATCACATCATTTAAAATATAAAATTCTTTTATTTTCATTGCTATATTGAAATTCATTATTGCAACTTAATTAATTAAGCGGAATGTGTGTATTAATAATAAACAATCCATTAATATAAACATGAACATGCTAAATAAGAATCAATATCAAAAAAAACAATATAATCCATTAAATATAATAAACTGCAAAGTTATAAGTGGATATACAATCTTATAAATATAATACTATTCATCAATAATAGATTCATGTTTCAATATTGCAGAAGCGATAGCTACCTGCCCAAGTGATAGCCCCCCATCGCCCATGGGAAATTGTTTTGCATATAACACATCGAACTCAGATAGATTATTCACTAATAGCTCTCGCAATAGTTGGTTATGAATCACACCACCTGACAAAACAATTTGCTTAGTACCATATTGGTTCGCTGATTTCCTTGCAAGCTCGGCAAAACCTTGCGCTAATGCCACATGAAATGCATGCGCCCGTTGTGGTTTAGGCGCATAGTACGTCATCCATTGTTGCCAAAATGTGTGTAAATCCAATTGTTGACCAACTAACGGCATAGTGACCGGATGCGTAGTCACAGGTGACTTCATTGCAACCGCCTCAAGTTGGCAAGCGGCTTCCCCTTCCCAACTGGTATGCGCCGTACATATACCTAACGCTGCAGCAACCGCATCAAAAAGCCGCCCAGTGGATGAAGCCATTGGGCTATTAATTCCTTTTTCAATTGCTTTTTGTAAGCCTTGCCAAGGAAATGACATTAAATAAGCGGCACTTTCTTGCTTTTGCCACTGGGGAACAAACTGTAAACAATGAGCAAGGAAATTACGCCATGGCTGGCGAGAAGCTAATTCCCCTCCCGGTAGTGCAACTGGAGGTAACCCCCCTAGATATTGACTGGACTTATAATCCACCAGTAAGCATTCACCTCCCCATAAGCGGTCGTCATCGCCATACCCCAACCCATCGAGAGCTAACCCAATAACTTTATTACTATTTAACGGTAAGCCATGCTCGGCCATTACCGCAGCAATATGCGCATGATGATGCTGCACTTTTAGTAATGGAATTTGTAATTGCTGTGATAACGCCTCCCCATAGCGCGTACTCACATAACTAGGATGCCTATCACTGACTATCGCTGCTGGCGTGAAACGATAAATAGATTCAAATAATGCAATCGCAGACTGATATTGTTCGAAAATATCCATGTCATCAAGATCGCCAAAATGTTGGCTCATTACCGCACTTTTGTCTCGCAATAAACAAAAGGTATTTTTAAGATCCGCCCCTAAGGCCAGTATTGATGGCGAATTTTCAAACCCTTCAGGTAAGTCAATGGCATCAGGAACATAGCCCCGCGCACGGCGGAGCATTTCCGCTTTCCCATCATGATAACGCACCAATGAGTCATCTGCACGTTGGACGATATCGCGATTATGAGTGAGGTAAAAGTCAGCGATATTGGCTAAATCTGCCAGCGCAGCTTGCTCACTCAACACAGGGGGCTTTCCAGATACATTTCCTGACGTCATCACTAATGGGCGATTAACTTGTGCCATTAATAGGTGTTGCAACGGATTAGACGGCAACATGACACCGACTTCCGCTAGGTTTGGCGCAATATATTGGCTTAATACATGATTTTTCCAATTTTTGATCAATACAATCGGGGCTGCTGGGCTTTTTAATAATGCACATAGCCCATCACTAGGCGGCATATTGTGCAACTCTAACCAATTCAGTGATGGGATCATTACCGCCAGTGGCTTAGTTGGGCGGCATTTACGAACGCGCAAAGCCTCTACCGTCTCATCATGACTCGCATCACAAGCAAGGTGAAAGCCCCCGATCCCTTTAATAGCAACAATTTTCCCTGCCAATAGCTGTTGAGCAGCCAAGAGTAATGCGTTCTCTTTATTTGCAATCGTTTTTCCTGATGAGTCGCATAATTTAATTTCAGGGCCACACACCGCGCACGCATTGGGTTGTGCATGAAATCGTCTATCTACTGGGGATTGATATTCCTCTAAACAATTAGGGCACAAGGGAAAATCAGCCATTGCGGTATTGGGTCTGTCATAAGGCATATGGCGAATTATCGTGAAACGCGGGCCGCAATGCGTGCAATTTATGAATGGGTAATGAAAGCGCCTATTTGATGGAGTGAAAAGCTCTTGTTGGCATGCATCGCAAGTGGCGGCATCAGGGATCACTTGGGTATCCATTTTGCCTTCACCACTACGGCGAATAGTAAATGCGTTGGGTAATTTATCCCATTGAAAAGATTGCGGTTCAATACTTTCTATATGGGCTAACGGTGGGCAGTTTTGGTACAATAACTGGGTAAATTCAGTGATATCCGAATCAATACATAAGCGCACTAGCACCCCTTCGCCATCATTACAGACATCACCTAATAGTTTGCATTGGTGGGCTAATTGCCAAACATAAGGGCGAAACCCGACCCCCTGAACTTTCCCTTTAATGCGTAACTGTATACCACTTTTCACTGAGATATCCTCTTACCACTGTAAGGATATTTTCGCGCTAAAACATAAAAAAAGCTTCACTTGAGATCAAGAAAAGTCGTGGAAGTACAATTGACCGATTCATTTTTCAAAAACCGATTCATTAATTAGCAATACAATAATGATTGCATTAAAAAATAGAGCCTATCATTTATTCATTAAGAATTCTAAACAGTCTTAAATATAAACTTAAAATCCAATTTAACTTGAATGCGTAAACAATATAACTTTCTCTATTAAATAATATTAGAATTATAGCTAATTTGATTAATTATTTTCAGAATTATTCTCTATAAATCAACATAAATAACCTTTCTAAATCATTCACCTAGTCCATAAGAACGATAGTATCCCGTCATACATAAACGTAGACTCATTCACATATTAACAATATAGCAACATCTTGGGATAAATGAATATTATTCATAAAAAAACTCAATCTATTAATAATATAAAGAGGTGATACTTTGAAATTAAAACAACTTTTCGTTTCTCTTTCTATCGGTGCTGCGCTATTTGGTGCTAGCCATCTAGCTAGTGCAGATGAAATTATTACGCTTGGAACAAAAGGCGGTCCTTCCTTATTAAATGAAAAACGTTTGCCGCAATCTACAGCATTTATCAAGAACGATAAAATATACCTATTTGATGCGGGATACGGAGCAAGTTTGCGATTAGTTCAATCAAAAGCCCCATTAAAAAACCTTGATTCTATCTTTATTACCCACCTTCACAGTGACCATGTTGCCGATTACCCAGCCCTACTGTTAAATGCCTGGAACAGTGGTTTAAACCATAATATCGCTGTTTATGGCCCTGTTGGAACGGAAAGTATGACAAAAGGTGTTTGGGATACATTTAGTCGCGATATTGATTTACGCGTTAAAGATGAAGGTAAACCTGATTTGCGCCAAATGGTTACAGCAAAAGATATTCAAGAAGGGTCTGTACTCAAGAATGATGATGTCGAAATTAGTGCCTTATTTGTTCCACACCCACCTTTTAACTCAGACGAAGCCCTCGCTTATAAAATACAATCTGGCGGAAAAACTATCGTTATTACTGGTGATATGATTGATAATAGCCAAATCATTGAATTTGCTAAAGATGCTGACTATTTAATCAGTGAAGTCGTCTTAGTTTCTGGGGTGGAAAATTTAGCAAATCGTATCGGCAACGGTTCAACGCTGGCAAAAGCGATTATTTCCCACCATACGACCGCAGAAGATGTCGGCAAAATAGCCCAACAAGCCAATGTAAAACACCTTGTACTTACCCACTTAGTTCCTGCAGATGACCCATCCATTACCGACGATGTGTGGATTAATGAAGTGAGAAAACAATACTCAGGTCCAGTAACGGTCAGTAAGGACTTACAACGTTTTGAGGTGAAATAGTTTATTTGAATATATCATCAATAGGATATTGCATGTAATCTCTTAATATCCTATTGATATTAACTTATATACTGAGCCTATTATCCTATAGCTTATTTTTCACTTTTCTCCATAACTCATCCCCCCAAACACCGTAAATGAGTAGTCCTATTTGAATAAATCTTTCACAAGTTTCTCATATGAAACCAAACTCCATCATAACCTCGACACGCCCCACATTTTGAAACGAATATTTTACATATAGCCAACATTTGATTGACTAATAATCATCCATACAATTAATCTGGTTTTAAATAAAAAACAATGTTTCACCTATGAAACAAAATGTTACAGCACATTCAAAAGGAGAAAACCATGAGCTGGGTTGCAGTCTGCGATATCTCACAAGTTCAAGAAGAATTTCCTTTTTCCGCCAAAGTTGATAATGCCGAAATTGGGATCTTCTTAGTTGAAGACCAATATTATGCCTTAGAAGATGTTTGCCCACATGCCTACGCTCTGTTAAGCCAAGGTTTTGTTGAAGATGGCAAAGTGGAATGCCCATTACATGAAGCCGTTTTTGATATTAAAACAGGTAAATGTTTACGCGAACCCGGTGGGCGAGATCTCAAAACCTACCAAACACGCGTTCACGACAACCAAATCGAAATCAGTTTGATTGAGGAGTAGAAATGGAACCCATTCAAAATTTTAACCCGTATTTGCCGGCGAATAACCAAATCATCCCAGCGCGAGAAGGCGGTAAAGGCAGTATTCAGGCACCAGGAAGTGCACCGAATATCGTTTGGCAAACACGTTCACGTCTCCCAGATGAATATGAAAATAAACTTATTTTTGCACTGGAAACGCTATTCGCCGCAGGCACTGAATCACTTGAAGAATTAGTTAGCGCATTAAATCAACAACAATTATATGACCGACAAGGGCACCCTTGGTCTACCAGCAGTTTCCGCGAATTTCTTCTTGTCAATGGTTACTAATACATTGTCATAAAAAGAAAATAAAACAAAAACACTTTTGATAAACGGAAGCAAATGATGACAACGAATACACAACTTCAAAACTATCAAGATTACCTCGATGTCGGATTACGAGGGCAATGGTACCCCGTATTATCCAGTTGGGAAGTGAGCAGCGACCCCATCGGTATTACCCGTTTAGAAGAACAAATTGTCCTTTGGCGTGATGATAAAGGCCAAATTCACGCACTAGAAGACAGATGCCCACACCGCGGAGCCCGTTTATCAATGGGTTGGAACCTAGGTGAACGTATTGCCTGTTGGTACCACGGCGTCGAAGTCGGTGGTGATGGCGTCGTTAAAGATGTTCCAGCGGTCAGTCAATGCCCTCTTGAAGGTCAAAAATGTTTAAAAACCTATCCCGTTCAAGAAATTCATGGCGCTATCTTCCTCTATTTTGCGGTAGTTGACGGTGAAACACCTCCAGCCCTTGAGTTTCCTGAAGAGTTAGCTGATGACGAAAACCATAGCAATTTCCTCTGCACTGCATCGTGGAAATGCAATTACCAATATGCATTAGAAAACGTGATGGACCCAATGCATGGCACCTATCTCCATTCATCATCACACTCAATGGCAGAAGGTGATAAACAATCAGAAATGATCCTAGAAGCAACAAAAAATGGGTTTATTTTCCGTAAAAATGACCAAATTGGTGTCAACTTCGACTGGGTGGAATTTGCGAGTACAGGAGCAAATTGGCTACGTTTATCTATCCCATATCAAAAACGCTTCGGCCCTGGCGGGCACTTTTGGATTATCGGCATGGTCGTACCTGAAGACCGTCATCACACTCGAGTTTTCTTTTGGCGTATTCGCAAAGTGAAAGACTGGCAACGTGATTTATGGCGCTTTATGTACCGCAACCGCCTAGAAGGGCTACATTGGGATGTCCTAGAACAAGATCGCATTATTTTGGAAAACCTCACACCAAATGCACGGGATAAAGAGTTTCTTTATCAACACGATGTGGGGTTATCTCGCCTACGCCGCATTATGCAACGTGAAGCGAAGAAACAGTTTGACTTAATAAACAATAAGGAAACTGAAAATGCATGATGTCTTGTCAGGAAAACGCATCGTAATCACAGGCGCTGCAAGAGGGCTTGGCTTTAGCTTTGCACAAGCCGCTGCAGAGCAAGGCGCTCAAGTTATCTTGTGTGACATCCTCGAACAGCGATTACAAGAAAGTGTCGAGTCCTTACAACAACAAGGTTTTGAAGCCCAAGGTGTTTCTCTCGACTTAGCAGATCCTGACTCAATCACTCATGCATTCGACAGTATTGGCCAACAAGGTGCAATTGATGGGCTGATTAATAATGCGGCTCTGGCAACAGGAGTGGGTGGAAAACTGCTCGATGAATATGACTTGGCGCTATGGGATAAGGTTATGTCCGTCAATATCAGAGGAACGTGGCTAGTCACCAAAGCTGCTCTTCCTTTTTTAAAGCAGAGCTCCCGCGGGAAAATTATCAATATTGCTTCTGACACCGCACTTTGGGGAGCTCCCAAGCTGATGGCCTATGTCGCCAGTAAAGGGGCTATCATCAGTATGACACGCTCAATGGCACGTGAACTCGGAGTTCACCGTATTTGCGTCAACGCGATTGCTCCGGGACTCACAAAAGTCGAAGCGACCCAATACGTCCCAGCCGAGCGCCACCAGCTATATGAAAATGGCAGAGCATTACAAGGGGAGCAGATGCCCGAAGACGTTACAGGAACCGCTTTGTACTTGCTTTCGCCTATGGCTGATTTTGTTACAGGACAGCTAATCCCAGTTAATGGTGGCTTTATTTTTAACTAATTTCGCCATTTTGTCGGTAAAGAGGTGAGGACCATGAATTCAACATGTAAATATCTGGTACCCGGTTTGGAAAAAGGGCTACAGCTTCTTTTGCTACTTGCAGAACAGCACCGTGAGCTCACATTTGCCGAGATCCTTCGCTTAGTCGATATGCCCAAAGCAACGGCTTACCGTGCGATCCAAACCTTAGTGCACTTGGATTTCCTCGTCCAACACCCGCGTACTGGGGCATTTTCATTAGGCCGCAAAGTACTCAGCCTTGGTCTTGGCTATATTGCATCGCTCGATTTAACCCAGTTAGGCCAGCCCATTATCGAGCAACTCAGAGACCGAAGCCAATGTAACAGCCATTTAGTCATTCGAGATGGCCGAGACATTATTTACATCGCCAGAGTCAGTGGCGCAGAATCAAAAATTAACCATGTTAGCGTAGGCACGCGTTTATTAGCCCATCGAACCTCACTCGGTCGTATGCTACTCAGTGGGTTAACTCGCGCTGAATTCGATGCACTTTACCCAGACGATGAGCTACCCGACAACGCAGGCAGCAAGCAGGAATTTTGGCAAATGATCCAAGCTGACAAACTGCGAGGCTATGTGATTGGTGAATCATTTTATCGTCGAGGAATTTCATCCATTGTTTACCCTGTTTATAACCAAGCGAATGGCGTAGAAGCGGTGATTAGCATCATGGTGCCAATGAATAGCATCCCTGCACAAGAGTGCCGGCGATTACAAAATGAAGTGAGCTATGCAGCCCAAAAACTCACTGAATTTATAGGTGGCATGAGCCAAGCAAAAGCCGTTTAGCGTTAACCGAATATCATCCACACATTTTTAGGTTTATTGCCATAAGCCTCAGGTTCTTTTTGCCCAAAAAAACCTTTGGCAATAACACCAATCGATAGAGGACTTTACAATGTCAGTGATTGGAATAGAAAAATTAGAATTTGGTGTTGAAGATATCCCTAGCTGCCAGAAATTTTTACATGATTTTGGCCTTCAAGCAGCCTCTGATAACGCCTCGTTATTCACCACGTTATCGGGTGCTGAAATACAGTTATTTTCCTACCAAGATCCAAATTTACCCGTACCTTTTGAAGCAGGTTCAACACTGCGTCGCATTACGTGGGGAGTTGAAAGCCCAGATAAACTCAAGGAGATCATTGAGAAAATTAGGCCTTGTGATGGTTTTCAACTGACGTCAAATGGCGCACAGTGCCGTGACCCAAATGGCATGACGGTCGCTTTCACTATTAGTAAACAAAAAACGGTTGAATTAGAGGTCACCGCTATCAACCAATGGGGAGATATTCGCCGCATTGATAAACCCAGCCCAGTTTACGAAAAAGCCACGCCAATTAACGTCGGTCACGTAGTATTTTTTGTTGATGACTTACCTTCTACAGAAGCGTTCTATTGCCAAAAACTGGGTTTTCAAGTTTCAGACCGTTATATCGACCGTGCCGTCTTTTTACGGACACAAATAAACGGTTGCCACCATAACCTGTTTTTGCTGAAGCTTCCTCATCGTGGCAGCGGCCTCAACCATGTCGCTTTTACGGTTCGTGATATCCATGAAGTGATTGGCGGCGGTCTGGCAATGAACCGCCATCAATGGAGCACCTTTATTGGTCCAGGCCGGCACCCTATCTCATCCGCTTACTTTTGGTATGTCAACAGCCCAACAGGTGGGGCTTTCGAATATTACACCAATGACGATTACCTAACCGATAAATGGCAGCCACGCGAACTGGAACATTCCTTAGTTTCATTTACGGAATGGGCTGTGGAAGGTGGTCTCGATTATGAAACTCGCCGCCAAGTTAAGGAGTAACGCCATGAGCTCATTAATCCAAGGCGGTATTGTCATTATCGGTGGGGGTCAGGCAGGTGGTTGGGCAGCAAAAACCCTACGCGATGAAGGTTATCAAGGTATTATTTCGGTGATCAGCGATGAAAACCATGATTTTTATGAGCGCCCACCGCTGTCTAAAGCCGCATTGACACAGGAGAGTTTTTCATTATCGCGCTTATTCAGCGAACAAGAAACTAATGCCTTAAATTTACAGTGGTTTCGCCCACTACGTGCCACCAAAATTGATAGCCAAACCCAATGTATTTATTTAAGTGATGGTCGTGCCATTACGTTTGACAAATTACTGCTCGCGACAGGCGGTCGGCCTCGCTACCTGTCGAATCGTTGGCAGCAACATCCACAAGTATTTGCCTTACGTTCATGGGATGACGCGCAGAAATTACGTAGTGCGCTGCTCTCTGCACAAAAAATTGCCATTATTGGTGGTGGTTGGATTGGCTTAGAAGTTGCCGCTTCCGCTCGAAAAATGGGGATTGATGTCACGATTTTTGAGCGGCAAAGCCGCTTATGCGAACGAAGTGTACCGCAGAATGTTTCAGAGGCTCTTGCATTACGCCACACACAAGCAGGTGTTCATGTCATAACCGATTGTGGAGATATCGAACTTGGCGAGCCGACAACAAGTGGATTACAAATTAGTTGCCAAAAACAGCCTTCGCAAAATTTCGATCTCGCTGTTATGGGGATTGGTGTTGAATTAAATCTCGAACTTGCCAAAGAAGCGGGTCTTGATGTTACCCACGGTATTGTGATTAATCACCATGGGCAGACTTCTCACCCAAATATTTACGCTGCGGGCGACGTCGCTTGCCATCCAACACTGTCCTTATGTTTACAGTCATGGGCTTATGCGCAAAACCAAGCCATCACCACAGCAAAAGCCATGCTAAACCCGCAGTCTGAAGGGTTCAATGAACTCGCTTGGTTATGGTCAGATCAATACCAAGACAACATCCAAATTTTAGGTGTCCCAACCTCACAAAAATTAAAACATATTCAACGGTATACCCCTAATTCAGAGGTTCATTTTGCTTTAAATGAAAGCAATGAATTGGTGCAAATGATTGCATTTAATGATGCACGAGCCATCAAGCTAGGTAAACGTTGGATACAAGGCCACCGCAAATTGGACCCTTCACAACTTGCTGATCCCACATTTTCATTAATGTCACTGAAATAGTGCCCAGCAGGAGAAATCTCATGGCTAATCAGACTATAACCTTACAAAATTCAGAGCATGATCAAGTCGAGCAAGATGTTCCTGAAAAGATCAATTGGTTGATCCCTATCGGGCTGTTTTCCTGTGTACTACTGGCTTTCTTCGATAAAATCAGTATTGCAGCTCTATTTTCTGACGAAAAATTTCAGCAAGCTCTGGGAATTGATTTTGACCCAACCCGTTTGGGGTTACTGATGAGCGCATTTTTATTCGCTTATGGTGTTTCTTCCATGCTACTAAGCGGTATTGGCGATAAATTTCATCCCACCAAAATGCTGCTATTTATGATCAGTAGCTGGTGTTTTCTCATGATTTTTATGGGATTCACACACCACTATGGCACGATGGTTTTTCTGCGTGTATTGCTAGGAATTGCCGAAGGGCCTTTGCTGGCAATCGCTTACGCCATTGTACGCCGTACCTTTCCGCCAAAAATGCAAGCTCGTGCCACCATGATGTGGTTATTAGGTACACCGTTAGGCGCAGCATTAGGCTTTCCTATCTCATTGTATTTACTAAATAACTATGGTTGGCAAAGTACATTTTTTGTCATGGCCGCCTTTACTGTTCCTGTTTGGTGGCTTGTGGTGATTGGTATTCGCCATCCCAACTTAGTCAATCGTCAAGCTCAGACTAAAAACACAGCAGGTGAAACACTTCCAGCGGAGCAATTGGCTGTGATGCGAGCCCATAAAAAACGCTTATTCCAAAATAGCCATTTTTGGATTATCTGCATGTTTAATATCGCTTTTCTTGTCTACCTTTGGGGAATGAATGGTTGGTTACCCAGCTATTTAATTAAAGGTAAATCCATTCACTTAGAACATGCGGGAATTCTGTCATCCCTTCCCTTTATCGCCATGTTATTTGGTGAAGCCATCGGAGCGTGGTTATCAGATCGCTACGATCGCCGCGCACTCGTTTGTTTTATTTCACTACTTGGTGCCGTGTTAGGCCTTGCTGGTGTGTTATTTCTCACTGGCACCTACAGCATCATTCTTATGATGGCATTTAGCATGTTCATGTGGGGAGCGGGCGCACCAAATATCTTTGCTCTACTCGCAAAAGCCACACAAAAGCAAGTCAGTGCATTAGCAGGCGGTATTTTCAATGGGTTAGGAAACCTTGCTGGCGCCGCTGCACCGCTGGCAATGGGAGTTCTTATTACCGTCACTCACACTATGGATAGCGGGCTGTTATTTATCGTCGTCATAGGTTTATTCGGCAGCTTGTTACTAGTGCCTTTACTGAAAAAATATTAATTCATTTTTTATTGGAGATAACACCATGTCACAACCGCAAATCAAACCACAAGATATTCCAATGGCACAATGGATTGAGTCGCGCATTGCTCGCCTTGAAGGGCGTAAATATGACTGGAATGCCCTGAAATTCCAAGCGGATTACGACCCTAAATATCGCCGCGCACAAATGCGCTATATCGGCACGGGTGCGACTGGCGTTGCTAATGATGTCAACACCGTTCCCGCAGAGAACTTTACCTTCTCCACCATGGTTCTCCCTGCCAAGTGTGAAGGGCCATTACACCTCCACCCCGATGTTGAAGAAGTGTTCTTTATGTTGAAAGGCACCATCACGTTGTTTGTAAAAGATGGCGATGAAGAGTATGAAACCGTACTGAAAGAGCGTGACCTAATTTCAGTCCCTGCGGGCATTTATCGTGGTTTATTTAACCATGGGGAAGAAGAAGCCTTAATGTGCGTCATGATCGGGACACCAAAACCTGCGATCCCAACATATCCCGAAGATCACCCTTTATCAAAAGTTAAACGTAACTAACAGGAGTCGTCAGTGATGAATTTGCTCAATAAAAAACTCCCGGAACCACTGATAGCAGACTTTGGCCAATATCGTCTCAATTGGCGAGAAGCAGGCCAAGGGCACCCAGTGGTATTGTTGCATGGTATCAGCTCTGGATCTGCTTCATGGGTAAGCCAACTGACCAGTCCATCACTGACAAAACACTATCATCTCTATAGCTGGGATGCGCCCGGCTATTTAGAAAGCCGTGAGCTAGAGACGACAACGCCTACCGCTATTGATTACGCAAATGCATTGAATGCTTTTATTGACAAATTAGCCTTATCAAACATCGTGTTAGTGGGACACTCTCTTGGCGCCATAATGGCAAGTGCTTTTGCCTCGCAATATCCCAATAAAGTTAAAGGCTTAATCTTAGCGAACCCCGCGCAAGGTTATGCAACAAAAAGCCCTGACCAACAAAAACAAGTTTACCAACAGCGGCAAGATATTGTTTTGAGTTCTGGTATTGAGGTATATGCGCAAAATCGTGCTGCTGCTTTGTTATCCGCCAACGCAACCACTGAGAAAGTCAATTGGGTTCAACAGAACATGAAGAAGCTCAACCCTAAAGGCTTCTTAGCCGCGGCGTGGATGCTAGCCCATGACGATATCAGCCAATATTTAAATCGCTATGATGGCCCATTGGAAATACTGGTTGGCACAGAAGATACCATTACGCCACCAGCACAAGTAGAGCAACTCGCACGCCAAAAAAACTGCCCCTATTTCCTGATAAACCAAGCGGGGCACGCCAGTTATTTAGATGCGCCAGATGCCTTTAACAACCATTTACAACAATTTTTAGAGACGCTCTATTGCCAAGCAGAATAAAGGAAGACTCATGAATTTACAGTTAAATAACCGTGTTGCTGTTGTGACAGGAGGAAGCTCCGGCATCGGCTTTGCAACCGTCAAACTCTTACTGGATGAAGGCTGTAAAGTGGCATTCTGCGGTCGTGATCAAGACAAACTCCAGCAAGCGCTTACAACATTACGAGAACATTACCCTCAAGGGCATTTTATCGCACAACCTTGTGATGTTCTTGATAAAACACAAACCGAAGCTTTCGCAAAACAGGTTCATCAACAATATGGACACGTCGATATATTGATAAACAACGCAGGACAAGGCTATGTCGCAAGCTATAGCGATACCCCCGAAGAAGCATGGTTACACGAAGCCCAATTAAAACTATTTGGTGTAATTAACCCGGTGAATGCTTTCTTGCCACTCTTAGAGCAATCAAATATTGCTTCTATCACCTGTGTCAATTCACTGCTGGCCTTACAGCCTGAACCACATATGGTCGCCACCTCGGCGGCTCGGGCAGCATTATTAAACATGACGCTAAACTTGTCGAAAACACTGTTACCCAAAGGGATCCGTGTGAACTCTATTTTACTTGGCATGGTGGAGTCCGACCAATGGCGACGCCGCTTCGACAATCGCAGTGATAAAAATCTCGATTGGGAACAATGGATTGGTGATATCGCTAAAAAACGCGGCATTCCAATGCAACGTTTAGGAAAACCCGAAGAGCCCGCACGTGCCTTAGTCTTTTTAGCCTCCCCCATGGCGTCGTTTACCTCGGGTGCCGCTTTAGATGTTTCTGGTGGCTTTAGCCACCATATTTAAAGGATTTAACGATGAAAACACTCATGTTGATTGGTTATGGTGCAATGGCTCAAGAAGTGATTACTCGCTTACCTAATGAGATAGCCCTGCGTTACATTGTTGCCCGGCCCCATCACCATCAAGCCATTTTGGAACGCTTTAAAGGGGCAGTCACCCCCATCGATAACCTTGACAATAATATCATTCCACCGGATTTAGTGTTGGAATGTGCGGGTCACCAAGCCGTTAAACAATATGCACCAACGGTACTAGAAAGAGGCTGGACACTGGCCATTATCTCAACGGGAGCCCTTGCTGACACGGACTTTGAACAACACTTGGTCGCCTTAACCCAACGCCACCACAGCCAGTTAATTCCACTGACTGGCGCTGTTGCTGGTCTTGATGGCCTACGTGCCGCAAAAGAGGCGAATATCACCCATGTGACCTACCTGTCACGTAAAAGCCCTGCAAGTTGGCGCAATGGCGCGGCTGAGCGTTATGTCGATTTATCACAAGTGACACAGCCCACGGTGTTCTTTAGTGGCAGTGCCCGTGAAGCGGCACTGAATTTTCCAGCGAATGCCAATGTGGCTGCCACTGTTGCACTGTATGGCATAGGGATGGATGCCACCCAAGTACAATTGGTTGTTGACCCGACTACCACACAAAACTCACACCGCATTGATGTTACGGGCGATTTTGGCCATTTCTGCATTGAACTCAATGGAAATCCACTACCTTCAAATCCGAAAACATCGATGTTAGCTGCTTTAAGTGCTGTTGAAATTTGTCGTCGAGTCGCTGAACACCGAGCTATTTAATAGGAGCCCTATTATGAACAAAATGGATATTTTTGTTGGCGGTAAATGGCAGCTAGGTCGCGGGCCTGAAATGCAATCGCGTTTTCCGGGGGATAACCAGGTGATTGCAATCCTTAACAGTGCAAGTTTGGAAGATGTCGAAGATGCCGTAATTACGGCAGATAAGGCATGGAGATCGCCTTCTTGGCGTAATCTTCCCGCTCACCAGCGGGCAACTATCTTGTACAACGTGAGTCGCTTAATTGATGAAAACTGCGAAACATTAACTCAATTACAAACTTTGGATAACGGCAAGCCTTGGGCAGAAGCACGTGGCTTAGTGATGAGCGCAGCAGCAACCGCTCGCTACTTTGCGGCGGTTTGTGAAGTTTCAGGTGGTGAACTTCCTCCTCGTCGCCAGCCAGAGCTGATGACCATAAGTACCTACCAACCTATTGGCGTGATCGCTGCAATCACGCCATGGAACTCCCCGATTGCCAGTGATATGCAAAAAATTGCCCCAGCGATTGCGGCCGGTAACGCGGTCATCTTAAAACCCGCGGAAGCCACACCTCTAATTTCATTAAAATTGGCTGAGTTATTTGAGCAAGCAGGTTTACCCAGCGGCCTGTTGAGTGTGCTACCGGGTAAAGGTTCGATTGTCGGTGATGCACTGGTTCGCCACCCTCTGGTGAAAAAAATCTCCTTTACAGGTGGCACCAATACCGGACGACAACTGGCTCATATTGCAGCGGATAAACTTATCACCACGTCACTTGAACTTGGGGGAAAATCCACAACTATCGTGTTGTCAGACGCTGACCTTGATATCGCTGCACATGGTGTTTGTTACGGTATCTTTAGTTCGATGGGGCAAGCATGCATCGCCGGTTCGCGCCTATTTGTGGCTAAAGATATCTACTCATCCTTTATGGAAAAGCTAACACAATTGACCCGCAACCTGATTATTGGTGACCCAAGGCAAGAGCGTGTTCATCTAGGGCCATTAATTTCCCCTTCGCACCGAGATAGCGTCAGAAACTATGTCGAACAAGCCGTTCAGCAAGGGGGGAAGATCCGTATTGGTGGAACTGCACCCGCTGACCCGGCACTCAAAGATGGCAACTACTTTTTACCGACGATTATCGAAGGCTTAAATAACCAATCTACGGTTTGCCAAGAGGAAATTTTCGGCCCTGTGCTCGTCGTAATGCCATTTGATGATGAAGAAGACCTCATTCAGCAAGCTAATGATTCTGTTTATGGGCTTGCCGCAGGTATTTGGACAAAAGATTACACTCGAGCATTTAAGCTCGCCGATGCGCTTGATGTCGGCACTGTTTGGGTCAATACCTACAAAGTTTTTTCTATTTCAACGCCATTTGGCGGCTTTAAAGAAAGTGGCATTGGCCGTGAAAAAGGCCTTGAAAGCCTCAAAGCCTATATGCAACAAAAAAGCCTATTTCTGGCACTTAACCCACAACCAAACCGTTGGTGTGAATAGCAAATCCGTCACCGGATTATGGCAGCATTGAGGAGAATAAAATGTCTGAAATGATTACAGTTGGCGAAGCTATCGCCAGAACACTTGAACAATACCAAGTCACAACGGTTTATGGGGTTATTTCAATTCATAACTTACCCATAGCAGATGCTATCGGGCGCCGGGACGTGATTGATTTTACGCCAAGTCGTGGGGAGGCAGGGGCCGTCACCATGGCGGATGCCCATAGCCGTTTTAGTGGCTTAGGGGTAGCGCTAACCAGTACAGGTGCAGGTGCTGGAAATGCTGTAGGATCAATGATTGAAGCTATGAATGCATGCTCCCCCATGATCCACATTACAGGCCAAGTTGAAAAAGCTTATCTGGATATGGACGCAGGGTTTATTCATGAAACACATGACCAACTCGGCTTTTTACGTTCGAGTTCAAAGCACGCTTTTCGTGTTCATACCCCCGAACAAGCCGTCGCCACGCTGCATAAAGCCATTCAAGTTGCTCAAACTATACCTTGTGGCCCTGTCTCTATCGAGATCCCAATTGATATTCAAAGTGCGCAAGTGCCATTATCTGTACTGAGTGCACCACTTCCCCCTTATAGGTTGCCTGACAGTTGTACATCGTTAGTCAATGCAATTTGGGACAAACTTCAACACGCTGCACAGCCGTTATTGTGGGTTGGCGCAGGAGCCCTACAAGCAAAAGATGCTGTCAAACGCCTTGCTGATGCAGGTATTGCCGTCATCAGCAGTACCCATGGACGAGGTATTTTATCGGATGACCATCCATTCAGCTTACGCGCTTTTCATAATGCAGATTCCGTTGATGCATTAATGCGTTCATGCGATTTAACTATCGTAGCAGGCTCACGTTTACGCAGTAATGAAACCAAAACATGGTCATTACCTTTGCCACACCCCATCATTCAAATCGATATAAACCCACTCGCCGCCAATCGCAACTATTTAGCTGACTTGACGGTAACTGGGGATTGTAAAAGTTTACTTGAAGCACTTGCCGATAAAATCGAACAAGCCAAGCGCCCTATCTCTACTCAGTGGAAAAAACAAGTGCAAGAGGCCGTACAGCAGGCTGAAGAACAACTAAGGCAACAATGTGGCCCTTATAGCCAACTCAGTGATGCCGTAGAGCAAGTCTTACCTAGCGATGGTATTTTTGTCCGCGACATTACGGTATCAGGGAGTTTATGGGGAAGCCGTTTACTCAAAGCGACCCAGCCAATGCACAACATTCACTCCTTAGCAGGCGCAATCGGGCTAGGACTCGCCATGGCAATTGGCAGTGCCAAAGCAAACCCTAATGTACCTGTTATTGGCTTAGTTGGTGATGGCGGGTTAATGTTAGGCGTAGGCGAATTGGCCACTATGGCACAAGAGCAGCTCCCAATTGTATTGATTATTATGAATGACCAAGGTTATGGCGTAATGCGAGGTATTCAGGAAAAATATTTCTCAGACCGCCAATACTATAATGAGTTACTCACCCCTTCATTTAGTCAATTAGCTCAATCGATGGGGATTCAAGCATTTACGATAGATAAAGCCACCGATTTTCAATCAACGCTCCGCCAAGCTGTCGACTTGAAGCAACCTGTTGTCGTTGAAGTGTTAATGAATCATATTGGTACAATGAATTTTTCAGGCCCCCCACAGAAAAAGTTATTTTAACTTTCACCATGGTTAGGGTGGCAATAAGCTACCCTATTTCATTGATAGATAATGATGCAAACGATTAAAGCCATCTGCTTTTTAAATTATTATAGTGGGGAACTATAGCACCCGACTAAGATTATAAATTTGGCTTAAAATATTGCGTATAAATAGAAACCGCTTGCTCTTTTAAGATGCCTTTAACCACTTCAGGTTTAAAGGGGCTTTTGTCAAAGATTTCATCACTCCCCAACATAATATTAAAACCGGCAATCTCGGCTAGTTCATCATGAGAAAGACTATAAACCATCCGACCTAATTGGCTCCATACCATTGCACCGGAACACATACAACACGGCTCACAACTGGTGTACAGCGTATAATCGGATAAATCCATGACTTTATGTTCAGAACAATACTGGCGTATGAGACCCAACTCCGCATGATAGGTTGGGTCACTTTCAGTATGAATATGATTTTCACCTGTCATAACGACTTGGTTATTTTTAACTAATACTGCACCAAAGGGTTCATTGCCATTTTTCGCAGCATCCGTTGCCAAAGCCAAAGCTTGCGTCATAAACTGAATATCTAGCGCATTTTGCTGCTCATTGTTGTTAAGCTTATTTTCCATATACACACCTTTTATGCATAAATTAATTTAATTTTAAAATAACCTAAATAGGTTATATCAAGTCTAGTTATGAATTAATACAAAATAACCTGCGTGTGCACAATTTCCTTGCACATTTGGGAGATGCAAAACATTTGCCCATGTTTTGTTAGTACAAGGGTGCTACTGAAACTATCAAGCTTAAATATATGAAAAGGATTTCAATAGATTCAATCTTTAGGTCACCAAAAGAATTGCAATATCAATCACATAATTTCAAAAAACCAGTAAATATACGAATTAACAAGAAATGAAAAGCTGAAATGAATTACAAAAGTATTTAGGGGTAATTAGCGTGATATGCTTTAGAAAAACAAAAAAGCCACTTACGATGAATTGGCTTAATGCGCTGATTTAACAGCTAAAATTTGGTGGCCCCTGCTGGACTTGAACCAGCGACCAATCGATTATGAGTCGACTGCTCTAACCAACTGAGCTAAGGGGCCAAAGTGGAGAGGATTATACGTGTAGTTTTAGCTTAGGTCTAGTGTTTCGAAACCGTATGCTGAAATTGTGTTCAACTCAATCCCTCCTCTTATAATTCAATGCGATAGCATAAGCAATTGCTATCATTTGAAAGTCGTTTCCTGCAATTTTAATGAGCTCTACTCTTTTTTATTTAAATCAGTTTCTCACACCTTATCTATATTTAACTTTTACCAATATCAAATTAATAATAAAAACAACATCATAATGGCAACTAAACTTATTAAAAGCTCTTAATTCAAATAATTGATATAAAACAATATTTTTACATTCAGACCTCACAATATAGTTTATAGATAATTCGCATATAGGACAGAAATGATGAAAAAAGTACGTGTAGTTCAATATGGTTGCGGAAAAATGGGTAAATTTTTGATCCGTTACTTGTAAGAACATGGTGCTGACGTTGTGGCGACTTTTGAAATCAATAAAGCGGTTATTGGCAAAAATATAGGCGAAATCACAGGAGCGAGGCCAACAGAGGTTAAAGTACAAGCGCTACATAAAGCAGCGAAATGTTAAAGCTTGATGTTGGCATCATCGCCCACCTTTCGGTGGGCGATTACTGGCACCTAATCTTAGCGCGGTTTCACCATCTGCCATTCTAAGTGATGTTTTATCGACGGCCATTCTGATTCGATAATGCTATATACACAGCTATCACGTAGCTCACCTGTTTTAGTTTTCATATGGTTGCGCAAAATACCATCGAGCTTGGCCCCTAAACGTTCAATAGCTCGACGACTTTGGCTATTTAAAAAGTGCGTACGAAACTCCACTGCAACGCAATTTAATTCCTCAAAAGCATGCTTTAACAGCAAATATTTAGCCTCTGTATTTAATGCAGTACGTTGTACTTCGACCCCATACCAAGTGGCACCGATTTCAACCCGTCTTACCGCATGGTCCACACGGTTATAAGAAGTAATACCAACAGGCTTACCAGTGCGTTTATCAATCACCACAAAAGGTAAACATTCCTTTTTCTGGAAATTTTCCAGACGCTTTTCCACATCTTGAGAAAAATGCTCAGGCTCAGGAACTAAGGCATACCACAAATTATTTAACCCATCTCGTCGAATGATATCTGCCAGTTCGACATCATATTGGTGAGATAGAGGTTCAAGGCGAACGTATTCACCTTCTAAAGTAATAGCTTGGCAAATCTCTTTCATCATTGTTTCCCCTATATCGTTCTTTATGCTGTGTGTCTCTTTTTTTAATCTCTGTTTATGACATAAAAATAAAAAAACACCTATTTTTTATGACACTCAGCTATTTAACCGAAAACATATGATAAAAATCACAAAATTTTAACATCTTTACCAAATTGCAGCTTCATTACGCTACAGTTGACTCATCTGACCTGTTAATGAAATCCCGAATGGGAGTATAATAATGAGCAATTTTCCACACCTTTTTACCCCGCTTGATTTAGGCCACACTATCCTAAAAAATCGCATTTTGATGGGCTCGATGCATACTGGGCTTGAAGAGCACCCGCAAGGCAGTGAACGACTGGCACATTTCTATCGCTTACGCGCCGAAAATGGTGTCAGCCTCATCATTACCGGTGGCATCGCCCCCAATCCTGAAGGGGCGCTTACCGCACATGGCGCGGTACTAAATGATGAAAAACAGCTGTCATTTCATCAACAAATCACGGATGCCGTCCACCAAGCTGACGGTAAAATCGCCTTACAAATTTTGCATGCAGGGCGCTATGGGCTACACCCCAAATTAGTTGCCCCAAGCCCTATTCAAGCTGAAATTATTCCATTCGCCCCCAGAGAGCTCTCAACTGATGACGTTGAAAAAACGATTGATGACTTTGTGACAACAGCCAAACTCGCTCAACAAGCAGGCTATGATGGTGTCGAAATTATGGGCTCCGAAGGCTATTTAATTAACCAATTCATCACCAAACGTACCAACCATAGAACCGATAAATGGGGTGGAAGTTACACAAACCGAATTCGTTTTCCTATTGAAATCGTACGGCGAATACGGGAAGCTGTTGGCGCTAACTTTATTATTATTTATCGACTTTCCATGTTGGATTTAGTTGAAGAAGGTTCAATATGGGAAGAAATCGAATTACTCGCCAAACAAATTGAAAATGCAGGCGCCAGTATGATTAACACGGGTATTGGTTGGCACGAAGCTCGAATACCGACGATATCAACGCAAGTTCCCCGTAGTGCATTTAGTTGGGTTACCCAGAAATTAATGGGAAAAGTGAATATTCCGCTGATAACCACTAACCGCATCAATGACCCTTTTGTTGCAGAACATATTATTGCCAATCATCAAGCCGATATGGTTTCAATGGCTCGGCCGTTTCTGGCTGATGAAGCGTTTGTTCGTAAAGCGGCAGAAAATAGAGCAGACGAAATCAACACCTGCATTGGCTGCAACCAAGCCTGTCTCGACCTCATTTTTAGTGGCAAACTGGCCAGTTGTTTAGTTAACCCACAAGCCGTTAGAGAAATGGATTACCCCAACGAAAAAGCCCCACAGAGTAAATCTGTTGCAGTTGTTGGCGCAGGGCCTGCTGGGTTGTCTTGTGCAATTTACGCGGCAAAACGGGGGCATCGCGTCACTTTGTTTGAAAAATCTAACCACATAGGTGGGCAATTTAACCTCGCAAAGCAAATACCCGGTAAAGAAGAGTTTCATGAAACTATCCGTTACTTCTGCCGACAACTAGAACTATTACATATTGATGTACGCCTTGAACACCAAGCCGATGTTGACTGTTTATCGGGATTTGATGAGGTCATTATTGCAACGGGCGTCACCCCACGGAAAATCCAGCTCGAAGGCATTGAACACCATAAAGTCATTTCTTATATCGATGTCATCACCAAACAGCGTTCTGTTGGTAAAAGCGCCGCTATTATTGGTGCTGGAGGGATTGGCTTTGATGTTGCTGAATTGCTAACCCAGGAAGGGAAAAGTAGCAGTTTAGATACTTCACTATTTAATAAAGAGTGGAATATTGATACCTCAATTCATTCTAAAGGTGGCGTATTCCCCCCACAAAAAGTCCCTATGGCATCAGCCCGTCAATTGTACTTATTACAGCGTAAAAATAGTAAAGTTGGGGCAGGCCTTGGTAAAACGACGGGTTGGGTTCACCGTTTATCACTGATGAAACGTGGTGTTCATATGCTAAATGGTGTTGAATACATGCGAGTTGATGACGAAGGGCTCCATATTCGCTATCAAGATAAAACGCAGTGCCTTCCCGTTGACAATGTGATTTTATGTGCAGGACAAGAGCCTTACCGTCCATTAAAAATACAATTAGCAGAACGTGGCATTAATGCCCATGTTATTGGCGGTGCTGATGTAGCAGCCGAGCTTGACGCTCGCCGCGCAATTGAACAAGGAATGAAAATCGCGTATCAGCTTTGATTGCTCGTTCTGTTGGTGAGGTTTGTCACTGACAATTAACCGTATTTTCAAAAATAAAGGCAGAGATTGTTTTCACGATCCCTGCCTTTTTCTTTAGTTCACTTGCTCATTAATCACGGTGAGATAACCGCGCTTCCGCGTTCGCCAGTTTCTCATCTTCCGCTAAACACACCGCCGCAGTAAATAACACGTCAGTTGAAGAATTAAGCGCCGTTTCTGCTGAATCCTGTAACACGCCAATCATCACACCAACTGCGACCACTTGCATCGCAATCTCATTTGAAATACCAAACATGTTACAAGCTAATGGGATCAGCAATAGTGAGCCCCCCGCAACCCCAGAGGCGCCACATGCACAAACTGCTGCCACAACACTTAATAATAATGCCGTTGGGATATCAACAGGGATCCCTAACGTATGTACCGCAGCTAACGTCAGAACAGTAATCGTTACCGCTGCACCTGCCATATTGATTGTTGCACCTAATGGGATAGAAACAGAGTAGGTATCTTCATGCAGATTCATACGACGACACATCCCCATATTCACAGGAATATTCGCTGCAGAACTACGTGTAAAGAATGCCGTTACCCCACTTTCACGTAAACAAGCGAAAACTAATGGATATGGGTTGCGTTTCATTTTCCAATACACAATTAGTGGATTAACAATGAAAGCAACAATTAACATACAGCCAATTAATACTGCGAGAACATGTATATAGCCTTTTAAGGTTGCAAAGCCTGTCGTTGCGATAGTTGAAGCAACTAAGCCAAAAATCCCTAAAGGCGCTAAGCGGATCACAACACGTACCAGTTGTGTTACTGCATTAGAAAAGTCATGAACTAAATTTTTTGTGGTTTCATTTGCATGGCGCAGCGCAATACCCAGCCCGATCGCCCACGCTAATATACCAATATAATTACCCTTAATCAGTGCGTCGACAGGATTCGCAAATATATTGATTAGCAAACCTTTTAACACTTCGGCAATATTACCCGGTGGATTTAACTGTGTATCCCCCACGGCTAAAACTAAACTTGACGGGAACAGGAAAGAACCAATAACGGCAACAACCGCGGCAAAAAATGTTCCCAAAATATACAACACCAGGATCGGTTTGATATTGGTTTTTTGCCCTTGACGATGGTTAGCAATGGATGACATCACTAACACCCATACCAATACCGGAGCAACCGCCTTTAACGCACTAACGAATAAATCCCCTAACAACCCGACATTTTTTGCAGCAGATGGCCATAACCATGCAAGCAAAATACCCGCGACCAAGCCAACCAGTATCTGTTTGACTAGACTACCTTGGCTAATAACTCGCCATAACCCTGTTTTATTTGTATCCATAATAGACCTATATTATTTATCTTTATTAGGAATTAAATGTGTTTGCACAGCAAGTATAAGGAATAATAGTCGCCTGAAAAGGCAATTATTCAAAATATACACAATGATTGACTTTGTTTAACAAACATTTTACATAACTGTGATCTCAATAGAGTTTTGTTTCTTATAGTAGAATGAGAGGAGTAAAATGGTTGAGTATTTTCATAGGGTTAAAAAAAATCCCCTACTTTTACAGTAGAGGATTTAAAAATAAAAAAGCTAAATTAACTTTTTGCTTCGTTACGTTTATTAACAATGGCATTAATGATTAACGTTACGACTAAGATTGAGGCAATTACCCCCAACGAAATCGGCGTTGGAATATGGAAAATATCAATCAATAGCATTTTTATACCGATAAAGCTTAAAATTACTGCTAAGCCGTATTTTAGCATTGAGAACTTTTCAGCAACTCCAGACAACAAGAAATACATCGCACGTAGGCCTAAAATGGCAAATAAGTTCGATGTTAAAACAATGAATGGGTCAGTCGTTACCGCAAAAATAGCAGGTATGCTGTCCACCGCAAATATCACGTCACTAATTTCAACTAAAATCAGCACTAAAATAAGTGGGGTCGCAAATAGGACACCATTGCGTTTAATAAAGAATTTTTCACCATGCAATTCATCCGTCATACGTAAATGAGAACGAACCCATTTTACTAACGGTTTATCCGTGATTGGCGAGTCATCTTCTTTAGCAAAAGCCATTTTCAAACCAGTAAATAGCAAAAACAAGCCAAATACATATAAAATCCAGCTAAATTGTGTGACTAACCAACTACCTGCAAAAATCATAATCGTACGAAGTACGATAGCGCCTAATACTCCATAAACCAGCACACGACGCTGTAAATTTGCAGGGATTGCAAAATAACTAAAGAGCATTAACCAAACGAATACGTTATCAACAGCTAATGCTTTTTCTAATAAATAACCCGTTAAGAACGCCATTGTTTGGCTATCGGCAAACTCACGTCCCACGTTTTCATTAAGATACCACCAAAAGCCCGCCGCAAAGAGAAGCGAAAGCGTTACCCACACGATACTCCAAGCCGCAGCTTGTTTCATCGACATTGCTTGGCCTTTGTGTTTCCCTTGCCAGAACAAATCAATGAGTAACATAAGTAAAATAATAACGGCAAAACTACCCCATAAAATTGGGTTACCAACTGAGTGCATTTTCCTTTCCCTTAAAAACAAAAAACGGCTGATATCCAGAAGACATCAGCCGCTTAAAATTCATTAACCACAAGTTATGTCTTTTGGTTGTAAATTATGAGCAAACCTCGCCTTCTGGCAAGGTCTCACTTACAACACAAATAACCCGAAAACAGGGAACTGTGGTGCTCGGCTACCGGGTGTAATGAGTACACCGTAATGACGATAAACCGACAAGAAGAAGTTACTCCCCTTTGCTATGGCGATAAGATACGGTAAATAGTCTTAAAATGCAATAATTAGCCATTATTGTTTTATCGTTATTTTTTTACATTAAAAGATAAATTAACCAGTATATTTCGCATACTCTAAGCAAAAAACAGGCTAAAAGCCGTTTTTAAGCACTTTACATCATTACATGGCACACAGTAATTTGTAAAAATCGGCCGAAACTTAAATGAATTCTAAAAATAAGCTTAAAATTTGCTGTTTAGTTATTTTCTGTTTTGTTAAAGTGAGCGTGCTTTACACTAACAGCCTGAGGAAACACTACTTTCACTTTGGCATTCACTTAATCCATTTCTCCCTGCCCAACAACAAGTTTGTTGCTGTTATTGCCGTTTAGGAAACATTAATGGAATTAGTTAAAGAACTTTTTTTCGCCCTTTGGCACCAAGATTATGTCACCCTATCTAACCCTGCGTTAGTGTGGTCGATTTATTTCATGCTGTTCGCTATCTTGTTTCTTGAAAACGGGGTATTACCTGCAGCGTTTTTACCTGGCGATAGCTTGTTGATTTTAGTTGGTGTACTCATCGCTAAAGGCACATTAAGTTATCCACTCACCATCGTAATTTTAACCGCTGGCGCCAGTTTAGGTTGCTGGGTAGGTTATATACAAGGGCGATGGCTAGGGAACACACGTATTGTTAAAGGCTGGCTAGCACACTTACCCGAACACTACCACCAACGCGCTCATGGCTTATTCCATCGTCATGGCCTCGCTGCCTTATTAATTGGCCGTTTTTTAGCTTTTGTTAGAACACTGCTTCCAACAATTGCAGGCCTCGCAGGTTTGCAGAATGGCCGTTTCCAAGTATTTAATTGGTTAAGTGGTCTGTTGTGGGTGTTAATTTTAACGGCTATCGGTTATGGCTTTGGTAAAAGCCCAATCTTCCTACAATATGAGCATCACATTATGAATGTATTGATGCTAATTCCTGTAGGCTTATTAATCCTTGGGTTAATCGGTAGTATTGCTGTTGTCGTAAAGAAAAAACTGTCTAGCAAAAAAGCAAATTAATCCGCCTATGCGAGAACTTCGAGTTCTCGCATTTTTATTTTTACCTAATTTTACGTCTTAATATTTCTATCCCTTACAACTAAGTTAACCTACTAATATTAAAAATATTTTCCTAAATACTATTTTTTACATTTTTTCTGATCCCATAATTTATTATCGAATAACTCATTGCACTTAATGCAAAAACAGTTATTGTTAATACAGTGAAGTTTCTTTTCTATTGATAGGAGGTTCTATATGTCATTAAATCATTCATCAGAAGACCTACGTGCGGAACTAAAAGCGTTAGCAGATTCTCTTGAAGCCGTATTGAATGATACAGGCGAGAAGTCGAAAGAAGAGATTGAAAGCTTAAAATCCAAAGCGAAAGATGTACTTTACTCATCTCGTGCTAAGCTCGGCCAAACCACCGAAAGGATCACTGAACAAACTAAAGAAATTGCGGGTCGCGCAGACAACTATGTCAAAGAAAATCCATGGACTGGTATCGGTATTGGTGCTGCCGTTGGTGTAGTTCTTGGCGTACTTCTCGCGAAACGTTAATTGCTTATGGAACAAAATCAACAACGTCAGGGCCCCGGTAAAGGGGTCCTTGAAATACTGCAACGCATCGCCAGTATTACCGTTAATATTGTTGAAACTCGCCTTCAGCTCATTGCCGTTGAGCTCGAAGAAGAGAAAGTTAATTTTATCCAGTTGCTATTATTAGTTGGGCTAGCGCTTCTTTTTACTGCTTTTGGCCTGATGTGTCTAATTGGGCTCATTTTTTGGTCTGTAGACCCTGTTTACCGTTATCAAGCACTGGCTATCACTACAGGGAGTTTGGTTCTACTCGCCATTATCTTTGCTAGTTGGGCGCTCAAAAAAGCAAAACAGTCCACTTTATTGAGCTCCACACGGGAGCAACTAAGCCAAGATGCAAATGCATTAGCAGGTAAGGATAATGACCAGAAATAAACGCCAATTACTTGCCGAAAAAAAACAACGGTTACTCAACAGAATTGAGCAGCAACGGAATGACCTTGCTGCCAGTTCTGAGGATTGGCTACATGTGACAGCCCCTTATGACCGTACATGGAAAGCCTTCGTTACCTTCCGTCCTTTGTTTATTGCAGCAACAGGCCTGCTTTCGATTTATTCACTAAAAAAACCACAACGTATACTTCAATTAGGGAAAAAAGCCTTCACAATGTGGGGCATAGTAAGAACAATTCAAAGTACAATTAATGCAGGAAAAAAATAATTCAACTTAAAATCAATAGGTTAGTCTAACCACTACACTTCAACTCATTTCCCCCTCACCACAGTTCAAATTTTTTGACCATCTTTGTGAATAAGCTTTGCTTTTTATTGAATAAGCAAATGACTATTATAAGCCCATCGAATGTTTTCTTACCTATTTGTGCTGAAAACAACACTACAAAGCGACATATATCGCAACTAATTTATATTTAATGACTTATTAGTCTGGAGAATCTCAATGAAAAATTTAGAAAGTGGTGCGGTATTATTAGCTCGCATTATGATGCCAATTCTGTTCATTGTCGCTGGGTATGGAAAACTGGGAGATGCATACGCAGGAACACAACAATACATGCAAGCAATGGGCGTTCCAGGCTTTTTATTACCTTTAACCATTTTATTAGAACTTGGCGGTGGCTTAGCGGTTTTATTCGGTTTCTTAACTCGGACTGTCGCTTTATTTACCGCAGGCTTTACGGTATTAACCGCACTCCTGTTCCATATCGACTTTAGCGTTGCGCCAAATAGCTTAATGTTTATGAAAAACTTTACTATTGCCGGCGGTTTCTTACTGTTAGCTGTGACCGGCCCAGGAAAATTTAGTATTGACCATTTATTAAATAAAAAATGGTAATTCCGATTTCATTATCACCCTTATTAATTTAGCTTCATTTTTTGTCCAACTTATACCTCCTTCGGGAGGTATTTTTTTATTCAAAATAATTGTTTTGAAGTTAATAGAAACTAAATCATCGTTATCAGTAAATGAAAATTAAGCTGGGCAGCTTTATTTATTCTTGTTGAATCACCACTAATATCACGCGACTCGTAAGCTCTAAATAGTTTGAGTTGTCGGTAGGCAGCAAATTGATGTTGATGGGTTTATTTTTCAACCTCAAGTTAACTTCTAAATATTTTATACCAATGAAACCGTGAGTCACAAACTACACTCGTAAACTCTAAATAGTTTGAGTTGTAGGTAGGTGGCAAATTGATGTTGATGGGTTTATTTTTCAACCTCAAGTTAACTTCTAAATAATTCGTACTGTAGCAAGGCTGCAAGCTCACTAATCCCTAGGAGCATACATAAGTATGTGACTAGGGTTAGTGAGTGAAGCTAACACCGCTACAGTGCGAAGTATGACGAAGTTATAATCGGAAAAGTTTGGGGATTTCTCGGAGACACCACGACTTAGCCTCCCCCATACTATCTCGCCGCCACGCCATAATAATATTCGTCTCATGGCTATACTCTGCGCCAACTACTTTTAAACGCCCTTCACGAATATCTTGTTCAACCATTGGATACGGCATTGTTGCAACACCAAGACCAGCCAATAAAGCATTGCGTTTATCTTCAATTGTCGACACGGTTAATCGTTGTTGTTTATCCAACAACTGCACCGTTATCACAGGTCGCTCACGTGCGGTATCAGCTACTGCAATTCCACGGTACTTCACTCGAGTCGCATCAGATAATGGTTCAGGTTCTTGATGAATGGGGTGATCCGGGCTCGCAACATAAATATGATTAATGGTGTATAACGATTTAGAGTTAATTTCTGAAGATGATCGAAAATGCATATCAGGGGCAATGACAATATCCGCTTTACCGCTTTCAAGGCGTTCCCATGCTCCCGCCAATACTTCAGTAATCAAAGATAACTGTGTTTCTGATTTTTCCGCCAGTCGTTCCACCAGTGGAAAAAGTGAATTAGCAGGAACTAAAGCTTCACACACGATGGTTAAATGCGTTTCCCATCCTTTTGCAAGGGCTTCCGCGTCAGATGTTAGCTTATCAGCGGCTTCAAGTAGGATCCTTCCTCTATCAAGTAACATCCTACCGACATTCGTAAATTTAGTTCTATGCCCTGAACGGTCAAATAAAATGACATCGAGCTCTTCTTCTAATTTTTGCATGGTATAGCTTAGTGCAGACGGGACTCGCCCCAACTCTTCAGCAGCTGCAGCAAAACTACCACGGCGGTCGATTGCATCCATAACCCTTAATGATTCAAGCGTTAATGCTCTCTCTTTACTCATGAAGTTTCTCTTTCAGGAAATTTGAACAAGGGAAACAGATTAACTGGCTAACAATTCAACGTCCAGCTATTTATTATAACAATAGATTATTAACTTATTTATTTTCGATGGGGGTTAACCATTATGATGACACTGAGACCCGCTAACCATTGCGGAAAAGCTGATTATGGTTGGCTGCAAGCGCGTTATTCCTTTTCATTTGGCCATTATTTTGACCCAGATTTTATGGGTTTTAAAACACTCAGAGTGCTGAATCAAGAGGTTATTGCGCCACAAAATGCGCTACAGCCAAGAACCTACCCTCATGTTGATATTTTAAATATCATCCTAAAAGGGCACGCAGAATATCGAGACAGTTTAGGTAATACCATCCAAGCGGATGAAGGTGAATGTGTGCGTTTCTCACCACGCCCAGATCTTAGCTACAGCGAACAAAATGTGTGCCCCAAAACACCACTAACGCGTTTACAGCTCTGGTTAAATGCTTGCCCACAGCAAGAATCTTTGCCCTTGCAAAAAATAGCCATTAGTGAAAATGAGAGTAAGCTTATCGCCTCTCCTGATGGGGAAGATCAAAGCATTCAATTACGTCAACAAATTTGGATCACTCAAATTCACTTGGCAGCCGATGAATCAACAGCGATCACGCTAAAAGGAAAAAATTCATTCCTTCAGTCTATACATGGTGGAGCAACATTACGAACACCAAAAGGCGAACAACTCGGGATGAATTGCAATGATGGGGCATTTATCCAAGATGATAATCAAATCATCATTAGTGCAGATAAACCGTTTAGAGGCCTGTTAATCGACCTTGGGGAACAAAACTAGCCACTTTCCTGCTATAACAGCATGAATTTTGCGAACGGATTCGCAAATTTCATCATTTACATATCCTACATATTGACACGCTTGTGTTAGAGTCCTGCCATTAGCGAGCAAAAAAGACGTAATTTTATTGCTCAAATGCTTTTTCGTTTTGATTTTAAAGGTGTTTCCGTGGCTCTATTCACTCAACAGCGACATAATCAAATTTTTGCTCAAATTCTGAATGAGGTTGTTCCTCAAGACGAATTAGCAAAAAACTTTTCCGTTTCTACTCGAACTATTCGTTCTGATATCAATGAAATCAATGAATTGATACAGCCATATAGTGCACATATTGTGTATGAACGAGGTCGTGGTTACCGGTTGAACATTGAAGACGAAGCCCTATTTGCGACCTTTACTCAACAAAATGATGAAGACGATCATATCCCTCGAACGAGCAAAGAGCGCATTGATGCACTGCTATTAAAGCTCTTAATGCTATCACTTCCCGTAAAGCTTGATGATATCGCTGAGGAATGGTTTATCAGCCGAGGCACTTTACAACAAGATATGGGGGCGGTGAGAGAACAGCTGCAAAAATACCAAATTGCATTAGAAAGTATTCCTCACCAAGGTATTCGTTTGAATGGTAGCGAGTGGGCAGTTCGAGCTTGTATGACTGAAACTTTATGGCGTCGTTATTGCGCACAGATATCGCCTGATTTAACCACTTTCCGCCCCGATTGTCTGGATAATTTAGACCTGTCATATATCGATAAAGTATTACATAACAGTTTGAATCGTTTTGATATTCGGATTAGCAATGAAGGCCATTTATACCTAGTTTTTAATTGTGCGGTCACTATTTTGCGTATCACTCGCGGCCATGAGCTCACCACTGCGGTCAAAAACGATGACAGTGAAGAAGTGATCCGTAAAGCGTGCGATGAAATCTCCAAAGGTTTGATCTACTTTCTTGGCAATGACCTTTCTGGGGCAGAACTGAGCTATTTGCATGACCAAATTGTTGCCCAACGTATTAGTAACCAAGACTCTAGCACGCAAAAAAGTGGTACTCATAATGAGCTATGTGAATATATTTTAAATTATATTAATGAATTATATAATTATGACTTACGAAATGATGAAAAGCTCAAAAAAGATCTCAATACGCATCTTGCGGCCTTAATCACTCGCCTGCAGTATCATATTTCTACACCAAATCCGCTATTATCTGATATTAAACAATACTATCCGTTTGCCTATGACGTCACACTCAGCGCATTAACCAGCGCAAGTAAACAATTACTCCCCCACCCAATCAGTGAAGATGAACTGGGTTATCTTGCAGTTCATATCGGTGTTAGCCTCGAACGTAACTATGGCGCAGGGTCAATTCGCCAAACAGAAGTACTGGTAGTCACCGATGCAGGAAACTCCACGTTTCGCGTGGTTGAATCTAAAATCATGCGTGAGTTTCCACAACTCAAATTTAGTCGAGGGTTAACATTACAAGAGTATGAATCCTTGGATGAAGTCACTGAAGATTTCGTGATAACCACAGTACGAATTTCAGAGAAAAACAAGCCTGTTATTAAAATCGCGCCTTTCCCAACGCCCTATCAGCTAGAGCAAGTTGGCCGCCTAGCTATGGTTGATCAAACTCGCCCTTATATTATTGAGCGTTTTTTTGATGAACGGTTCTTCATGGTAATTAATGAAAAAATTAGCCAAGAAGAGCTCTTTCAAATGGTTTGCCATAAATTACAGCAAGAAGGCTATGTAACCCCCGATTTTTATCCATCACTACAAGAACGTGAATCAATTGTTTCCACATTGCTCGGGGAAGGCATCGCATTACCCCACTCTTTAGGCTTACTTGCCAATAAAACGGTGGTTGCAACCGTTGTGGCCCCAAAAGGCATTGAATGGAATAAAGAAACCAAAGAGAACGCTTATGTCATTTTCTTGTTGGCTATTAGTAAAACAGACTATGAAGAAGCGATGGCTATTTATGATTTATTCGTTACCTTTGTAAAGGAAAAAACGACTCGTCGCTTAGTAAGTGTCAAAAATTTCAATGAATTCCAAGTGATAGCTAAAGACAGCTTAGCACGTATCCTCTAATCTGATAGCAACTTCCACTTCGTAGTGGAAAAGTGGAAGTTGCTGACTTTTACGTGATCCTAACCACAACTCTCGCAAATATTTTCCTATCCTAAACGGCCTGTTTTACGCACAGAGTAACTAAGTGGAAGCTATTGCAATCAACACAACATAATTTCCATTTATTGTTTCCACTTTTCTTTCCAGTTCCTTTTTTCAATTCCATTTTTTATGTAAAAAAATAATCAATTGATAAACAACATATTTTATTCGAAGTATTGTTATTTTTATCCTTTTTAGATAATTGATTGATGTCAATTTTTCCACTTAACTTCCACATAGAACAAAAAACATACCAACCCAACTAATATTTATTTCCAAATAATTTCCACTTTGAAGTGGAAATTCACTGCCTGCAAAAAATACCAATAAACGTCTAATGTATAAGGCATGAAGGAACAGAGTAGTCTAACTTGCAATATTACTTTGGATTTTAAATAGTTATGAGTGAATCAGTTGTCGTTTTTAAAATGTTAGAACATAACCTTGATATTGATGAGGTGACACAAAAACTGCTAGCAGTGATTACTGACTGGCTCAAGCAGGAGGATTGCTACACCACGGATGTACAACAACAGATGTTGGAGTCTCATTTACGTGCCATGGTCGGTAGAGCAAAAACGGGTGAAGCCTTACCAGAAGTTGATATCAGCCTATTTGATGAAATCTCTGAACATTCGATTACGCTCGCGCAACGGGTTGTTGACACACTTCCCGGTTTAGCACCTGAAGAGACCTATTTACTCTCTGTTCACTTTGAAGTTGCACGTTCAAATGATTAATTACTAATTTGGTAGGATTTGGAGAATATTTTATGAAACAGATAGTTGTTGTTATCGGTGACCGTTTAGGTAAAGGCCAAAAAGTAGCGGCGGGTGTTGAAGCTGCTGGCGGTAAAGCGATTGTTGTTCCAGGTGTCGCCGCTGACATGAAACTTGGCGATGTGATGAACGCAGAACAAGCCGATTTAGGTATCTCATTTTGTGGAAGTGGTGGCGCTGGTGCAATCACAGCTCAAACTAAGTATGGCTATAAAGCTCGCTATGGGATGCGCTCCATTGAAGAGGGAGAAACCGCAATTGCAGACGGTTGCAATGTATTAGGTTTCGGTTTTATGGACAAGGAAGAGTTAGGCGAGCGCTTAGTAAAAGCATTCAATAAAAAATACGGCAACGCTTAATGAAAAAATCTATCGAAACGGTTGTACGGGTTACAGGGCAAGGCGACACTAAGCAAAAAGCGATAGCTGACGCCTTAAATTCAATTCAAAAAACCGTACTGAAAAACAGCACAGACATCATCCTACGAATTGAACCAAAGGATGTTGAAGTGATTAGTGCTCACTCTCATTCGCGGACAGAAAAATTTCTTTTTCTCTTTTTGCCACGCAAACGTGAACATTTTCGTGTTGTACTCGACGTTTCGCTGGATGTCACTTTACTTTCTGTCAACGAAATACCATTTACAGAACAATAATAGCAATCAGGTCTGGAGTTAATTCCATGAGTGAAACTGCATCTTTTCTAGAAATATTGGGCATGTCCCTGATCATCGGTGGGCTCTGCGGCTTTGGCTTAGGCGCAGGGGCTGCGCGTATGTTCCACGCACCAACCGTACAAGGTATGGGGGCATTCCGTACATTGGGTGAGCTGAACGCGTGTGAAGGCGACCCAGCATCTCACTTTTCTTTTGGCTTAGGATTTTTCTTTAATGCATGGGCATCATCAGTTGCTGCAGGGGCATTTACACAAGACGTTGACCACCGCATCATCCCAAACTGGGGTGCGGCAGCGCTGTTAACCAAAAACCGTAGTGTCGCTGACACACTGCATAACCCGAAAAAAATGGCGATTGCTTGTGCCATCATCGGGGCATTAGTTGTCGCCTTCTTAAACACAACTGCTTCCGCAGTTCCGGCTGCACTGCAAACAACAGCCATTAACGTACTAGTGCCTGCCGCTAACTTGTTAGTTAACACGGTGATGCCAGTTATCTTCTGGTTAGCCGCTATGGATGCCGGGCGTCGTTCAGGTTTCTGGGCAACATTATTTGGTGGTTGTGCTCAGTTAATCATGGGGAATGCTATCCCTGGTTTAGTTTTAGGTATCTTGATTGGTAAAGGCGTTGATGACAACGGCTGGAACCGTATCACTCGCACAATGATGATAACCGTGGTTCTCTTGTTCGTTCTCAGCGGCTTCTTCCGTGAGTTCGACCTGAAGATGATCACCTCTTTCAACCTAGATAAACCATTGTGGCTTGAATACGTCCACGGTCTGCTGAGCGGGAAATAATCATGACAACTGAAATTAACAAACAAGATTTTTGGTACGCAGAATGGTCCTTTCCGATTTTTGTTGGGCTGCTATCCGCAGGGATCTTCGCAGGTACCCACATGTATGTCGTCTACGGCTTTGGTGCATTTAACGAAGTAGCGTTCGTCGCCATGTTACGTGCAGGCTTAGATACAGGGGTTTACGGTGCAGTCGCCGCATTCGGTGCAAGTTTCTTATTTGCTCGAATCATCGAAGGGTCACTGGTTGGTATTTTAGATATTGGTGGGGCGCTGCAAACTGGTATTGGGCTGGGTGTTCCTGCTCTATTCCTCGCTGCGGGTTGGGATATTCTAGTCACTAACTTCTGGCTTTCATTAGTGACAGGTTTATTCCTTGGGGTATTAATCGGTTTACTGATTGTCTTTGCACGTAAATTCACCATTGCCCAAGCCAACTCAACCTTTGGTGCAGACGTCATGATGGGTGCGGGTAATACTTCAGGTCGATTCTTAGGCCCATTGATTATCTTAGCCGCCATGGCAGCTTCTATTCCAATCGGAATTGGTTCATTAATCGGCGCATTGATTTTCTATGTATGGCAAAAACCAGTTGCCGGTGGCGCCATTTTAGGTGCGATGTTATTTGGTTATTTCTTCCCAATCGTCGCCTAACTAGTATCCTCCCGGAGCATCTGCTCCGGGTTACTGAATAACATCATTAAAAACAGGCTCGAAATAGTTCAAAGAGTAGCTAGGCGGCAAACGACGATATCCCTAGGAGCATACAAAAGTATGTGACTAGGGTAGCGGAAGTGCTGCCAACAACGCTGCAGTTTGAAGTATGACGAGCATCGAGTATGAGTATAAAGAGGGCAACTATGTACACTCTAATCATCAAACAAGGTAAGCGTATCGATGGCTCGATTATCGATATTCTTATCAAAGATGGAAAAATCGAAGCAGCAGGCCCTGAGTTAGCCTGTAACCAGCAAGCTGACAAAATTATTGATCTCCAAGGTAAAACTTATGTCAGCGCCGGATGGATTGATTCTCACGCACACTGTTTTGTTGAGTCACCTATTTACTTCGATGACCCTGATTTAGCAGGAGCCGCTGGCGGAGTTACCTCACTGGTTGATGCAGGCAGTGTCGGTGCTGATGATATTGATAAATTTTATCAACTGACACAAAAATCGAAAACCAATGTCTTTTCTCTGTTAAATATTTCACGCATTGGCATCATTGCACAAAATGAATTGTCCGATATGAACAACATCAATGATGCCTGCTTTCAAGACGCTATCGAGCGCCACTCAGGCTTTGTTGTTGGTATGAAAGCGCGTATGAGTAAAAGTGTGGTTGGTGAAAATGGTATTGCACCACTGATTAAAGCTAAAGAAATGCAGAAAAAACACCATCTTCCACTCATGGTGCATATCGGCAACAACCCACCGGATATCGATGAAGTCGCTGATTTACTGACACGTGGCGATATCATCACTCACTGCTTTAATGGCAAACCCAATAAAATTTTAGGCGAAGATGGCTACCTAAAGCCCTCAATTGCTCGCGCACTCGCACGCGGAGTCATATTAGATGTTGGCCATGGCGGTGAGAGTTTTAGCTTTAAAGTTGCCGAACAAGCCATGCGCATCGGCACTTACCCTGACATTATCAGTTCCGATATTTACCACCGCAACCGCGTTAATGGCCCTGTTTATAGCCTCGCTTTTGTGATGACCAAATTCCTGTGTATGGGCTTTAGTGCGGAACAAGTGCTTCGCTGCGTTACCGAAAAAGCCGCCAATTTCTTATCATTACCCGCGAAAGGCTATTTAAGGCCGGGCTTTGACGCCGACATAACCCTTTTTGACCTTAAAGAAGAGCAAACCGAGCTCACGGATGCAGAAGGCGAACACCGTATAGGCACTCACCGCTTCGTACCATTGGCTGCTATCGTCGGTGGAAAACACATTATTCATGCACAAGGTGAATCAGAACATGCAATCGATTTATGATAAATATCAGTTAAAACACGTTATTAATGCCTCTGGCCGCATGACAATTCTGGGTGTTTCAACGCCAACTCCGGAAGTTGTTGAACGTGTTGCTTACGGATTAAATAATTATTTTGAAATTAAAGACTTAGTTAATAAAACTGGCGAATACATTGCTAATCTATTAGATGTTGAAGCCGCAGTTGTTGTTTCCTGCGCATCTGCCGGTATCGCACAAGCTGTTGCAGCGGTGATTGTACAAGATGATGATGATTTACTGCTTAATTTGCATTCATCCGACAAAGTTGTGCCTCGTGAAATTATTTTACCTAAAGGCCATAACGTTAATTTCGGTGCTCCTGTCGATACAATGGTGAGCTTAGGTGGTGGTAAAGTGGTCGAAGCGGGCTTTGCTAACGAGTGCAACGCCGCCCAGTTAGCTGCAAAAATCACCCCCAATACCGCCGCTATTCTGTATATCAAATCCCATCATACCGTACAAAAAAGCATGTTAACCGTGGAACAAGCCGCCAAAGTGGCTCATGACCACCAGCTACCACTGATCGTTGATGCTGCCGCTGAAGAAGAGCTCACAGCTTACTACCAAGCAGGCGGCGATATTGTGATTTACAGTGGCGCAAAAGCGATTGAAGGCCCAACAAGTGGCCTAGTTATTGGTAAAAAACAATATGTTGAGTGGGTAAAACGCCAAAGCCAAGGTATTGGCCGTGCGATGAAAGTGGGTAAAGAAGGTATTTTAGGCCTCACTCTTGCTATCGAACAGTACCTGACAGCGACAAAAGAAACTGGCCCAGAAATGGTCAATCGAATGAGTAAATTCATCAGCGATTTGAATGCAATTAAAGGTATCTCTGCTCAAGTGGTCTGGGATGGCGCTGGACGTGATATTGCTCGTACTGAAATTAGCTTTGATGAAAAAACAATAGGCAAAACTACCTACCAAATCATGGCTGAGTTAAAACAAGGTGATACCGCGATTTACTTCCGTGAGTACAAAGCCAACGAAGGAAAAGTGGAAGCTGACATTCGTAGTGTTAGTACTGAACAACTTGATGTTATTTCTCAGAATATTCGTTTGTTAGTAGAAGGAATTTAAAATGAAATTGTCACCGAATTTTTATCGTGACCGCGTGTGTTTAAACGTCTTGGCAGGCAGCCATCAAAATGCAAAAGATATCTATGCTGCAGCAGAAACCTTTGTTGTTGTTGGTGTTTTATCTAAAAATTACCCTGACTTAGAAAGCGCGATTGCAGATATGCGTATTTATGCCCAAAAAACCGATAATGCATTATCAGTTGGCCTGGGTGCTGGCGACCCAAATCAATCAACCATGGTATCGTTGATTTCAAAAGAAGTGCAACCGCAGCACGTTAACCAAGTATTCACTGGTGCCCCAATTAGCCGTGCACTATTAGGCCAAAACGAAACCTTCGTGAATGCGCTCATATCACCGACAGGCACGGTGGGTATGGTAAAAATTTCCACAGGCCCATTAAGTTCTCAAGCGCCAGATGGCATTGTTCCGATTGAAACTGCCATTATGATGCTTAAAGACATGGGTGCTGACTCTGTTAAATTCTTTAATATGAAAGGGTTAACATATATTGAAGAATATAAAGCCATTGCCAAAGCTTGCGCTGACTTTGATTTTTCTTTAGAGCCTACAGGCGGCATTGATTTAGATAACTTTGCTGAAATTTTGCAAATTGCTCTTGATGCAGGCGTGAAAAAAATCATTCCTCATATCTATAGCTCAATTATTGATAAAGATACTGGCAATACGCGCCCTGAAGATGTACGTCAGTTATTGCAGATGGTTAAGCAAGCGGTTAACTGATGGGGTAGTAAGTAGTATGTAAGAAAATAAATATAAGCGAGAAATAAGTATAAATAAGCAGTACAAAATCTGTCATCACGACAAAACAACAAGTTGCCCCGCTTATTATCATATGTAGCGGGGTTTTTTATTGTGCATCAATGGCCTATCATTCTTGCATTTGGAATAATATGAAACCAATAATTATCGGGTACTGGGCTATCCCAAACGCCAAAATACATAGCAACCCCAATAGTGATAAATAAAATTGCCAAGGTTAAAATAGCCATCATCCTACCCGATAACCGAAATTGATGTTTTTTTGCTGGCAATTGCAATGAAAAATCCAGTGTTGATGCAACAGGGCAAGATTCCACGCAAGTCATACACCCCGTACATTCGAGCGTTCTTACCTGAATTAATTTATCAACAGGGATGCGGGATGGGCAGTTTTTCGCACATTTTCCACAATCAATGCAACTTTCCACATTTCGCCGAATTTTAAATGGTGAAAATAACGAAAACAGCCCTAGCAATGCACCATAAGGACACAAATAACGGCACCAAGCATTACGAATAAACAAGCTTGCCACCACTAAAACCGCAACACTGACCAGCGCAAACAAGCTAATATAGCGAAAGAAATCCAACATTTTGACGTCAATGATGATCCCATAAGGTGACATCATAAAGTATTGGATCATCTGCGCAGACATGGAAAATGCAATATAGAGAAAGAAGCTTAATAGTAAATATTTTAAACCTCGTAGGGGGATATCTAGCCATTTAGGTAAACTGATTTGTTTTTGATAACCAAACAGTTTTTGGCCTATTTTTCCAGTATATTCCGATATAGTGCCTATCGGGCACATCCATGAACAAAATGCTTTTTTGAGCAGTAAGCTAATCAAAATAAAAGAAACAAGCAGAAACATTGAAGCCGCATGAATTGGCGGGAAACTCCCCGTTTCCAACGTATATTTTAAATTCATTAACCCCGCAATCGGCAGCCAACCTTCAATTCCACCAGGGCGAGGAAGGTGAACTGTCGCTCCTCCGGTTTCGTAGTAACGCACCCAAAAATAGAAGGTGATGCCAATATAAATATTGATCGCCAATAGCGTAAACTGTACAAATTTACGCCATGTTGATGCATTACGCCAATCATTCCAAGGGAGCTTACCCCCTGTAGTACCAGGGCGACGTTGGTACCTTACACGTGGTTTTTCTTTCATGTCCGCACATCTCTTTAACATGCATTATAAATACCACTATTGTATTTACATATTCACAGGGCGCATTGATTTGCATCAGAGGGTTGTGATGTTGATGAGTTGATGAGTTGATGAGTTGATGAGTTGATGAGTTGATGTATCAAATGGTGAAGACAAGCCAGAAAAGAAAGAAGAGAAGTATTTTTATATTAAATCAAAAGATTATGATTTTTCCTAAATAGTTCGTGTTGTACCGAGGCGGCAAAATGAAGACAGCGTAGGGAGCATACAAAAGTATGTGACCCGTGTGGCTGAATGCAGCCAACACAGGTACAGCTCGAAGCATTATAAACTGAAATTTTTTCTAAATAATTCGAGGTGTGCCAAGGCGGCAAAATGAGGAAATCCCTAGGAGCATACAAAAGTATGTGACTAGGGCTGACGAGTGACGCCAACACAGGCACAGCTTGAAGTATGACGAAAAAATGGGAGTTGGCCGATAAGCCGGGTTCTGTCTTGGACAACCATTCATCTAGGCCAGCACTTACGCACTGGCTCCAGCAACCTACCCGAGTTCAATGCGGGCCGCACCATATGAACCCCTATTTGGTCTTGCTCCGGGTGGAGTTTACCGTGCCACGAACTGTTGCCAGTCGCGCGGTGCGCTCTTACCGCACCCTTTCACCCTTACCTGATCCTGTAAACAGGCCATCGGCGGTTTGCTCTCTGTTGCACTAGTCGTAGGCTCGCGCCTCCCAGACGTTATCTGGCACCCTGCCCTATGGAGCCCGGACTTTCCTCCCCTCTATCCGTCTCCCGAAGGGACTACGATAAAGCAGCGGTTGTCTGGCCAACTCCGCGGCGAATTATAGGCACTTTGCTGAGTCTTGTACAGACTCTAACGACTTTCATTTACCACTTATATAAATGAACTCGTCTATTTGCTCAAGAATCATTCACCATCTTGATTATCAAGCATCAATTTATACAGCATATTTTTCTTGAGGCCATAAATTTCAGCCGTGATCGCCGCCGCTTTTTTAGGGGGTAATTCTTTTTGTAATAAATTTAATGTTCTCACCACTTCAGGGGAAACTGCGGAGTCATCGACTGGTTTTTTATACCCTTCGACAATCAACACCATTTCGCCACGGTGACGATTTTCATCTTCTTTTACCCAAGCGAGTAACTCTCCCACAGGGCGACCTTCAATAGACTCCCATGTTTTAGTGATTTCACGCGCTAAAACAACATGACGCTCCGGCCCCCAGACTTCCACCATATCTGCTAAACTGTCTAACAAACGGTGGGTTGATTCATAGAAAATCAGCGTGCGGGTTTCTTGTTCGAGTGATTGCAATACATCTTTACGGCCTTTCGTTTTAGCCGGTAAAAAACCTTCATAACAAAAACGGTCTGAAGGTAAACCCGCGGCGGATAACGCAGTAATAGCAGCACAAGGCCCCGGTAAAGGTACAACACGAATACCCGCTTCGCGACAACGATTGACGAGATGATAACCCGGATCATTAATTAAAGGTGTACCCGCATCGGAGACTAATGCGATACTATCACCTTGTTGAAGTCGACTAATTAATTGATCTGCCTTTTGCTGTTCATTATGATCATGCAGAGCAAACAACCGTGCATTTATCGCAAAATTCTGTAATAGAATGCCTGAATGCCGAGTGTCCTCTGCAGCAATAAGGTCAACATGTTTAAGAACATCCAACGCACGTTGCGTGATATCCCTCATATTACCAATTGGGGTAGGAACGATATACAGCGTGGATGCCATAACCACAGCTTGATTAGGTTGGTTCATTGTTTCATCCGAATAGCCGGTTTAAAATTAAGCAATTGAAAAATACACCATTGGATACAGTATGCGTCCTTCAATTTTTTTGCATTTGAAAAAAGGGTTAATCTGCACAGCAATGCTGTCCACATTTGCTCTGTCTGGGTGCCAAATTGTCTCGGAATATTTTCCGTCAACCCAAAAAACACCTGAGCAAAGCGCATCTGATGATGCTAGCCGTTACCAAGCAATCATTGATGCAGCACAAGGTAAGCCTTCAATGGAGGCGATACGTGCCTACATTAGCCAAGAACCTTTATTAAAAACAACCACTGAACGCCAAGCTAACATTGATGGGTTATGGCAGATGTTAACACAGTTAACGCCAGAACAAATTCATGGAATTAGTGCCGATGAAAATATTCTCCAAGGCTGGGTCGATCTTTTAGATATTTATCAAAATAACCGAGATGACACAGATGCCTTACTTGCTGGCTACAACGATTGGAAAATGCGTTACTCAAATAACCCTGGAGTGACGACAACACCAACCCTTTTACTGCAAGCGATGATACCTCAAGTGGGTAAAAATCCTAAGATTGCGTTGTTTTTACCCATGAGTGGGCAAGGACAAGTATTCGGCCAGGCGATTATGCAAGGCTTTATGGATGCGCAAAAAGGTCTGCCTCAAGGGTCTCCCTCTCAAGACGCTATAGATCCCCCAAGTAGTGGAAATGATGTCCTCGACCAAATTTATGAACAAGTTGCTGCAACAACAGGTAATACCCCTACTGCTAGCGATAGCGATGTAGTGGCATCCACTTTACGTATCGATGCAGCCCCTGTGAATACCCAAAGCGTCAAGGTGTTTGATACCACTAATAAACAAATGCCTGCGCTTATTGAGCAAGCAAAAAATGAAGGCTTTAACCTGATTGTTGGGCCATTATTAAAAAGTGACGTTCAAGTTATTACCCAAATGGGGGCTCCAGTTAGCGTGCTTGCGCTCAATGAGCTTGATGCGAACCAATTACAGCCTCGACCAAATCTTTGCTATTTTTCATTATCACCAGAAGATGAAGCACAGAATGCGGCCGCTTATATGAAAGCTGAAGGTAAGCAAATGCCATTGGTATTAGTTCCCGCTAATGCTTTCGGCGATAGGATAGCCAAAGCCTTTGCTCAAGGGTGGCAAGAAAAAGGGGGGGGAACCGTTTTAATGCAAACCTTTGGGTCCATCCCTTCACTAAAAGAGTCAATTAATCGTGGTGCAGGTATCCGTATGACAGGAACGCCAGTGAATACCGGAGCACAATCGATAGATTCACAATATGTCGATTCAACCGGTGCGATTGACGGTGTTTATATTGTTGCCACTCGTGATGAGCTCACCTTAATCAAACCAATGATTGAAATGGCGATTAGTTCCCGTTCCCGCCCTGCACTTTATGCAAGCTCTCGCAGTAACCAAGCCGGATCTGGCGCAGACTACCGCTTTGAAATGGATGGCGTTAAATTTAGCGAAATTCCTTTACTCGCAGGTGCAAACAATAACTTACGTAAACAAGCCCAACAAAAGCTGAACAATGATTACTCGTTATTCCGCTTATATGCCATGGGTATTGACGCATGGTCTTTAGCCAACAATTACGACAAGCTTCAACAATCGGGGCAATTTCGTATTAATGGCGCATCTGGAACCTTAAGCACCACACCAAACTGTGTGGTGTTCCGAGAATTACCTTGGTTACAATTTAAACAAGGTAAAGTGGTTTCCGCGCAATAATATTGTTCAATACTTCATCTTTTTTCAGACAAGGACGTCATGAAAATTATGCCAAAAGCCATACAATGGTTAACAGGCCGGTACTATGAAAATCAAGTGCTCGCTTTCCTGAAACAGCAGGGACTAACATTTGTCGAACGTAACGCAAGAAACCGAGGCGGAGAAATCGACCTCATTATGCGAGATAATACAGGTTGGGTATTTGTTGAAGTTCGTTTTCGCAAAAATTGTGATTACGGAGATGCACTTTTATCAGTAAACTGGCGCAAACGTCGAAAGCTATTAGCTGCCGCCAAATTTTGGCTCTCACAAAGGCAAGAAAGTTTTGAAACCAGCGCATGCCGTTTTGATATCTGCGCCATCACTGGAAACCAATTTGATTGGATACAAAATGCATTTAACGAAAATGATGTTTATTAACAAATGTGATAATCAGCTTTATATACTGATCATGCAGTCAACAAAGCTATAATTCAAATATAATAGCGACACAAAAATGATTTGAATTATATCGAGGCGACAAAGGAAAAACTCGTGCTAGACCGAATAAAAGTTTGTTTCACTGAAAGCATCCAAACTCAAATAGCAGCGGCTGAAGCGCTGCCTGATGCCATATCAAGAGCCGCAATGATGATGGTTCAATCTTTACTCAATGGCAACAAAATTCTATGTTGTGGTAACGGTGCTTCCGCCGCTACCGCACAACGTTTTGCTGCGAGTATGATCCATCGCTTTGAAACTGAGCGCCCTAGCTTACCCGCCTTAGCGCTTAATACCGATAATGCCGTGCTAACTGCGATTTCAGGTAGTAAGCAACCTTCTGAAATTTATGCGAAACAAGTTAGAGCATTAGGGCAACATGGTGATGTTTTGATGGCGATTTCAACCCATGGTAATAGTAGTGATATTATTAAGGCCGTTGAAGCTGCGGTGACTAGAGACATGACAATTGTCGCGTTAACAGGTTATGACGGAGGGGAACTCGCTGGCTTACTGGGTCCTCAAGATGTTGAAATCCGCATACCATCCCAACGAAGTGTTCGAATTCAAGAAGTTCATCTTCTTACTGTAAATTGTCTGTGTGACCTTATAGACAATACTCTTTTCCCACATCAGGACGATTAAGGAGACAAAATGCGATTAATACCGATTTTTGCCATAGTCATCAGTACTGTTTTATTACAAGGCTGTATTGGGGCTGCAGTCGTAGGTTCTGCTGCTGTTGCAACGAAAAGTGCCACAGATCCTCGCAGCGTTGGCCAGCAAGTTGACGATGGAACTTTAGAAGCTCGAGTTAGTGGGCAGCTGAATAAAGATAAGGAAATCACAGGTAAGGCTCGTATCATTGCGACCGCTTATAAAGGTAATGTCCTGTTAACTGGCCAAAGTCCTGATATGGCTTGGGCTGAACGAGCAAAACAAATCGCCTCTAACGTTGATGGCACCATCGCAGTCTATAATGAAGTTCGTAGCGGTGAGCCCGTTGATTTGGGTACGGCTTCAAAGGATACTTGGTTAACAACCAAAGTGAAATCGAAAATTCTTGCTAGTGATAGCGTTAAATCTGGTAGTGTAAAAGTCATTACTGAAAACGGTGAGGTTTTCTTGCTAGGTGTTTTAACAAGGCAAGAAGGTGATGCAGCGGCAAAAATTGCTAGTGAAACAGACGGTGTTCGTCGAGTTACGACCGCTTTCACTTATCTTAATTAATCATAAACAATAATATATTGTTATAAAAACAAAAGCCGTGGGTTAAAAACCATGGCTTTTTTCTTATTCATCCACTAATTGGTTTATTTTCAGATAATTCTTACCTCCTAATAAGTGCATTTGATTCAAGATCCAAGCCTGCCTTTTGAGAACATAAGAAGATGGGTTTTTCACGCTATACCTATGAGGATTAGGTAAAACTGCTGCTAATAGTGCTGCTTCATTCATTGAAAGCTTGCTAGCCGGCTTATTAAAGAATTTATTTGCAGCCTCTTCTACACCAAAAACACCATCACCAAACTCAACTATATTAAGGTAAACTGTCAATACTCTTTGCTTTGACCATAAGAGCTCCATAATAGGAGTCATTACTGTCTCCAGCCCCTTTCTTAACCAGCTTCTTCCATCCCATAACCACAAGTTTTTCACTGTTTGCTGCGAGATCGTTGAAGCCCCTCTAATTGTTTGTTTATTACTCAAGTTGTGTTTGTAAGCACGCTCTATTGCATCAAGGTCAAAACCCCAGTGATGAGGAAAATTTTGATCTTCCGCAGCAATTACTGCTAAATAAATATACGGAGAAATGTGATTTTCATCTACCCATTCAGAATGAGATACATAAGAAAAATTTAAGTTTATCCATGCAGTGATTTGTCGTTCAATCATCACTGCAGAAAAAGGCACTGGTATGTATTTAAATAAAACGACTGAACAAATCCACACCACAAGTAATGAAAATGTGATCTTCTTTAACCAGTGCCATAATTTAGAAACAATAGTTCGCATTCAAATAATCACGCCATTTCCAATACTTTCTTAACAAGCTTATTAATACCCGTATTTGCTTCAGAAATTGATTGAGCCAGCATATAAGCAGGTGTTGTAACAACTCGGTTAACTTCATCAATTACAATATCATCAACAGCACATTTAATATGTTTCCCACCCATAAGTTCTATTTGAGCAATCGTTTCACTATCATCACCAATAGTTAGTACTACTGATGTATTTAACATTTTAGGAAGCATCACAGGAGCAATACACATCAGTCCTAGCGGCTTTTTTTGTTGGTGCATTTGGCGTACTAAACTTAATAGTTCTTTATTAATTTCACACTCACTTCCTTTAACGGCGAAATCACATAAATTTTTTGCCACACCAAAACCACCAGGAATTATGAGGGCATCCAGCTTTGAAGCATCAGCTAAGGATAAAGGCGATATTTTTCCACGTGTAATGCGTGCAGACTCTTCCATTTGGTTACGTTTTTCTGATTTTAACTCACCATTAATATGATTAATAACAGTAGATTGAGAATCATCAGGCGCAAAAAAATGAACTTCAGCATTATTTTGACTCAAAGCTAGCATAGTTAATACTGACTCATGGATCTCACTTCCATCAAAAACACCACAGCCACTTAAAATAACCGCAATTGATTTCATATCTTCCTCCATTTGTAGTAAATTATCTCTCAGGCGCTAAGGTGCACAAACATCAATCTTCATCACAGATTTTAATGAATCTTGTAACAGATTCGCAAAATTTTGGTATCTTGATGTTGCCCTTTACAGTGATATACCTAATTTAATGATTTGCAAAATACAAAAAAAATATGCAAATCAATGATTTCCCTGGTGTTGGCGCAGTATTCGCGCACCCCAACTTCGGTTGGGGTTATTTTTTTGTACGCTGATCAACCCAGTTTCTCAAAGTTTCTATATCTGCTTTCCAATCCTGTTTTAATTCATCCACCCATTCCTGCACATTGTCCCACCATGCTGGTAAATCAGGAGATTGAATCTGTTGTGCAATTTTCTGTAAGTTCTTTAAGCCAACAGAACCTGCCGCTCCTTTGATTTTATGGGCTTCCTCCACAATGCCTTTTTGGTCTTTAGCCACCATGTTCGAATCAAGAATAGCTAAGTAGCCTGGAAGCATTTTTTCAAAGACATCTAGCCCGTCATAAATAAGCTTAGGGCCAACTAATTCAATATACTGCTCTAGCATATCGCAATCTAATTTGGATTCATCAACACTTGAAGCCTCATGCTTACTCGGTGCTTCTTCAGGTCGCAAGGATTGATCCCCCCAAAATTGTTCAATAACCTGGGTCAGTGCTGGAACTGATAATGGCTTACTCAATACACCATCCATACCTGCATCAAAGTATTCTTTTTTGTCTTTCAGAACATTTGCAGTTAATGCAATTAATGGTGGTAAATCTTGCTTATCGTACTGCTGTTTGAGTTTCCTAGAAATATCAAGGCCTGTCATATCAGGTAATTGGATATCCAATAACACTAAATCATATTCACCAGGAGCAAACATCTCGAGGGCATCTTTACCATTCATTGCCACATCAACGGTATTACCTAAATTTTCTAATACAGAACAGGCAACAACGACATTCAGTTCGATATCTTCTACGAGTAAAATATGTAATGCAGGCAATGGGTAATCGTCTTCACTCTCTTGCTGTTCAACAACATCACTTTCAACCACAGGCGCTGTAATGGATAAAGTAAAAGTAGAGCCTTGCCCTATTTCACTTTCAACTTGAATATCGCCGCCCATATTTTGTGCTAAACGACGAGATACAGAAAGCCCAATCCCCGTTCCAGTAGCCGGTTTACCGCCAGCAGAATCTGTCACTTGATAATACATTGCAAAGATTTTATCTAGCTCATCCCTAGGGATACCTATGCCACTATCCTGAACCCTGAAAAACAATTTATTTTCAGCTTCTTGCCAAATACTAAGCTTCACTTCACCTTTTTGCGTGAACTTAACTGCGTTACCAATTAAATTCCACAATATCTGCCGCAAACGGGTCCCATCAGTTAACACCGTTTTTGGTAATGCAGGAGCGACATCCATGACAAATTTAAGCCCTTTCGGCTGCACTAATAACCCACTTAAATTCTCTAAATCATTCACAAATTCAGATAATGTGATTGGTTGGTTATCTAACTGAACCTTGCGACGCTCAATTTTGTCCATCTCTATAATATCATTGAATATATTACCCAATGTAACCGCACTTACATGGATCGTTTTTAAATAGCTAGATTGTTCCGAAGTTAAATCTGTGTCTAATAAAATCCGGCTCAAGCCAACAATGCCGTTAAGGGGTGTACGAAGCTCGTGGCTGATTGTAGAAATAAAGGTGGTTTTCTCCCTACTCGCGTTCTCTAACGCCTCCTGGTAGCGTTTACGTTCCGTTATATCGCGCCCAAAGCCCATCAGACCATGTCGTTTGCCAACTCGATCATAAAAAGGCACTTTACGGAGTTCAAAACAGGCTTTACGGCCGTCTGGATATACCAACCATTGCTCATAGGTAAGAGAAACATTATGACGAAAAACTTTTTCATCGGTTTCCATAACCTTAGAGGCAATTTCAACATCATAAATATCTAACGGAGTTAACCCAACTAAGTGTTTTTCACTTTTTCCAGTCAACAGTTCCATTGCCCGGTTACAACCTGAAAACTCATTATTTTCGTTGCGGTAATAAACCAAGTCAGGTGAGGCATCAAGAAATGAACGAAGTAAAACAGATTGCTGCTCAAGTTCAATTTGTGTTTGCTCACGATATTTCATTTCTTGCTTTAATTGTTCAAGGAGCTCTAAATGAGCACGCTCAGCCTTTTCTCGCTCTTGAATTTCAAGGTTAAGCTGTTCAATATTTCCCTGTAATTGAGTGTTTAAATCAGCATCACGCTTTCTCATAACTTCAAGTTTATCAACCATTCGCGATAAACGCTGCCGAGATTCCTCAAGTTGCTCAACCACCACGGACAAAAAATAAACGGCTAACGGAGTGATGATTAACCCAAAGAAAATTGACCCGACCATATCGAGGCTATCAACATGCCCTCTTAAAAAAATTGTCACTGCCATTTGCATTATCATGGCGAGAACAACCAGTGCCGATGCGAGTAATAGGGAAAAACGCACTAACCCGAGCTTCATCATTAAATCGACATAGTATTGCGCAAGGCCGCGAAGTACTTTCATAACCACCCCTTAGTTAAATTCTCTTTGAATCATATATCAAACAAGGCAGTTTCGGATGATTATTCACTCGAAATGTCGATCCCGCTCATTCAATAGCCATTTTTTACTATTAATGATAAAAAACAATCAGGTATTTTCTTTGTGTTAGATAAAGTAAAAATTTACCTTGGATAGTTTTTAATCATAATTACATAAAAATCAAAACAATAACGCTATTGTTCCTTGGGCAAGACCGCTAAAATCAAAGAAAAAGCCCCTGCTATCTCAAGTAAAATCAGACAAAATTCAGTAAGGAATGCCATGAATTCAAATATTTTCGGTTCCCAACGTCGCGAGCCGCCCAAAAAAGCGCTGGCAATCCGCAAAATAGCGTTTACTGAAATCTATGCGCCCGATAATGCCGTCGATGCACAACAGCAAGCGAGCCGCTGTCTATCTTGTGGTAGCCCATTTTGTGAATGGAGGTGCCCACTACATAATCCAATATCAAAGTGGCTCAGGCTTGCTGCTGAAGGAAAAATTATCGAAGCTGCTGAATTATCTCATCATACCAATAGTTTACCTGAAATTTGTGGGCGTGTTTGCCCACAAGAAAAACTGTGCGAATTAGCATGTGTACTTAATGATACAACTGGTTCTATCACTATCGGTCATATTGAGCGGTATATTAATGATACTGCTTTTGCGATGGGGTGGCGCCCAAACCTTTCCCATATTAGCCCCGTTAACAAACGTGTCGCCATTGTTGGCGCAGGCCCGGCGGGTCTTTCTTGCGCCGATGTGCTTATTCGTAATGGTGTAAATGTCGTCGTTTTTGATAAGCACCCTGAAATAGGTGGGCTACTAACCTTTGGTATTCCGTCATTTAAGCTAGAAAAGGAACTGATGATCCAACGACGGGAAATATTTACAGAAATGGGCATTCAATTTCAATTAAATACCGAGGTAGGTATAGATGTCTCTCTAGATGAGCTTCTTTGCAGTTATGACGCCATTTTTATTGGTACAGGTACTTACCAAGCAATTCGAGGCAACTTACCTAAAAAATCGATTCAGGGCGTTTTTGAAGCACTTCCCTATCTAATCGCAAATACACGCCATTTAATGCAACTTCCCATCTCTAAAAACGAACCCTATGTTAATTTACACTCAAAAAGAGTTATCGTATTAGGAGGTGGAGATACCGCGATGGATTGTGTACGTACCGCTATTCGTCAAGGCGCAAAGCAGGTTAGCTGTCTCTATCGTAGAGATGAACAAAGTATGCCAGCCTCACAAAAAGAAGTCGCCAATGCGTTAGAAGAAGGCACTCAGTTCCATTTTAATATACAAGTCACTGAATTTGTCGTTAATGAGCAGCAACAACTTATAGGCGTTTATGCCACTCGTACACAAAATGGCGAATTAGAAAATGGTCGTTATCAAGTAGAACCACTTGAAGATTCAACCTTTTTTATCGAAACCGACACCATAATTGTCGCTTATGGATTTGCCCCTCATAACCAAACTTGGTTAGAAAAACCGTTAATTAAGCGTGATAAGTATGGTCATATTTTAGCAAACCGTAATAGCCGATTTCCGTTTCAAACTTCTCATGAAAAAGTATTTGCCGGAGGGGATATAATCAGAGGCTCAGATCTTGTTGTGACTGCTGTTGCTGATGGGCGTAATGCTGCCGAAGGTATTTTATTATTTCTAGAAGTTTAATTTCTCATTGATATAAAAAAACAGAGGGTTTTGCCCTCTGTTGATTAATATACTATTAACCTGACCAATGGATTATTTGACAATCCTTAATGAAGGCCGACCTTTTGGTGGCCGCGGTGGCTCATCATCTGATGGCTCATGTGAATTTTCATCCACAGATTCAGCTTCATGAACTAAAGCAATGTTGTCTTCAAGCTCTTCAACTTGTTCAAAACCTGCTGATAACTCTGCATCATACGCAGCTTCAGGCTCAAACATCATTCCAGCCCCATTTTCACGTGCATATACCGCCATAATTGCGGCCATTGGGACATAAACTTGGCGAGGTATTCCACCAAAGCGAGCATTAAAACGCACTTCTTCATTGGTTATTTCAAAATTACCAACAGCTCTTGGCGCAACATTCAATACAATTTGCCCATCACGAGCAAATTCCATAGGAACGTTAACAGCAGGAACGGTGACATCAACCACCAAATGCGGAGTCATATCGTTATCGAGCAACCACTCATAGTGAGCGCGTAACAAATAAGGGCGACGTGGTGACATTGCTGTCATTTCCATCATTCTTTTAGCCTCTTGTAGACAAACGCATTTCGCGCTCAGATTCAGTCAACGATGCTAAAAATGCGTCACGTGCAAATACACGTTGCATATACAACTGCAAGTATTTGCTACTAGATGGGTTCAATTCAATACCAAGTACAGGTAAACGCCATAGTAACGGCGCTAAATAGCAATCTACGAGACTAAATTCTTCGCTCATGAAGAATTCCATTTCAGCAAAAACAGGTGAAACCGCGATCAGCTCTTCAGATAGTTGACGGCGGGCATTTGCTGCCTCTTGCGCACTACCGTTCTCTATTTTGCTCATTAATGAATACCAATCGCTTTGAATACGGTGCATCAATTGACGACTCGTCCCACGTGCAACTGGGTAAACAGGCATTAATGGTGGATGAGGAAAACGCTCATCAAGATATTCCATGATAATGTGTGGGTCATAGAGAGTCAGGTCACGATCGACTAATGTTGGAACACTCTGGTATGGGTTGAGATCGATCAGATCTTGAGGCAGATGACCGGGTTCAACATGTTCAATTTCAACACTTACCCCTTTTTCAGCCAGAACAATCCGTACCTGATGGCTAAAAATGTCAGTAGGGCCAGAGAACAATGTCATTACCGAGCGTTTATTAGGAGCGACAGCCATTAAAACCTCCAAAATACAAAATGGACGAAATGTAATTAATTTTTAATTACCCATTACCCATTTTAAAATCCCCTGTGTTTAACTTTCATTTATCCATATTGGAAGTCAACACAACCCTCCCGCACAGTAAAGGCGAGAAATGCGAAATAAAAAAACAGGGGCGTATTCTAACAGATTTTGTACAACTTAGGGGGGCTACATCGAAAAAATCATAGATTTATTTCATTTTAAGGATAAAATAGTAAAAAATTTAGAGTTATGGCAATATAAAAACAAAAAATACAGAATAAAAACCTTAAAGTTAACTCTATAGTTTGGACTATGTTTAATTAAAGTATCTCAGTATCGCTCACTAGTGATTATTTTAGACTAAATTATGATGTTTAACTTTAGATTATATTCGTTCTTTTATAAAGAGTCATAATTAGACACTGTTACCTGTCATAAATAATAAAAATGTAAGTAAAACAATAGGCAATAAAAAACCCGCCATAAGACGGGTTTTTTCATCAATTTTATACCCAAAGGGTAATAAATTAACGTTTGGAGAACTGTGGACGACGACGTGCTTTGCGCAGACCCACTTTTTTACGTTCAACAGAACGCGCATCACGGGTAACGAAACCAGCTTTACGCAGATCAGAACGAAGAGTCTCATCATAAGCCATCAGTGCACGTGTAATACCGTGACGGATTGCGCCTGCCTGACCTGAAATACCACCACCTTTAACAGTGATGTACAGATCCAGTTTTTCCAACATTTCAACCAATTCTAACGGCTGACGAACTACCATGCGCGCAGTTTCGCGACCAAAGTATTGTTCCAGTGTACGTTGATTGATTGTGATGTTACCGCTACCCGGCTTAATAAAGACACGAGCAGATGAGCTTTTGCGGCGACCAGTGCCGTAGTATTGATTTTCAGCCATTGCTATAATCCCGATTAAATGTCAAGAACTTGCGGTTGTTGAGCCGCGTGGTTGTGCTCATTACCTGCGTAAACTTTCAGTTTACGGTACATTGCACGACCCAGAGGTCCTTTTGGCAACATGCCTTTAACCGCGATTTCAAGCACACGCTCAGGACTGCGAGCAATCATTTCTTCGAAAGTTGCTTGCTTGATTCCACCTACATGGCCAGTATGGCGATAGTAGATTTTGTCTTCGCGTTTATTGCCGGTAACAGCAATTTTTTCTGCATTCAGAACGATGATGTAATCACCAGTATCCACGTGCGGAGTATATTCCGCTTTATGCTTACCGCGCAGACGGCTAGCAATTTCAGTTGCAAGACGGCCTAAAGTTTTGCCATCTGCATCAACAACGTACCAGTCGCGTTTTACGGTCTCTGGTTTAGCTGTAAAAGTTTTCATTAAAACTTACCCAATATTGAAGTTACACGTTGGTGAACACTCATGTTCATAAGCTTTCTGAGGTTCACACGACTCTTTGTCCAGTAAACCTACCCCTTCGAGCAGCCTAACTGGCATTAATGCGTTATTTTTTGGGAAATAAAAAACAACGCTGTAACGTGGGGTCGCAAGATTATAGAGAAGTCAGAAACAAAAATCGACCCCAAATGCATTTTTTTTACGTTTGCTCAAATAAACATCGCATCTTGTATTTAAATTATGCGATTTAGATGATTTGTTCGCTAACAACTCGGTTTTATCGTTAACCTTAAGTTAAATGCGGTATTTTCAGGTACTCTTCACTTTGCATTTCTTGCAATCGAGATAAGCAACGTTGGTATTCGAATGCTAACAATTGCCCCTGATACAGCGATTCCATTGGCACTTCAGCGTTAATCACTAATTTAACTTTTCGTTCGTAAAACTCATCAATTAACGCTAAAAACCGCCGAGCCGGGTTTTCATCGTTGGTTCCCATCACAGGTACATCGTACAGTAAGACGGTGTGATAACAGTTGGACAGGTAAATATAGTCATTTTGACTACGAGGCTCCTCACACAATACTTTGAAGCCTATCGCAAGAACACCTTCTGCAGCACGGATAACGGGCATTTTTCGGTGGTTAACCTCTAAAACAGGGTTCACCTCACCTTCTTTTCCTGCCAATTTCACAAACACCTCATCAAGATGTTGTCGGTTTTCATGGTTAATTGGCGATAAAAATAAATGTGCTTGCGTTAAAGTTCTTAAACGGTAATCAATACCTGCATCGACATTCATCACATCACAGTATTTTTTAATTTGCTCAATCGCAGGTAAAAAACGTGCCCGCTGCAAGCCATTTCGATAAAGATTATCAGGGATGATATTTGAAGTGGCGACAAGAGTGATGCCCCGAGCAAAGAGCCCTTCTAGTAAAGTGCCTAGGATCATAGCGTCTGTAATATCTGACACAAAAAATTCATCAAAACACAAGACATCTGTTTGTTTTTTAAACTCATCCGCAATGATATCTAGCGGGTTCTCTTGCCCTTGCAGTGCCATCAAATCTTCTTGTACTTTTTTCATAAAGCGATGAAAATGTAAGCGAAGTTTACGCGTACCCGGTAAACTTTCATAAAACATATCCATTAGCCACGTCTTTCCACGCCCCACCCCGCCCCACATATATAGCCCTTGTATGGGGACAACCGGTGCTGTTGACGTTTTACCTAGAAGGCGGTTAAAGCGCTGCTTTAAACCTGAAGGCTTATCTTGTAAAGTGGAAGAGGTTGCATCAACAAGCTGCTGATATATTTTATCTAGGCGTTCTACAGCGAGCTTTTGTACGTCATCTGGCTGATAGTTTCCATCAGCTAGCGCTTGTTGATAACGCATTATAGGGGTCATCGGCGACATTAACTGAATAATCCTTAAAAATTTTTCGGTTTTTTTACCGTTATTTGATATACACTGCCTTTATTATAACCAGATTCAGTTATCATTTAACTTTCGGTTAACGAGCCGCTATAGAGTAAGGAAATTCGATTTAAGATTCCACTCTTAATATCTTAATAAGTTGTTGACTAATTTAGCCTGTCTAATTCAAAGCTTGTCGATTTTGTCATCACTTAACTAGTCAAATTACAATATGTTAAGACGCTTTACTTGACGCTTACATGCAACTTGAATTATTTAAGGTATAGTAACGGTAACAACACTACGTTTCTGCGAACATTGAATCTGTGAACATTGAAGTAATGAAGGAGTCAGCATGACCTGGGAGTATGCATTAATCGGATTGATTGTGGGTTTTATCATCGGTGCATTAGTTGTGCGCTATGGCAACCCAAAGCTTCGCCAGCAAAAAACAGCGCAGGCTGAGCTAGACAAAAAAAGTACTGAACTTGAAGAGTACCGTAAAGAGCTTGTGAGCCATTTTGCTCGTAGCGCAGAATTATTGGATAAAATGGCGCGTGATTACCGTCAGCTTTATCAACACATGGCACAAAGTTCGTCTGAATTAATGCCTGATATGCCAGCGCAAGACAACCCATTTAACTATCGTTTAACCGAATCTGAAGCAGATAACGATCAAGCGCCAGTTAAAATGCCACCAAGAGATTACTCAGATGGTGCATCGGGTCTTTTCAGGCCTATCGAAGAGAAAGAGAAGTAAGTTTTTATCTTTTATCACCAGTAAGCACCACTTACTGGTGATTTTCTACCAAATACACTAAATTTAGTCGCTTTCCGTGTATCTTTCATGATTAAATTTTTATTTAATAATTCTGAACAAGATTTCCATCCAAATATAAATTAATAATTTATTTACCTACTGTATAGAAGTTATGGTTTCACTTAAGTTGCATGTAAATAGATGTAAAAGAGTGGATATTCGCTACCCGTAAGGGGAACTTTTGCGCATAATCGGTAGTCATAGTCATCAGTAAAATTGAATCTGATACCAACCAATATTATCTCAACGCATTGTGTTTATTCTAAAATTGTATTTACAATGAGTTGATAATTTATTCTTGAGAGAATCGACTAAATTATGAAAAGAAAAAACTTTTTTCTTACCGCGGTAGCAATGAGTTTAGGTTTATCTTTAGCGGCTATCCCTGCCGTAAGTAGCGCAGCATTACCTGCCACTTTACCTGCAACAGCACAAAGCCAGAACATGCCTAGCTTAGCTCCAATGCTTGAAAAAGTATTGCCTGCTGTAGTTAATATTCACGTGTCAGGTACGCGCGTACAAAACCAACAAATTCCAGAAGAACTTAAATTCTTTTTTGGCCCAAATGTACCACAACAGCAACAAAGCGTACGCCCATTTGAAGGCTTAGGTTCGGGGGTCATTATTGATGCTCAGCAAGGTTATATTTTAACCAATAACCATGTTATCGATGGCGCTGACAAAATTCAAATTCAATTAAACGATGGCCGTGAAATTGCCGTTAACTTAATCGGTAAAGACCCGCAAACAGATATCGCGTTATTGAAAATCAGTAATGCGAAAGATATCAAAAATTTAACAGCTGTTAGTATTGCAGACTCCGACAAATTACGTGTGGGTGATTTTGCGGTCGCCGTCGGTAACCCATTTGGCTTAGGGCAAACAGCGACATCAGGCATTATCTCGGCATTAGGCCGTAGCGGTTTAAACCTTGAAGGCCTAGAAAACTTTATCCAAACCGATGCTTCCATTAACCGTGGTAACTCTGGTGGCGCACTCGTTAACCTAAACGGTGAATTAATCGGTATCAATACCGCTATCTTAGCACCTGGCGGCGGTAATATCGGTATCGGCTTCGCGATCCCAAGTAATATGGCTAAAAACCTTAGCGAGCAGTTAATTAAGCATGGTGAAGTAAAACGCGGGATCTTAGGTATCAAAGGTACTGAAATGAACTCCGATATCGCTAAAGCATTCAATATTGATGCACAGCGCGGCGCTTTCGTGAGCGAAGTTTTACCTAAGTCATCCGCAGCTAAAGCAGGCATTAAATCTGGTGACGTTTTAGTCTCTGTTGATGGTAAACGTATTAATAGCTTTGCAGAGTTAAGAGCTAAAATCGGTACTAGCCAAATTGGTAAAGAAATTACTATTGGCTTGATTCGCTCAGGTAAACCAATGGAAGTCAAAGTGGTTCTCGAGAACGACGAAGGCTCTGCAACTAAAGCCGAAAAATTGAGTGAATCTTTATTAGGTGCAACGATTTCGAATGCAACGGTAAGCAACACCAAAGGTGTTCAAGTTGATAGCGTCGCGCCAAAATCACCGGCGGCTGCCATTGGCCTAGTAAAAGGCGATTTAATCTTTGGTGTCAATGACGCTCGTGTTGAGACGATTGAACAATTCCGTAAGATTATCGATGCTAAACCTCCGGTATTAGCCATGAAAGTATTGCGTGATGGTGAAACCTTATATTTACTGATGAGAAATTAATTCATCAAAAACCATCTGAAAACCAATAAAACAGGTACAGTATCACTCTGCTGTACCTGTTTTTTTATGTTATGCTCTGAACATGTTTAAGCAATAACTAAATATTCTATATCCTATGGTGAAGAAGCTAACTTTATCTGTCATGCTTGGCCTGTTGACTGCATTGATTATTATCGTTGCGGTTCCTTCTTTGCGCCCTCAAGGTTTAGCCGACTTATTATATGGTAAAACAAATAGTGAGCCCGTCAGTTATAATAAAGCGGTACGTCGTGCTGCACCTGCAGTGGTCTATGTTTATAGCAGTTCAAAAGGCAGTTTTTCTCAATCAGGACGTGAATTAAAATCCCTCGGTTCAGGTGTGATCATGAGCCAAAATGGCTACATCATCACGAATAAACATGTGGTTGATAACCCAGACCAAATTTTAGTAGCTTTACAAGATGGTGCTATTTTTGATGCCCTCCTAGTTGGCTCAGACCCATTGACTGACCTCGCCGTATTGAAAATTGATGCCGATAACTTACCTGTTATTCCAATTAATACGCAACGAGTCACTCATGTTGGTGATGTCGTACTGGCAATTGGAAATCCTTATAACATAGGTCAAACCGTTACTCAGGGGATTATCAGTGCGACAGGTCGTGTTGGGTTAAGCTCTACTCGCCGACAAAACTTTCTTCAAACCGACGCCTCAATCAACTCAGGTAACTCTGGCGGAGCATTAATTAATACCGAAGGTGAGTTAGTAGGCATCAACACGCTTTCTTTCACTGCAGGTCAAGGCATTAGTTCTGAAGGGCTAAGCTTTGCTATTCCTACCGCACTAGCCACCAAAATCATGGATAAGCTAATTCGTGATGGCCGAGTGATCCGCGGTTATATTGGTATTACCGCACGCGAATTGCCTCAAATTAGGTCAAATAACAATAATATCAATCAAATACAAGGCTTACGGGTTTTCCAAGTTGCCCCAAATGGGCCAGCGGCTAAGGCTGGTATACTGCAAGGGGATATTATTTTATCGGTTGATGGTAAACCGGCTATTTCAGCCGCGGAAACTATGGATTTAGTTGCAGAAATCCGTCCCGGAAGTAAAACGGCAGTACAAATTTTACGAGATGGCGAAATTAAAAATATTGATGTGATTATCGAAGAAATTCCTGAAGAACAGGCTGGGTAATCATTAGAAATACATTTGCATAAAAAAGGTTGTTCGATATCGAACAACCTTTTTTGATTCATCGAATAGGTAAATAAAGCCACCAGCCTATTTACCTTATCAAGGTATTAATCATCTGAGTGCACGCGCTGAATATCAGCACCTAAACTACGTAGTTTATCTTCGATATGCTCATAACCACGGTCAATATGATAAATACGGTCAACTGTCGTTGTCCCTTCCGCAATACAGCCCGCTATAACTAAACTCGCAGAAGCTCGTAAATCTGTTGCCATCACCTGTGCGCTGGTTAATTTTTCAACACCATGACATAACACAGTATTACTTTCAATTTCAGCATGAGCACCCATACGGATTAGCTCAGGGATATGCATAAAACGATTCTCAAAAATCGTTTCAGTGATCATGCCAGCACCATCAGCAACAAGATTAAGTAAGCTAAACTGTGCTTGCATATCCGTTGGGAACCCTGGGTGTGGCGCCGTACGTAATGTCACTGCTTTCGGGCGTTTGCCTTCCATATCTAGGCTAATCCAGTCATCACCAATTTCAATTTTAGCTCCTGCTTCACGCAATTTAGCTAACACCGCATCTAAAGTGTCTGGACGAGCATTACGACAGATAACCTTGCCGCGCGAAACCGCGGCTGCAATTAAAAATGTTCCCGTTTCAATACGGTCAGGTAGTACTTTATAAACACCCCCACCTAAACGTTCAACACCTTCAATAACAATACGGTCAGTCCCTGCACCCGTAATTTTTGCACCAAGGGTATTTAAGAAATTAGCAGTATCTTCAATTTCAGGTTCACGTGCCGCATTTTCAATTGTTGTGGTTCCTTCAGCTAAAGTCGCAGCCGTCATAATAGAGACTGTCGCACCCACACTGACTTTATCCATCACAATGCAAGCACCTTTTAAGCGGCCATCGACCGTTGCTTTTACATAACCATCTTCTAAAGCAATCTTTGCGCCTAATTGCTCTAAACCTGAAATATGTAAATCAACTGGACGAGCACCGATAGCACAGCCGCCTGGTAAAGAAACTTCACCATGACCAAAACGAGCGACCAATGGCGCCAAAGCCCAAATGGATGCACGCATGGTTTTAACAAGGTCATAAGGTGCACAGTATGTCGTTACAGTGCTTGCATCGACGTACACTGAGCCATTGCGTTGTACTTTAGTACCAAGTTGATTCAGTAATTTAATCGTTGTGTCGATATCCCTCAAATGAGGGACATTCTGTATTTCTACTGGCTCTTCAGCCAACAGAGCAGCGAACAGAATTGGTAATGCCGCATTTTTTGCGCCAGATATAGTGACCTCACCCTGTAAGCGGGTTGGTCCTTTAACTAAAAACTTATCCATTCAAGTATTCTCGTATGTCGAATTTTACAGTCTGTTCGCTTAGGCTTTGTAATCAAAGGCCACTAAGTTTACGATCGCGCTCCCATTGCGCAGGGGTGTACGCTTTAATAGACAAAGCATGAATGCGGTTATCCGCAATATACTCCATTAAAGGCGCATAAATTGCTTGCTGTTGCTTAACACGGCTCATACCGTCAAACATGTCACCGACCGCGATAACCTGAAAGTGGCTACCATCACCAGTAACAATAGCCTCATTCAGAGACAATTTTTCCATCAATACTTGCTTAATTTCGTTGGTATCCATAATGACTCAATTTATTAATTATTTGTGATTTATAATTTTACTCTAAATAGTGCAAATTGCATGCATAGCATACAGAGGCATCGCAATAAGAACAGTCAGAGCTCAATCCTCTATCCTAAAGGATTAGGCTTAACACTTAAACCAAAGAAAACGCCTCTCGTGCCGAAAAGCACATAGAGGCGCTTATTTTTACATAACTTGACCCAATTTAGGATATTTAACCTAATTGAGGATAACCCCTTGAACCCCGTATAGCTCAATCAATGTGTTCAAGTTATCACTGACACCGGTTATATTCAGTGAACGGTTTTTAGCTTGGAATTCACCTTTTAAGCGAACTAGCATCGCCAACCCTGTTGAGTCAACATGTTTTAGACCAGAAACATCTATATTTTCAATGCGTTCCAGCGATGAGTCTTTTTTATCCCAAAACGACATTAGCGAATCACGGTCTAACGTCCCGGTGAGATAAAGTGTTGTTTCATTGAGTTCCCATGCTAACAACTGACTCATATTACTTTTTCTCTTCTAAAGTAATTGGCGCTTTTGCACTGATTTCTAACTGTTTTGTTAAGCCATCGACACCTTGCTTACGTAAAATATCACCCCACTCATTTTGCTTAGTCGTGATCATACTCACGCCTTCTGCAATCATGTCGTAAGCTTGCCAGTAACCTGTTTTACTATTTTTACGCCATTGGAAATCTAAACGGACGGGAGGACGGCCGTTGGTATCAACAATAGTCACGCGAATGGCGACAATGTTTTTATCTCCCAACGGTTGCTCTGGGGCTATTTGATACGTTTGGCCATGGTACATTGCCAATGCTTGACCATAGACTTGTTCGAGGTAATCTTCAAATGCGTTGAAATAAGCCTCACGCTGTGCTGGAGTTGCCCCTTTATAATAGGTTCCTAACACCAAAGCCCCTGCATATTTAACTTGTACATAAGGTAATAATTCCTCACGAACAATTGTTCTAAGATACTCGGGGTCTTGCTTAATTTTCGGTTGCTCTGATTTCAAGCGGTTAAACGTTTTCGCCGCCGCTTCATCCATTAATTTATAAGGGTTGGTTTGGTCTACTGCCATGGCAAATGGCGCGATTGCCAACATAGCAACCATCATTAAACGTTTAAACATAATTCATTCCTTTATTCTTCAAAGGGAACACCAAATTACTGTGCAGTTGACTCTGGCTCTGCACCTTGGCTATCACCACTTTTATATAAAAACTGGCCAATTAAGTCTTCTAATACCATAGCCGGCTTAGTATCTTCAAGACGCCCGCCATTTTTTAAGATTGCGATACCTAATTCTTCATCATCTGGACCAATATTCATCGCAATATATTGTTCTCCCAACAACCCTGACGTCCGAATTGATAGTGAGCTCGAATCAGGAATATTGTCGTATTCACTCAATAAATCAATTTTAACTTCAGGAACATAGTTCTTTTTATCTAGCGTGATACTGGCAACTCGACCAATCACCACACCACCCACTTTGATTGGCGAGCCTTCTTTTAAGCCACCAATATTTTCAAAAGATGCTGAAATTTGATAGGTGGATTGGCTTCCTATCGATTTTAAATCAGCGACTTTTAAACACAAAAAGATAATTGCGGCAATCGCCAGCAACATAAAACAACCAACCCATATTTCACTTTTTTTACTTTGCATGACTTAGTTCCCAAACATCAGTGCGGTAAGTACGAAATCCAGTCCTAAAACAGACAATGACGCATGCACAACTGTTCTTGTTGTAGCTTGGCTTATCCCCTCCGAAGTTGGGATGGCATCATAGCCATTAAATAATGCGATCCAAGTAACTGTGATAGCAAAGACTAAGCTTTTAATCACACAGTTTACTAAATCTAGCCGCCAATCAACGGAAGATTGCATTGAAGCCCAGAAAAAGCCTTCATCAATCCCCTTCCAGTCAACCCCAACTAGTGCGCCACCTAAAATACCGACAGCAACAAAAATTAGAGATAACAACGGCATACTAATAAAACCAGCCCAAAAACGTGGCGCGATAACGCGCCTTAGAGGGTCAACCGCCATCATTTCAAGGCTAGAAATTTGTTCTGTCGCTTTCATTAAGCCAATTTCAGCAGTTAATGCAGAGCCCGCTCGTCCAGCAAACAACAATGCGGTTACAACAGGGCCTAACTCACGCAATAGTGAAAGCGCCACCATCATACCTAAGCTAGCTTCAGCACTAAACGTCGTGAGAACCAAATAGCCTTGTAACCCCAAAACCATCCCAATAAATAACCCAGAGACAGCAATGATCAGCAATGATTGCACACCAATGGCGTACAATTGCTTCATCAGTAATGGCCATTGTTTACGAAACTCTGGTTTACCGAGTAAAGCGCGAAACAGCATGTAACCTGCTCGACCAAACGCGGAAAATATATCAATCCATCGGCGTCCGAAGCCTGCTATCGCCTTTAATATCATTTTATTTTACCCTAATAAATCAGCCAGATAATCATTGGCGGGAAAACGGAATGGAACAGGCCCATCAGCAATGCCATCAAGGAATTGTCGTACACGAGGGTCTTGGTTTTCTCGCAATTCTTCACCCGTTCCCTGAGCAATGACATGCTGCTGCGCAACAATATAAGCATTATCTGCGATACTCAATACCTCTGGAACATCATGGGAAACCACGACACAGGTGACACCCAGCGCTTGATTAAGCTCATCAATCAATTTAACCAAAACACCCATAGTAATCGGATCTTGGCCGACAAAAGGTTCATCAAACATGATTAAATCTGGGTCAAGCGCGATAGCACGTGCTAACGCAGCACGCCGTGCCATACCTCCTGACAACTCAGATGGCATTAATTGAGCAGCGCCACGTAAACCAACCGCCTCTAGTTTCATCATCACCGTCGTATGAATCAGCGATTCTGGCAAGTTAGTGTGCTCACGTAGAGGGAAAGCCACGTTATTAAATACGTTCATATCCGTGAATAACGCCCCGGATTGAAACAGCATGCTCATCTTTTTACGAGATTGATACAGCTTTGAGCGTGACAGCGCTGGAATATTGTCGCCATCAAACCAAATTTCACCTTCATTTGGCCGTAATTGCCCACCAATCAAGCGCAGTAATGTGGTTTTACCAATCCCTGATGGCCCCATAATTGCCGTAATTTTTCCACGAGGAACCGCCAGATTAATATTTTCAAATATTTTCCGGCTTCCACGAGTAAAGGACATGTTCCGTACTTCAATTAAGTTGTCTGTCTGTGCTTGCATTGTTAAATAACTCGTTATACACCACGCGTAAATATTTTTTATCCGTTCAGATGTTACCGAAAGATAAACTGAAAATCGTCAAATATCACAACAAAATAGAATTTATAGTATTATAGCGTTGAAAATATGACTTTTAGTGTTACAACCCTGTTTTTACCTTCAGATAACAGAGAAAAAACAATATAATTTACCTATAGTCAGCAAAAGCTTTCACTATTAACAGCAGATAGCTCTTAGAATGTTGTGATTTACCTAGCTTGAGGATACTCGAATTTGCCTATCCATTTTTGGTTCAAGATGCTAATGAAATCGTCTTGTACGTATTAAATTCTACATCGAAGTCCCGAAAAATACTCATTAAGTATAAAACTAACATTAAAAATAGCTTAACTGACAAAATACTTACTGATACCAAGTATTCGTTATACAATTTAATTTCGCTAATCCGATTAACTTAAAAGCTACGCATGGAACTAGAAATGTCAAACTTCGATTTTCAGAAAGTAGGTAAAGAAGTTCTCCATATCGAACACGAAGGTTTAAAAAACCTAGAACAATATATCAATACTGACTTTGACCGCGCTTGCCAGCTCATTTTTAACTGTGAAGGTAAAGTCGTCGTAATGGGAATGGGGAAATCGGGGCATATTGGCCGTAAAATTGCCGCCACACTAGCGAGTACAGGAACACCATCATTTTTTGTTCATCCGGGAGAGGCCAGTCACGGTGACCTTGGGATGATTACTCATAACGATGTTGTGTTAGCCATTTCAAATTCTGGTGAGTCAGGAGAAATTTTAGCCTTACTTCCTGTTTTAAAAAGAATTAAAGTGCCTTTAATCTGTATGACTAACAACCCTGAAAGTAATATGGGAAAATATGCAGATGTTCATTTATGTATCAAAGTCCCTCAAGAAGCCTGTCCATTGGGGCTTGCTCCTACCACGAGTACAACAGCTACACTCGTGATGGGAGATGCATTAGCGATAGCCTTATTAACCGCCCGCGGCTTCACTGCGAATGATTTCGCACTTTCGCATCCGGGTGGCGCACTTGGGCGCAAACTTTTACTCCTCGTTCGTGATTTAATGAATACGGGTGATGAAATCCCCCATATTCCTAAAAGTGCGTCTTTACGCGAGGCTTTAGTGGAAATTACCCGCAAAAAACTGGGTATGACCGTTATTTGTGATGATGATATGAATATTGAAGGTATTTTCACTGATGGGGATTTACGCCGTATCTTTGATATGGGAATCGACCTGAATAACGCTAAAATTGCTGATTTAATGACCCCCGGTGGAATTCGAGTATCACCAACCATGTTAGCGGTTGAAGCGCTTAATTTAATGCAATCTCGGCATGTGACTTCGTTATTAGTTGCAAATGATAACAAATTAGTTGGTGTGCTACATATGCATGATCTGCTTCAAGCAGGTGTTGTATAACATAAGGAAATACCATGACGTCTACCTTGTTGGAAACCTGCTATGGCCCTGTTGCCAATACTGTTTTAACCAAAGCAGAAAAAATCAAATTATTGATCTGCGATGTTGATGGTGTCATGTCTGATGGCTTGGTCTATATGGGAAATAATGGCGAAGAACTCAAAGCCTTTAATGTCCGTGACGGCTATGGGATACGTTGCTTATTAACTTCCGGTATTGAGGTCGCCATCATTACAGGAAGAAAAGCGAAGCTTCTTGAAGATAGGGCCCAAACATTAGGCATTACATATCTTTACCAAGGTCAAAGCGATAAGCTTTTGGCGTATCACGAACTGTTAGATACACTACAATTATCAGCTGAAGAAATAGCTTATATTGGGGACGATCTGATTGACTGGCCTGTTATGGCTAAAGTAGGCTTATCCGTCGCCGTCGCGGATGCCCATCCTTTGTTATTACCGCGAGCGGATTATGTGACTCGCATTGGCGGAGGAAAAGGCGCAGTCCGCGAACTTTGTGACCTTATTTTGCTTTCTCAAGGCAAACTGGAAGAAGCAAAAGGTTTATCAATATAACGAATAGATTGAATTCATGAGCAATGCGAAGAAGTGGTTAATTATTATTTTATCCTTGGTTGTATTAGGGCTTATCGGCTGGAATTTAGCAGGTAGTGATTCTGACAACCAAGAGGATAAAGTAATTAATGATGGTCAACCTAATTATCAAACTGATGATTCAGTGACTTTTGTCTATAATCCAACGGGTAATTTAGCGTATAAACTCGTTTCAGATAAAATAGATAACTACACTGAAGGAAAAATCACGTGGTTTTCAAAACCGGTTCTAACCACTTATAACGAAGCGGGCGAGCCAACTTGGACGGTTAAGGCTTTCAAGGCTAGGTTAACGAACGATAGAATTCTCTATTTATATAGCGATGTTCAGGTTGATAGCTTAACCAAAGACTCGCAGATCCAACGAATTACAACTGAGAGTGCAGTTGTCAATTTGACAACACAAGACGTTTCATCTGATGATAAAGTGACCATTATTGGACAAGGTCTCAATTCTACCGGTATGAAAATGAAGGGAAACCTTCGTACAAGAACGGCTGAATTAATCGAAGATGTTAAAACTCATTATGTGTTACAACCAGAAGAGCATTAAAATGAATCAAGTAACTAAGAAACGTTTTATTCAAGGAGCTGTTGCCAGTGCAATCTTGGCTCTTAGCCTACCTGCAATGGCATTAAAAAGTGATACGCAGCAGCCAATGACGATTAATTCGGTCAAACAATCTCTTGATTTAGAAAAAAACGTCACCACCTTTACTGATGATGTTGTTATTAAACAAGGTTCTATTGATATCAGAGCCAATAAAGTGGTTGTAACACGTCCAAGTAGTGACTCGGATAAAATTGTGATTGAGGCCTTTGGTACCCCGGTTACCTTTTACCAATTACAGGATGATGGCAAACCAATTAAAGGCCATGCCAGCAAAGCCCGTTATGAGGTCGATAAACAGCTCGTCACCTTAACAGGCAATGCTTATCTTGAGCAGTTAGACAGCAATATCCAAGGTGACAAAATTACCTATTTGGTTCCTACGCAGCAAATGGAAGCATTTAGTGATAAAGGTAAACGCGTCACCACTGTAATACTGCCAGCCCAATTGCAAGAAAAAGGCCCAGCAGCGAATAAAAATTCATCAGCAAGTAAGAGTAAATAACTGTTATGGCTACACTAACCGCTGAAAATCTAGCTAAAGCCTATAAAAAACGTAAGGTCGTTGAAGATGTCAGCCTGGAAGTTAAATCAGGAGAAATCGTTGGCTTGTTGGGACCAAACGGTGCCGGTAAAACCACAACCTTTTATATGGTTGTGGGTATTGTTCAGCGGGACGCTGGCAAAATTATGATTGATGGTGAAGATATCAGCCTTCTACCACTGCATGAACGTGCTCGTCGTGGAATTGGCTATCTTCCTCAAGAAGCCTCAATTTTTCGCCGCCTCAGCGTTTATGATAACTTAATGGCTGTGTTAGAAATTCGCGAAGATTTGAGCTCCCAGCAACGTAAAGAACGTGCTGAGGAATTGATGGAAGAATTTAGTATCACCCATCTTCGGGACAGTATGGGGCAGTCGCTATCCGGTGGGGAACGCCGCCGTGTGGAAATTGCGCGTGCACTTGCTGCTAACCCAAAATTTATTTTATTAGACGAACCTTTTGCGGGTGTAGACCCTATTTCCGTCTTAGATATCAAAAAAATCATTCAGCACTTAAGAGATTACGGCCTCGGCGTTTTAATTACCGACCATAATGTGCGGGAAACCTTAGATGTGTGTGAAAGAGCCTATATTGTCAGCCAAGGGCACTTAATTGCGCATGGGTCACCAACCATGATCTTAGAGAACGAACAAGTGAAACGTGTATACTTAGGTGAAGGTTTCCGGTTATAAATTATCGTGTTGTCATTTTTTAGGGAGAATAAAACAGATTCATGAAGCAAAGTTTGCAGCTTAGAGTCAGTCAACAACTTGCAATGACCCCTCAATTGCAGCAAGCTATCCGCTTGTTGCAGCTGTCTACACTTGAGCTTCAGCAAGAAATTCAACTTGCCTTGGAAACCAACCCACTTCTTGAACAAGAAGAGTTGAATTCCGAGCCCGAATCTATTGACTCCCTAAATGAAAATACCGATACCAGTGAACTCGATACCAAAGACGCTCTTGAAAATCATGATATGCCAGATGAGCTCCCTTTAGATGCTGATTGGGATGAAATATATACTGCAGGAACACCGTCAGGGACCAGTAACGATTATAGTTTTGATGAACTGCCTGTTTATCAAGGTGAAACGACACAAACGCTGCAAGATTACTTGACATGGCAAGCTGAGCTGACCCCTTTTACTGACACAGACAGGGCAATCGCTACTGCCATTATTGATTCAATAGACGATTCCGGTTATCTGACAACAGCAATTTCTGATATACATGAAGGGATTGATAACCCTGAAATTAGCATAGAAGAAGTCATCGCTGTCCTAAAGCGTATTCAGCATTTCGACCCGCTGGGTGTTGCAGCACAAGATTTAAAAGAGTGTTTATTAATCCAATTGTCGCTGTATCCTCAGCAAACTGATGGGCTACAAGATGCAAAGCGCATTATTAGTAACCATATTGATTTGCTGGCTAACCGTGATTTTCGCCAGCTGAGTAAATTAACTCGCTTAAAAGAAGATGCACTAAAAACCGCGATAGACCTGATTTTAACGCTGAATCCAAAACCCGGCCAATCCATCAATACTGGGGAATCAGAATACGTCATTCCTGATGTTTTAGTGAAAAAAATTGCTGGGCACTGGCAAGTTGAGTTAAATACAGATAGCATCCCTAAACTAAGTATTAATAACCATTATGCTTCGATGCTAAATAATTCAGCAAATGAAGATGACTCGCAATATATTCGTAGTCATCTGCAAGATGCAAAATGGTTGATTAAAAGCCTTGAAAGCCGCCACGAGACACTCTTAAAAGTCGCGACTTGTATTGTAGAACAGCAACAAGAATTCTTTGAGCTGGGTGAGGAATATATGAAACCGATGATACTGGCCGATATCGCCTATCAAGTGGACATGCATGAATCAACCATCTCACGAGTAACAACTCAAAAGTTTCTCCATAGTCCACGAGGCATTTTTGAGTTGAAGTATTTTTTCTCCAGCCATGTTAATACGGACACAGGTGGCGAAGCCTCCTCAACCGCAATTCGAGCATTGGTGAAAAAACTGGTTGCTGCTGAAAACCCAGCAAAACCATTGAGTGACAGTAAATTGACGAGTATGCTGGCAGAACAAGGCATTCAAGTCGCTCGCAGAACTGTTGCTAAGTATCGAGAATCGTTATCCATTCCGCCCTCTAACCAGCGTAAGCAGCTGGTTTAATTGATAAAATAAGGAAGATTGTATGGAATTTCAGATTACTGGACACAATATTGAAGTTACTCCTGCATTGCGCGAGACTGTTGAGAAAAAACTCAAAAAATTGGAGCAATTGTTTGATCGTATTAATGGTATCCAAGTTGTCTTGAAAGTTGAAAAAGTTCAGCAAATTGCTGAAGCAACCGTGCAAGTTAATGGAGCGGATCTCCACGCATCAGCGGAAGAAAACGATATGTACGCTGCTATAGATATACTCGTAGACAAACTGTCGCGCCAATTAACCAAACATAAAGAAAAACTGAGACAACATTAATACATTGACGCGGCTTATTAATTAGCCGAATAATGTTTCAAACCAGATGGTGGGATACATCATCTGGTTTTGTAGTCCTAAGTGAACAATAAAATGAATAGTGATATAGAAATCCAGTTAAACGTTGTTTTATCATCAGCCTGTACACGTAATAATATTGTGTGCACCAGTAAAAAAAGAGCTTTAGAAATTATTAGTGAGCTGGCTGCCGTTGAATTGGAATTACCTGAAAATACGGTATTTGAAGCGTTATTAACCAGAGAAAAAGTTGGCACAACAGGTATTGGCGGCGGTATTGCCATTCCTCATGGAAAGCTGAACGAAGGTGAAAGTAGCCGTGCTGTCGGTGTCTTTTTACATTTAGAAGAGCCGATTGCTTTTGATGCAATTGATAACCAGCCTGTTGACTTGCTTTTCGCTTTACTCGTGCCATCAGACCAATGTAAAACGCACCTGCATACGTTGTCGCTTATCGCCAAAAAATTAGCCGATAAAACGCTCTGTAAACGCCTGCGCAGTGCACAAAGTGATGAAGAGCTATACAGCATAATTACAGAGTAAGCGATAAATTATGTATCTTGCCATATGCAAATGATATTGTTATGGTTTCTAAGTAATATTAATTGGCAAGTACTGCTTTTCAAGAAACACATTATTAAGAAACAAAAGGGAGCAAGCTCATGGTGCTGATGATAGTCAGCGGCCGTTCCGGTTCGGGGAAATCCGTTGCCTTACGTGCGCTGGAAGATATGGGTTTCTATTGCGTAGATAACCTACCGGTTGTATTACTGCCGGAGTTAGCGAATTCACTGGCTGATCGTAATATTTCAGCAGCGGTAAGCATCGACGTGCGTAATATGCCCGACAATCCAGAGATTTTCGAAGAAGCGATTGATAAATTACCATCAACCTTCTCTCCTCAATTATTGTTTCTAGATGCCGACCGTAACACGCTTATACGTCGTTATAGTGACACTCGTCGGTTGCACCCACTTTCAAGTAAAAATCTTTCGCTTGAAAGCGCAATAGATGAGGAAAATGAGCTACTTGAACCTTTACGCTCTCGTGCTGATTTAGTTATTGATACCTCAGAAATGTCCGTTCATGAATTAGCTGAAATGCTAAGAACACGTTTGATGGGCAAACGTGAGCGTGAACTGACAATGGTGTTTGAATCCTTTGGTTTCAAACATGGTATTCCTATTGATGCCGATTATGTATTCGATGTGCGTTTTTTACCAAACCCGCACTGGGATCCGAAATTACGCCCAATGACAGGTCTTGACCGGCCCGTTGCTGCATTCTTAGATAGGCATACTGAAGTCCATAACTTCATCTACCAAACTCGTAGTTATTTAGAATTATGGCTACCGATGTTAGAAACCAATAACCGTAGCTATTTAACTGTTGCGATTGGCTGTACAGGAGGGAAACACCGTTCAGTATACGTCGCAGAACAACTTGCCGATTATTTCCGTTCCCGTGGTAAAAATGTGCAGTCACGCCACAGAACATTGGAAAAGCGTAAATAACAGCAATGACCGTAAAAGCCACAATAACGCTCAAAAATCGGCTTGGGATGCATGCACGGCCTGCCATGTTACTCTATGATTTAGTTAAACAATTTAACTCTAGAGTTATTTTGCGTAATAATAATCAAATTGAGGCGGAGGCCGATAGCGTTATTGCGATGTTGATGTTAGACTCAGAACAAGGCAGTAAGATTGATATCGAGGTTAGCGGTCCGGATGAAAATCAGGCCTTGTCTGCAATTATCAACCTATTCGAAAACAGGTTTGACGAAGAATAGTTGATGAAATGATGAAAAATAGCAGAGTTTCAAGCTAGCTATAGCATGTCAGTCAGTAGATTTTTATCTAGGCAGGCTTAGAGATCGTGATCATGATCTCTTCCCTTTAAAGCGTATAGCGCCTAATATTTTAAACAAACTTATTTCTAGCGACACCCCCTACCTTATGGGTGGGGGGTGTTTGCTTTGTATGTCTCTATTGGAGTGTGGTATGACAAAGCCAACAATTATTATCAATGATTTAGATGCTGAACGTTTAGATGCACTGATGGAACAGCCGGCTTATGCGGGCACACCGGTTGCCGAAGCGCTCAATGATGAACTTGACCGTGCAGATATTCTTAGCCCACAAGAAATCCCTGCGGATGTGGTCACGATGAACAGTACCGTTCGCTTTTTGGATTTAATCAGCAACGAAGAACGCACACGCACCTTAGTTTACCCAGCGTCACTGAAAGATAGCGCGGAGCAACTGTCTGTGATGGCTCCGATTGGTGCAGCCTTGTTGGGCTTGCATGTAAACGATGAAATCAGCTGGGAATTGCCAAACGGTGTTCAAACACGTGTTCGTGTACTTGAAATCGTTTATCAACCAGAAGCAGCTGGTGAGTTCCACCGTTAATCACGACAACGGCTGAATTAAAGAAGGCTTAGCGAAAAAAGTTTTATTTAAAAAACTCAGGCAAGTCCTCTAACCTATTCAGGCACTCAATTGAGTGCCTTTTTTGTTTTAATAGGTAGTAAGGATATAAGCTAGTGCTTTTTAGTCATATTTATCAATCTATTATTTTCCCATTGGTGAAAGAGCTTATCCAATAAAAACAGTTTGATTACCTTTATCGCTAACAGCCCGCCCCAAATAGCACTAACCCAAATAGGCCAATGGCTCTCTGGTGTATAAATATAATTAGCGGTATACAGTATTACGCATACAATAATCGCTGTTATTATATTTTTAAGTAACTTTGTTTCATTTCTTACCCGCTTTTTAGCCTCTTCTATCCGATTATCTAGCTCAATACTTTCGGGTAAAGGTGTAGATGTCAGTTCAGACACACTCACATTAAATACTGATGCTAATGCACTGAGTGTTTCTAAGCTAGGTACTTCACCGTTTTCAATTCGTTGGATAGTTCTTGTGCTCAGTGATGATAGTAGAGCGAGCTGTTCTTGAGACCAAGCTCGCGCTAATCTCAATTGTTTAATTTTATTTTCCATCATAACCTACCTTAAAAATCGAATGATCTTAGGAGATGGCTATACTGTCAGCATAATGCAATCATGACCACGACAGCATGACGACAGAGCGACGACACCGCAGTGACAGTGGTAAATACTATTTTATAGAATAAAAAACGCCCAATAACAAATGTATTAGGCGCCTTGTTTCACACAAAACAGAGGAAGAACAAAAGGAGTTACTCTCCTGCAATGCTCATTTCTGGGATCAATACCGAACCACACTGAATATTACTGCGAGTTTCAATATCATCAGCGATAGTCACCATATTCGCCCACATATCTTTTAGGTTTCCAGCAATAGTAATTTCACTCACTGGGTACTGAATCTCACCATTTTCGACCCAAAAACCTGAAGCGCCACGAGAATAATCTCCTGTAATCCCACTCACCCCTTGACCCATTAACTCAGTAACGATTAGCCCTGTTCCCATTTGTTTCAGTAATGCATCAAATGAAAGCCCTTGGCCTGCAATACGCCAGTTATGGATGCCGCCCGCGTGGCCAGTGCTTTGTAAACCTAGCTTTCTTGCTGAATAGCTGGTCATCAACCACGTTTGTAGAACACCATTTTCGACGATATTGCGTTCACAAGTGCGAACACCTTCGCTATCAAAAGGTGATGATGCTAATCCCCCCATTAAATGCGGTTGCTCATTGATAGTTAGCCAGCTTGGTAGAATTTGTTTTCCTAGGCTATCTAATAAGAAAGAAGATTTACGGTAAATACTGCTGCCACTAATAGCACCAACTAAGTGGCCAAATAGACCTGTTGCCACTTCGGCCGCAAAAATAACAGGCGCTTTCATCGTAGGTAATTTACGAGGTGACAAACGAGATAAGGTGCGACGAGCGCACTCCTGCCCTACCCACTCAGGGGACTGTAATGCGTCTAAGCTACGACCGATCGTATAAGCGTAATCACGTTCCATCTCACCATTTTGCTCTGCAATCACACAACTCGACATCGAATAGCGGCTTGAGCAGTAGCTTTGCAGCATACCATGGGAGTTGCCAAACACACGTACACCATAGTGCCCATTAAAACTGCCGCCTTCGGTATTCACAATGCGGGGGTCTGCATTTAATGCTGACATTTCTGCAACTGATGCTAAGCGGATAGCTTCTTCGGGAGAAAGTTCGCTCGCTTGAAACAAATTGAGGTCAGGAGCTTCAAAAGCCAACAAAGATTTGTCTGCCGGCCCTGCACACGGGTCTTCTGAGGTGTAATTAGCGATATCAATTGCCGCCTGAACGGTGCGTTCAATCGCTTCAGGGCTTAAATCTGTAGAAGAGGCACTACCTTTACGTTGTTGATGATAAACGGTGATCCCTAATGCCCCATCACTGTTAAACTCAACATTTTCGACTTCCCCTTGGCGGGTACTCACACTAATTCCTGTGCTTTTGTTTACTGCGACTTCCGCAGCATCACAACGTGTTTTTGCAAATTCTAATGCGTGTGCGACGGCTTCTTCGAGTTTTTTACGTTGTTCAGTGACTTGTTCAGTTACACTCATGCTTTAGTCCAATCAATAATATGGGGGAAACGTGATTTTCTGCCCTAACACGTAAATGCTAGGTAGTCATAGAGGGGTTTTCCCAGTTACAATATATAATAGATGAATGTTAACACTCACAACACAGTAAATCATATTAATTACGCGTAATTAAACCACTGTGTTCGGTAAAAAGGAAAATCGATATGGCCAAACAGCCTGATGACTGGCTGGATGATATCCCAGCGCCGCAAGACGAAGAAGACGAGGAAATCATTTGGGTCAGTAAAAGCGAAATTAAGCGCGATGCTGAGATCCTCAAAAAATTAGGGGCTGAGCTCGTTGATTTAAGTAAAAGTGAATTAGAACGTATTCCGTTAGATACTCAATTACTTGAAGCTATTGAACTTGCTCAAAAAATCAAACGTGAAGGCCGTCGTCGCCAATTACAATTGATTGGTAAGTTATTACGTTCACGTGAGGTTGAGCCGATTACAGAGGCTCTGGATAAGCTTAAAAACCGTCACAACCAACAAGTAGTCATTTTACATAAACTGGAAGACTTACGAACCCGTTTATTAGATGGCGGTGATGAAGTCATTGAAGACGTAGTTGCCCTGTTCCCACAAACAGACAGGCAACAATTGCGTGCATTAGTCCGTAATGCGAAAAAAGAGCGTGAAGGCAATAAACCGCCAAAAGCCTATCGCCAAATCTTTCAATATTTGAAAGATCTGTCTGAAATGGCTTAATAAATTATCCCCTATGCTACGGCTAGGGGATTTTTCTTGGTAAATGTACCTAGTATTCTTACCAGCCATAACTAGCTAAAATGCGCTTTGATTGTATCAAGTAGTGTTTTGAACTCAGTATAGCCTTCTCTATCAAGGAAATGCCCGGCAGATTCTTCAATAATAACCTGTGTTTTTAAAGCCTCTGCCAATGCTTTCGAAGACCTTGGTGACACAATTTCATCATTGGTTGATATAATCGATATTCGATTATTTGCTATCTGTATGAGTTCATCATAATTCAATGGCTCAAGGGTGTGATGCTGTAATTCTGGCAATGTTTCTTGCGTTTCATCAAACCCTGATACCAATACATAACCCGCTACCGATTGCCTCGTATTTTGCAAAAATCGTAATGCGGTAATGCAACCTAAGCTATGACCAATCAAAACCGTATTTTCATCAATATCAAAAGGTAAGTGTTGTAAGCGCTGCTGCCACCTTTTAGGGTCGGGAGTTAAAGAATCAGGCATGGTGGGGACGTTAACAAAAGCGCCTAAGGCTTCAAGCTCTGATTTCAACCATGGAAACCAATTTTTATCAGGGGATGCCGTATAGCCGTGAACAATAAGGAATTTTTTTTCTTTTAGCGGAAATGCAGTGCAGGTAACGTTATTCATCCTAAAGACCCCTATCAGCTCAGTTATCTTATTTAGACTTTACCATGAGTGATAGGAATATTAGTTAGAGCTTTTTGTTATATCTAAAGCAAAAACGAACTCTTCTTCCCACATATCTTGTGCGTCATTCATCACATCAATAACATCTGCGAATTTTATACGTTGTTCGGCTGTCATATGTGAAAACGTGATGGTTACAGGCAACTCAATGCCAGCGGAAACCATGTCCCACAGGGCATCAAGATTATAGCCAAACCAATCAGGAAGGGAAAATTGTTGAGCAAATTGGTCATAAAAATCATTCAATGAATTTATTTGCCTGAAATCAAAGCTCACCTGTTTGCTCATTATGATTTTCCTTTAGTGGACTTGAGTAAAGCTCTTATAGTGGTCATGAGTCACAAAAATCATCCCATCCGATGAGTACAGCAAACGGTCTGCCCCGCGATGACCACAGCGATAATTGATATCTGCTTCAAACCACTGACGCCCTTGTGCAATTGGCAAACTTTTTTCACGGTTAGAAAAACGGTCTCCGCCAATTGCTCTTCCAGGTAACACATCGCAAAGGTTACCTTTTTTCGCATCCCATCCGGCTTCACGGGCTTGTTTCTTCGTCATATAGAAAGCTGGAAGTTTTTGATATTTTTCCATAAAACTAACCACGTTGTCTTGCGCAGTTAGCTTATCAATCGGTTGTGGTGTTTCTTTTGGTGTTATCGCTTCACGAGAAGGTGGATTGCTTTGATTAATGGATGGTTCAGATGGTGTTTTATCTCCACCATTGAAATAAAGGCTAATCACAATCAAAATAGCCATCAATACGACAGGTAAAAAACGTTTATTCATAACACCTCAGTTGTTTTGTGCTTTGCAGGCACACAATCGCCCTAGTCACAACACCGACAAGAAGTTGTCACCAGGGCGAGCAGAGCCTAGTTTATATCGCCATAAACGATTATGCGGTACCGCCAACGGTCAGTTTGTCCAGTTTTAATGTAGGTTGGCCTACACCAACAGGAACACTTTGGCCTTCTTTACCACAAACACCAACGCCTTTATCTAGCGCTAAGTCATTACCAACCATTGAAATCTGCTGCATAGCTTCAACACCCGAGCCTATTAACGTAGCCCCCTTCACAGGAGAAGTAATCTTACCTTTTTCAATCAGGTAAGCTTCTGATGTTGAAAATACAAATTTACCTGAGGTGATATCTACCTGACCACCACCAAAGTTTGGTGCATAAATGCCTTTATCCACACTAGCAATAATTTCTTCTGGCGTTGATGTCCCTGCTAACATGTAGGTATTGGTCATACGCGGCATAGGTAAGTGCGCATAAGATTCACGACGTGCATTACCTGTTGGAGTAACTCCCATCAGGCGTGCATTCAGTTTATCTTGAATATAATTACGTAAAATACCATTTTCTATTAGGACGTTATACTGCCCAGGCACCCCTTCGTCATCAATAGCGAGAGAGCCACGACGGCCCGCTATCGTGCCATCATCCACGACGGTACACAGTGGTGATGCGACTTGTTCACCAATTTGGCCTGAAAATACAGATGTGCCGCGACGGTTAAAGTCACCCTCTAAACCATGCCCCACCGCTTCATGCAATAGAACCCCAGGCCAACCGGCACCTAGCACAACAGGCATCATTCCCGCAGGAGCCGCAACTGCAGACAAGTTCACCAGTGCCATACGCACCGCTTCGCGTGCATATTGTTCAGCAACTACTTGCCCTTGGTGAATTTCCAAGAAATATTCATAACCATAACGACCACCACCGCCACTTGCACCGCGTTCGCGCTTGCCGTCATGTTCCACCAGCACGCTGACTGACAAACGCACTAACGGGCGAATATCTGCCGCCAAAGTACCATCTGTTGCGGCGACTAACACTTGCTCATAAACACCGGTTAAACTAGCATTGACCTCAATGACACGCGGGTCTTCTGCGCGTGCAACTTGGTCAACACGATGCAGCAAATCAATTTTTTGTTCCCGCGATAAGCTTTGCAGTGGATCTGCCACTGAATACAATTTTTTATATTCAACGTTAGTTAAAATTTGTGATTTACCAGAGCCTTGCTCATTCACAATGCTGCGTGCAGCGGTAGCACTTTGTGTCAGCGCGTGTAGCGAAATTTGGTCTGCATAAGCAAAACCCGTTTTTTCACCACTAACAGCTCTCACACCAACACCTTGGTCGATATTGTAAGAGCCATCTTTGATGATCCTATCTTCAAGCACCCATGACTCATGGAAGCTCGATTGAAAGAACAGATCCGCATAATCTAGATGGCGCTCAGATAACAAACCTAAAATGTCATACAGATTTTCTTGCCCAAGGCGGTTGGCGGCCAGCAAATGTTCGCTGACAGAAACTAAACTCATATCCGTTACTCTTTGGTTTCTTTTTTAATCAATGATGTCAATTGCGGTCTAAAACGGTTGTGTTTCACCACTTTTATTTGCTCGCGCATGACACTCAAGCTGTCTGTTTTAATATTCAGTACCGTAGAAGCGACGGCATCCACGTTCTTTTTCATCACTTTACCCCACCCATCAACCGCAAGGCTATGCCCCCACGTGCGACGTGTGCCGTGCACACCGACTTGAGCAGGTGCTAAAATATAGCATTGGTTTTCTATCGCACGAGCTCGTAATAACGGCTCCCAATGTGCTTGACCGGTGTAACGAGTAAATGCCGCTGGTACAGAGATAATTTCTGCACCTTGCTCACGTAATGCTTGGAATAAACCAGGAAAGCGTAAATCATAACAAATCGTCATACCAAGGCGACCCACCGGCGTATCAACAACGGTAATATGTTCACCACGCTGATAAATCACGGATTCGTTATAAGTGCCTTGTTCATCTTCGATATTGACATCAAACATATGAATTTTATCGTAGCGCGCTTTAATGTTTCCTTCAGCATCAAATAATAAGCTACTACTTGTAATACGTTCGGGATCTTCACGGCTAATCATTGGCATTGAGCCAATTAAAATCCAAACATGATAACGTTTGGCCATTGCGCTGATCGCTTTTTGCAAAGGGCCTTTTCCTTGCTCTTCCGCTTGTTTACGATAGGTCGCTGCATCTGCAAATAACAATGCGTTTTCAGGTGTCAGTACTAACTCAACAGTTTCTGGTAACTGTTTGATCTGTTGTTCGATTTGCGCCAAATTGTGTTTAGTATTATTTCCACTACATAACTGCAAAAGTGCAACGTTGCCATTTTTCATTACTCTTGAGTCTCCTTCAGTTGACGTAATACTTCATCAATTTTCGGCTCGTCCAAGCTACCTGTTACTCGGTAACGAATAACGGAAACTTTACTCCATAGTGGACCGAGCACTTTCGTTGCCGCAAATACGGCAGCGCCTGCAAATGGGTTTACCATAAACGCGGTTGCTACTCCTACTGTAGCAGATATTTCCGGTGTAATGACGGCTTCAACATTAATTTGGCGTTTAACGAGGTCAATTTGACCATTAAAAGCAATATCGGCAACTAAACCATCAACATAGGTATTTTTCGAAACCAGTACACCATTTTTAATGGTCGCATCACCTTTAATGGAATCAAAATCAAAGTCATCACTAAATGTATCGCTAAAATCAAATCGTAGTTTACGCAACAGCGCATCAAAGCTGACTAGACGCAATATTTGCCCTGCACGACCGCCCCCCATTTGTGCAATCGCTCCTTTACCCAATTTTGCAGACATTTTACCATTTAAAGAGGCAATATCTGGTGACCAAGGCAAATTAGCCCAATCTAAATCAAATTCAATAGTATAAGGTGATTGGATAATGGGAACCAATATACCAAAATACGCTGCTGTTTCGTCAAAAGCTTCGCCGGTCAATGAACCTGCAATTTGCGTTTTATTGCCGTTTTCGCTATTCCAAATAGCATCTAGCGTTAATTTCGTAACACTGTTATCTAGCGTGCCATCGGTCAGTTGCAATAACGTCCCTTTAGGTTGGATATTCGCACTAATTTCACCCAATTTCTGCCCAGCAACCCAACATTCTTTACAATGAAACTGCAATTGTGGCCATTGGCTAAAATCAAATTGTGTTGTGGCAAGGTCATTGATTTGAGCACTAGAGGAAGTGCTAGGGTTGTAATACAAATAATCAATAGCGACCTGCCAAGGCTGTGAAGCAAAGATTTGTAACGAGCCTTTTAGGTTTTCACTGTTGATACTGACCAACTGCTCAGGCCGTTGTAAATCATAAGAAAAGTTTACTGCGTTCCATTGCTGCCCAGCGAGGTAGATTGATGGAATATTGACCTGGAGCATATCCGGCAAGCCAATATTCATACCACCTTCGCGGCTATGGGATGACACTAGTAACCCAGCTAATTTCTCCCAGTTCATATCAGTAATCGCTGGCAAATCGACAATAAAAGCTGAGTTTTTAGGGAGTTCAGGAATACCGTCACGCCATTGGGCAATATGGGCTTTTAATAAACTCAGAGGTTTGTCACTCAATCCCCATTGAGTATTAAAACCAATGCGCTTACCGATATCACCACCAACCACCAACTGTTCTGTGGTTCCTTTTGCTTGAACATTAATTTGCCCAAGCTCTGCTAACAAAGCGTTATCAATAGCAGGTAGTTGGCTTTTCAGTTGTTTTAGCCCTGCGGTGACGTCTATTTGTAAACCAACGGGTTCTTTTGCCGTATTCGGAATGGTGATAGCGACTTGGCTTTTCCAGTCAGTGGTTCCTGATAATTTTTGTTTAATCTCAGCAGGTAACATTGCCAACTTATTCACCGCCCAGTTTCCGCTAATATTCACATCCACTAAATAATTTTTTGCTTGGTCAGTGGTAGTGAAATCGACAGTAATTGGCTGTTCAAACCAGTGTCCACGCAGGTTTTCACCGCGTAAATCTCCATTGTTAAACTCAAAGCTGCCCGTCAAAGCAGAAATAGTGCTATCAATTGGCTGAATATATAAATCGTTTTTATTGAGATTGACCTTTCCTTTGGCGACAACATCCTTACCCGCCACCAGTGGAATAGATAACCCTAACTGGCCATTAACAGTTCCCCCAATTTGTAACTCTTCAAGCGTATCGCCAATTGAGTGGTTCATCGGGGTATGCACAAAATATTGCTGGATTTGTTTTCCAGTTCCATTGATATCTGCATTGATATACAGCATTTCTTTAGTGTAATCAGGGATATTGGCATCAAGATTGGTTGCTGTGGCATCCGCCAGTTTTACCGTTGGTGCATGCATAAATAGCCCTGCACGCCTAAAGTCTAAATCCATATCTAAGTTCAATAATGCAGGCCATTCACTGTCATATTCGAATGTCGCATTACGCAGAGGGACATAAACTTGGAATTGCCCATCATTGTTATCGTATGGGAAATGAGCTGGATCACCTTTATAGACCAACGTCGCATTATCTACACTACCTGCGATAATGGCTTTCGTCAGGTAATCCGCCACATCTTGCCCCATTAATTTTTGTGGGAAATAACGCCACGCATCCCCTGCATCATCTAAACGAATTCCGGCAAGAATGGCGAGATCGGCATAATTTCCTTTTTTCGCTTTTGCGTAACGAAACTCACCATTTGCCCAAAGAGACTGAGCTTGTACCTCTAATGATGGGCTCCACAGTTTAAATTCACTGTCATTATTTACCCAATGGAACTGACCTGTTGCCGTCTTTATTAAAAAAGGAGCTTTAAATTCATCGCGATAGTCCACTTCACTATCTTGCAAGCTAACTGTGGCACTACCACTTTGCATGCCACCAATTAAAACACCCGAAAAATGATTAACTGAAGGCAACTCTTTCCATTTTTTCCAGCTGACATTTTGCCAATCCATGTTGATTTGTACGTTTTCAGGCATGTTTTGTGTGATATCAAGGGCAAATTCACTCACTACACCAGTTGGTTGGCGATGTTGCCAATCTTGTACCATTTCAGGTGTTAAAAAAGAAAATGTGGGCAAAACTTCGCTTAAACGTTCGAGTTCAATATCTTTAGCACGGATGCGCCAATGGTCATTATCTTGATATTTTTTGCTGGCAGGCAAATACAATACAGAGACGCTCCCTTGCGGCCAGATAAACTCATTGGTTTTCAAGGTATCAAGCTCAGGAATGTTAAATAACCACCCATTCCCCTGCCTTTTCATTCGCAAAAGCAAATCATTAACTTGTAGGTTTTGGGCTAATTCGCCCGTTCCCCAGTTAGCTTCGCCTTGTCGTAGTTGAATAAGGCCGCTGTCAATTCGATGATTTCTCAGGGTTACCCAAGAAGACAGGCTAAAATTGGCATCCCGCAATGAAGTATTGTCACGCAGCCAGCGGCTAAGCCATGGCTGCATATCAATATTATCCGCTTGTAGATAAAAAATACCGTCACTTAACACGCCGTTTTTATCTGACACATCAAGCTTTACTTGTAGATAGCCATGCTGCTTATTAATGGTTTCAAGACTCACAAAACCTTGAGCACGATGCCGTTCATTGTCATTCAGCCATGAAAGCTCGGGTAAAATCAGCGTTGTTTTTTGTTCAGAAGGTGTGAGGAAGGTTAATTGGCTTTCTTTTAATATAAAGTGGTCGAATTGCCGTAAAAATAGCTCTTCAATGCTATCTAAAGACTCGCCTTTCGCGGAGTCTCCAAGGCTTAAAGGAACTTTATAATCAACATTTAACTGATAGAAGGTTAAATCACGAAAGCGCCAGCGTAGAGAAAATAATGAGCTCCAGATATCTAATTCAACAGTAATGGTATTCGCGGTAACATCCGTAGTTTTACTCTGTAAAGCGACATCGGATAACGTCAGTACAGGGCCAAAAGATTGCCAAGCCCCTTCGATTTTACCAATTTGTACAGATACATCGGTCTTTTTTTCAACATAATCGACCAGATCTTGTCGATAGTTGTCAATATTTGGCAGAAGAAAACGCAGCCCTGACAGCACTAATGCACACAGCAATAATATAACCGCGGTCGTCACCAGTGCTACACGTGGCAGTCGTCTCACTCAAATCTCCTTATTACATCATTACGACGTCAAAACGTTCCTGACTGTAAAGAGGTTCAGTCTGAACTTTAACTTGCTTCCCAACAAAGATTTCAACTTCTGCAAGGGCATGTGATTCATCCCCTTTAAGGACATCAACCACCGCTTGGGATGCATAAACTAAGAACCTATCTGCATCGATAGTCCGGTGAACGCGAACTATTTCACGTAAAATTTCATAACAAACTGTTTCTACTGACTTAACGGTTCCACGCCCTTGGCAAGTTGGGCAGTCGTCGCATAACACATGTTCTAGGCTTTCTCTTGTGCGCTTACGCGTCATTTCAACTAAACCCAGTTGCGAAAAACCATTAATGGTGGTTTTGACTTTATCTTTGCTCAATGCCTGTTCTAATGATGCTAGCACACGGCGACGATGTTCAGGGTCAACCATGTCGATGAAGTCAATAATAATAATACCGCCTAAGTTACGTAAACGCAGTTGCCTTGCTATCGCTTGAGTCGCCTCGATATTAGTATTGAAGATGGTTTCTTCAAGATTACGATGACCAACAAATGCCCCAGTATTGATATCAATCGTCGTCATGGCTTCAGTTTGGTCGATAATCAAATAACCACCTGATTTTAGCTCCACTTTTCGATCCATGGCTCGCTGAATTTCGTTTTCAACGTCAAACAAGTCAAATATTGGCTGATTACCTTGATAAAGTTCGAGCTTAGCCGTCATTTCTGGTACATACTCTTCGATAAACTCTTGCAATTGAGTATAGGTCAAACGGGAGTCAACACGAATACGATCAAGATGAGCACCTGCAAAATCACGGATAATGCGGTAAGCAAGCGCTAATTCACCATAGATTTTTGTGCGAGTCACATTACGTTTTTTTCGTTCAATCACTTTCGCCCACAGGCGCTTTAAGAAGGCCGCATCCTGTTTAACTTCCTCTTCCCCGACCCCTTCTGCTGCCGTACGGATGATAAAACCACCATTTTCATCACAATACTGTGAAACACACTCTTTTAGGCGTTCTCTTTCAACTTCACTTTCAATGCGTTGAGAAACGCCTACATGGGAAGCTCCTGGCATAAAGACCAAATAGCGAGAAGGGAGAGTTATATCTGTAGTAAGGCGAGCGCCTTTGGTGCCAAGGGGGTCCTTGACGACTTGAACGATTAAATCTTGTCCTTGCTTAACGAGCTCAGCAATATCCCTGACATGAAAGTTTTTTTGTTCGTCACCCGCAATGCATTCCGTATGGGGCATAATATCCGAAGCATGCAAAAAGGCCGCTTTATCTAGACCAATATCAACAAAGGCCGCCTGCATCCCCGGTAAGACACGGCTCACGCGGCCTTTGTAAATATTCCCTACTAATCCTCTTTTTGCTTCTCGCTCAACATGAATTTCTTGTAATATCCCACCATCAATATAAGCAACGCGCGTTTCAGATGGTGTAATGTTCACTAATAGTTCCGCAGTCATGACTTCCCCTTACCATCACTTAACGCTAAAAATCGCTGAATTAGCTCGTCTGTTTCAACCAGTGGTAAACCAACAACCCCATGGTAGCTGCCATTGATTTTACGTATAAAACGCCCACCAATGCCTTGAATTCCATAAGCGCCAGCCTTATCCATTGGCTCTCCTGACTGTATATAATCCCGTATTTCGAGTAAAGATAACTCGCGGAATGTCACATCTGTCACAATTAATGACTGTATCGTCTGTTGACGGTTGGATAAGGCAATCGCCGTCATCACTTGATGAGTTTTTCCCGATAACGCACTTAGCATCTCTTCTGCATGCTGGCAATCGCGCGGTTTTTCCAAAATTTTGCCTGCAAGAACAACAATAGTATCAGCGCCCAAAACAGGTTGATTATCGGGTGCTATCGCAACACCAGCTAAAGATTTATCTCGTGCAAGACGTTGAACATAGTCTTGAGGCGTCTCCCCTTCCTGCCACAGCTCTTCTACCTCTGGACGTAAGATTTCAAAAGTATAATTAAGTTGCTGAACAAGTTCACGTCGACGGGGTGAGCCAGACGCAAGATAAATTAAACACATAAACTGTATTCCCAGTCAGAGTGACAACTAACATGCTAACATACTGAAAATTGCCGACGAGTTTTACGTAAAAGCAAAAATAGCCATGGCCATAGAATACCATTCACTAAGCTATTCCAAAATACTTGCGGATGGAATAATACTTGTGATGATAAAAATTCAGCCCAAAAAACAGCAAGATCCTGAATGATAGTCAGCAACATAATCACCAACGCTTGCTGCCACAGCGCCATATTACGCAACAACTGGTGCTTATAAGAGACGAGATAGCAAATAATGCTAAAAGAGAGGGCATGTACCCCCAGTGCTGAACCCTGAATGGAATCAACGATAATCCCTAAGATAAAGCTCGTGCCAACACTCACACGGTGTGGTAGCGCCATCACCCAATAAGTGAGAATCAACAGAAGCCATGATGGCCGGTAAAAGCTGAGTTGCTCCGGCCAAGGCATGACTTGCAAAATCAAGGCAATAAAAAACGATAACCAAATGATGGCGCGGCCATTTCCACGATACTCATCCATGCTAATTTACTCTCTTGCCCATAACCATACTGTGTTTCCTCTACTTATGGTTGTGACGTCGGAGCCATTGAGGGTGGCAATGGAGGCCCCTGAATTTCATTCGGGTTAGGTAATACTTGCGGCAATACTTTCATTAAGCGTTCATTTGCTGCCCGATAGACTTCCGAAGGCTGTAGTGGCGTTTTAGGGTCGTTATCATTTCCCCATAATAACAGAAGGTAACGTAAACGCTGCAATTCGGCGCTCGGCTTCGCGCTAATGATGGTATACGCTCGTTGTGTGTCGTGTTTTACGGCAGAGACCACCCCTACTGGATAACCTTCAGGGAAACGCCCCCCTAGCCCTGACGTGACAAGGACGTCACCAACACGAATATCGGTATTTTCAGGTAACGGTTCTAATTGGATATCATCAGCACATCCAGAACCGGCTGCAATCACACGAACATCATTACGTAATACTTGCACAGGCAATGCATGGGTAGTGTCACAAATTAGCAGGACACGGCTATTAAAATTACTTACCCCAACCACTTGGCCAACAACACCTTTATCACTAATAACAGGCTGCCCTTCATAAACGCCTTCATTACTGCCTTTATCTATAACCACTTGGTCACGATATGGCGTATTCGCGCCTGAAATAACTTGCGTTACCATCATGTGTTCATCTTGGCGAAGTGGTGAGCCAAGTAACTCCCTTAAGCGTGCATTTTCCTGCTTAAGTTGCTCTAAAAGCAAGTTGTCCGCTTTTTTCAGTAATAGCTCTTGTCGTAAGGCTTTGTTTTCGAATTGCAGTTGTTCTCTTGAAGAGAAACTTTCCGAAATATTATCTAGAAATTGGCGTGGGCCATTCGCTAAAAAATAGAATGGGCTAACCGCCGTGTCTAAGTAGTTACGGACTTTATTGAAAGGCTCAAAACGATGGTCAATCACCACCAGTACAAGTGCAATGATTACCGCAAAAAATATGCGTAACTGTAGGGATGGACCTCGCCTAAAAATTGGCTTCATGTGTGGCTAAGTTTCGCTAATGTCAGAGGAACAAAAAATAGTCAAAACAGTTGGAGAACCTCCCCAACCGTTTCTAAAAGGCCATTTAGTCTTCGCTAAACAGGTCGCCACCGTGCATATCAATCATTTCTAACGCTTTACCGCCGCCACGCGCGACACAAGTTAGTGGATCTTCTGCAACAATAACCGGGATACCCGTTTCTTCCATCAATAAGCGATCTAAATTACGAAGAAGCGCGCCACCACCCGTTAAGACCATACCGCGTTCTGAGATATCTGAGGCTAGTTCAGGAGGACACTGTTCAAGTGCTAGCATTACCGCACTGACAATTCCTGTCAGGGGTTCTTGCAATGCTTCTAAAATTTCATTGGAATTCATTTTAAATCCGCGAGGCACACCTTCAGCAAGGTTACGACCGCGAACTTCAATCTCGTAAACTTCATCGGTTGGGAAAGCAGAACCAATTCCATGTTTGATGCGTTCTGCTGTCGCTTCACCTATCAGCGAGCCGTAATTACGACGTACATAGTTAATGATAGACTCATCGAAACGGTCACCACCAATACGTACCGAAGAAGAGTAAACAACGCCATTTAAAGAAATAACAGCGACTTCTGTCGTACCACCACCAATATCAACAACCATTGAGCCTGTAGCTTCTGATACAGGTAACCCAGCACCAATAGCTGCAGCCATCGGCTCTTCAATTAAGAAGACTTCACGCGCACCCGCACTTAGCGCGGACTCACGAATGGCTTTACGCTCAACTTGTGTTGCACCAACAGGCACACAAACAAGGACTCGCGGACTAGGGCGTAAAAAACTGTTACTATGAACTTGTTTGATGAAGTGCTGTAACATTTTTTCAGTCAAGAAAAAGTCAGCGATAACACCGTCTTTCATTGGCCTGATTGCCGAAATATTGCCTGGTGTACGTCCCAGCATCTGCTTCGCTTCACCACCGACTGCAGCAACGCTTTTTGGCGATCCAGAGCGGTCTTGACGAATAGCAACTACAGAGGGTTCATTTAATTTTACGCCTTGTCCTTTGACATAAATAAGGGTATTGGCCGTACCCAAGTCAATAGACAGGTCATTAGAAAACATGCCACGAAATTTTTTAAACATAACGAAAGAGTTATCCTGCAAGCTGGGGACGAATTTAAACCCGTCTACTCTACCAACCACTTGAAGCTGCCTCAAGGCGTTAATGAGCTGCTTCTATAAATATGGTTAATTCATCTATTTTTCACGTACCGTACTGTACATGCTTCTTATGTAAACGAAGCAGATAAAAACCCCAAAAATAGATATTAATTGTATTCTTTACCTACAGGATAAAATTATACAGAAAAACATCTACTCTTTGGTTGTTATATACTCCATCTTTTTCTTCCCAGTGTGACAAGTTATTGGGGCAACAAGTTCAAATATTATTTAGTTCTTTTTATTATTGCTACACACTGGCTATTTCCAATACAAATTGGGTGAATTCGCTGGGTGTTCGCTCTATTATCTACCAAAAACGCGGCAAATTTATGTCAATACGCAAAATGAATCCGTCGAGATGCGATATTTTGCATGATAAAAGCCTATTTATGCCAGAAAAAAATTATTTTTTACAAATTAATTACAATATTAATAGCTTAAACACTGTCACTACGTCAATGAATTACCCGCAAATTTTAGGCACTTTTAAAGTACATATTTAATCATTTTATTAGGAGTGAAAGATGAAAGCTCTCATCCTGCAACAATCGGAAGATAAAATTATCTCTGGCATTCAACCTCTAACGACAGAAATGCTCCCGGCCGGTGATATTATAGTCGATATTCATTGGTCCACACTCAATTATAAAGATGGGTTAGCCATTTGTGGAAAGGCGGGAGTTGTTCGCCAATATCCGATGGTACCTGGTATCGATTTTTCAGGCGTGATCCACCACAGTGAAGACCCACGCTTCCAAGTTGGCCAACATGTGCTACTGACTGGATGGGGGGTTGGTGAAACGCATTGGGGGGGTTTAGCGTCTCAAGCAAGGGTTCCGGCTAAATATTTAACGCCTCTTCCAGAGAATTTATCTTTAAAGCAAGCGATGGTTATTGGCACTGCTGGCTTTACCGCTATGCTTTGCGTAAACGCTTTAGAAGAAGCGGGTGTGACGCCAGATAAAGGCGAAGTCATCGTGAGTGGCGCTAGCGGTGGTGTTGGTAGTACTGCCGTGCAATTACTGTCTCTACTGGGTTATGAGGTTGTCGCGATTTCAGGTCGAGAAGAAAACAGCAGTTACCTGCAAAGTTTAGGTGCCAAGAGAGTATTACCTCGCAGTGATTTCACTCACCCTGCTAAGCCATTAGACAAACAGCTATGGGCAGGGGCGATTGATACTGTAGGCGGTGAATTACTCGCCAATCTTCTTGCACAAACGCACTATAATGGTACTGTTGCTGCCTGCGGTTTAGCCGGTGGCTTCGACTTACCAACTAGCGTCATGCCATTCATTTTACGTAATGTCCGCCTACAAGGTGTGGATTCTGTTTACTACCCTGCTGCAAGTCGCGCTAAAGTATGGCAGCGCCTTGCAGATACTCTCCCCGCGGCTTTCTATGAGCAAGTCAGCAATGAGATTAAATTAGAAGATTCTGTCGAATATGCAAAAAAACTCTTAAAAAATGAAGTCACTGGGCGTACGCTAGTTAACCTACTAGCGGAGTAACGCATTTATTGCGGTACTCCCGCCTAAATAGGGATTACCGCACATTTTCAAAAATAAATTCGGGTAATTTCTCTGATAAGACCAGTATTTTGCTGCTATATGTCACGAAATAATTATAATGACGGACTTTGTCAGTAGAAAATCCATTTATTTTTATGATAAAAGATGACAAACGCTTAGCATCGCGTTATGTTGTCGGGCTATTGATAATATCGTCGGAGTTAGCAGCATAATGGCAGAAGATATTCACATTTTACTCTTGAATGGGCCAAACCTGAACCTGCTAGGTACACGGGAACCTGATAAATACGGCAACCAAACTCTTGCTGATATTGTATCCAAGCTCGAGGCAGAGGCAAACCCGCTAGGAGTAAAACTGAGTCATTTTCAGTCAAACGCAGAATTTGAACTCATCGATAAAATTCATGCTGCACGTCATGATGTTGATTTTATCCTCATCAATCCGGCTGCATTCACACATACCAGTGTTGCACTACGTGATGCATTACTCGCGGTGAGTATCCCGTTTATCGAGATCCACCTGTCTAATGTGCATGCTAGGGAATCATTTCGCCAACATTCTTATTTCTCCGATAAAGCTATCGGTGTAATTTGTGGTCTAGGTGCTGATGGTTATAGTTTTGCTTTACAGGCAGCGGTTAACCGTCTGCGCCTAATTAATTCAATCCAAATATAAGAGTACGGAATCATATCCATGGATATTCGTAAAATTAAAAAGCTGATCGAGCTGGTCGAAGAGTCTGGCATTTCTGAACTGGAAATTTCTGAAGGGGAAGAGTCAGTACGTATCAGCCGCGTTTCACCTGCTGCTCAGGTTATGGCTGCACCTCAACAGTATTACTCAGCACCGGTTGCACAACAACCTGCTCTGGCTAATGCAGTTGCACCATCTGAAGCAATGGTAGCGCCAGCTGCACCAGCCGCAGTTGCAGGTCACCAAGTTCGCTCACCAATGGTCGGTACTTTCTACCGCGCACCAAGCCCAGAAGCGAAGCCATTTGTCGAAGTTGGTCAAACGGTCAGCGTTGGTGATCCACTTTGCATCGTTGAAGCGATGAAAATGATGAACCAAATCGAAGCAGATAAAGCAGGCGTTGTTAAAGCCATTCTGTTGCAAAACGGTGATGCAGTAGAATTTGACGAGCCATTAGTTGTCATCGAATAACGAGGCGTTTCCATGCTGGAAAAAATTGTTATTGCTAACCGTGGAGAAATCGCATTACGTATTTTGCGTGCCTGTAAAGAACTTGGCATCAAAACAGTAGCGGTTCACTCTACGGCAGATAGCGATCTAAAACACGTGTTACTGGCTGATGAAACAATTTGTATCGGCCCAGCAGCATCAGCGAAAAGTTACTTAAATATCCCTGCGATTATCTCAGCAGCGGAAATTTCAGGTGCGCAAGCAATTCACCCAGGATATGGTTTCTTGGCTGAAAATGCAGATTTCGCAGAACAAGTTGAAAACTCAGGTTTTGTTTTTATCGGTCCAAAAGCTGAAACCATCCGCCTAATGGGTGATAAAGTTTCTGCCATTAACGCGATGAAAAAAGCCGGTGTACCTTGCGTTCCGGGTTCTGATGGCCCATTAGGGAACGACACTGAAAAAAATAAAGCCATCGCGAAACGTATCGGCTACCCTGTCATCATCAAAGCATCTGGTGGTGGTGGTGGTCGTGGTATGCGTGTGGTACGTAATGAGAAAGATTTAGAATCTTCTATCAACCTAACACGTGCTGAAGCGAAATCCGCTTTTAATAATGATATGGTTTACATGGAAAAATTCCTTGAAAACCCACGTCATATTGAAATTCAAGTCATGGCTGATGGCCAAGGCCATGCGGTTTACTTGGCTGAGCGTGACTGTTCAATGCAGCGTCGCCACCAAAAAGTGGTTGAAGAAGCACCAGCTCCAGGTATTACACCTGAAATTCGCCGCAATATCGGTGAGCGCTGTGCCAATGCGTGTATTGAAATCGGTTATCGCGGTGCAGGTACTTTCGAATTCTTATTTGAAAACGGTGAGTTCTACTTCATCGAAATGAATACCCGTATTCAAGTTGAGCACCCAGTCACTGAAATGATCACTGGTGTAGACTTGATTAAAGAGCAGCTGCGTGTTGCATCTGGGTTACCATTATCAGTTAAGCAGGAAGATATTGTGGTTCACGGCCATGCTGTGGAATGCCGTATCAACGCAGAAGACCCGAATACCTTCATCCCAAGTCCGGGCAAAATCACCCGTTTCCACTCTCCTGGTGGTTTTGGCGTACGTTGGGAATCTCATATTTACGCAGGCTACACTGTACCTCCGTATTATGACTCAATGATTGGTAAATTAATTACTTATGGTGAAACTCGTGAAATCGCTATTTCTCGTATGAAAAATGCGTTAAACGAACTTATCGTCGATGGTATTAAAACCAATATTGAACTGCACCAAATGATTATGAGCGATGAAAATTTCCAAAAAGGCGGAACTAACATCCACTATTTAGAGAAAAAACTGGGTATTGCTGAATAAGTCAGCGATAACCTGTTTAACTCATCGTTAATCGATACCGTAACGCGCTGCGTTACGGTATTTTTTTATGCTAAATACGCTTTATTGCACTTTTCTTCTGCTATTTTTCACACTCAGCCCACGGATTATCGTACAATTGCTGATTATTTTTTTATGGGAATGAAGGGGAATAACGGGTGGATAAACGTTTTCTTCAATCAAATAAAGAAGCACGCTGGTCATTTTATTTGACTATCGCCTATCTAGTCGGCTGGGTTATTAGTGCCTACCTGCCGGACAATACACTTGGAGTTACAGGGCTACCACTGTGGTTTGAATGGTCTTGTCTCATCTTACCCATCATTTTTATTTTGCTCTGCATTATGATGGTTAAACTGATTTTTAAAGACATCTCTCTGGAGGAGAATGATGCAGATTGAAGTTCTCCTGCCTCTCGTCGGCTACCTAGCTCTCGTCTTTTTGCTATCCATTTATGCATATAAAAAACGAACAAAAGGCGAGTTTTTAAATGAATACTTTTTAGGTAATCGTTCAATGGGCGGCTTTGTCCTTGCGATGACCATTACCGCTACCTATATTAGTGCGAGTTCTTTTATTGGTGGGCCGGGAGCTGCCTATAAATATGGCCTAGGTTGGGTGCTATTGGCGATGATCCAACTGCCTGCTATTTGGCTTTCTCTCGGCGTACTTGGTAAAAAATTTGCTATTTTGGCGCGTCGCTATAATGCCGTTACGCTCAACGATATGCTGTATGCACGCTACCAAAGCCGATTTTTAGTGTGGTTTGCCAGTGTTAGCCTGCTCATTGCCTTTTTTGGTGCCATGACAGTGCAATTTATTGGTGGTGCGCGCTTATTAGAAACAGCAGCAGGTATTCCATATACTTACGGGTTAATAATTTTTGGGGTTTCCATCGCACTCTACACCGCAATTGGTGGGTTTAGAGCTAGCGTATTAAATGACGCACTGCAAGGGCTAGTGATGCTATTAGGCACGGTGATCCTACTAGTGGCGATTATTTACCATGCCGGTGGTCTACCCTCTGCAATAGAAAAAATGCATAGCATAGACCCGAAATTGGTATCGCCTGAAGGTGCAGATGACATTTTAAGCGGGCCATTTTTAGCGTCATTTTGGGTTTTGGTCTGTTTTGGGGTGATAGGCTTACCTCACACCGCAGTACGTTGTATTTCATATAAAGACAGTAAAGCGGTTCACCGCGGCATTATTTTGGGAACTATCGTCATGGCAGTGCTGATGTTTGGTATGCACTTTGCAGGCGCTCTCGGTCGCGCAATTTTACCTGACCTCACGATCCCAGACCAAGTGATCCCGACCTTGATGGTACAAGTTCTGCCACCTTTCGCAGCAGGGATCTTCCTAGCGGCACCAATGGCTGCGATTATGTCGACGATCAACGCACAACTGCTGCAATCCTCAGCGACCATCGTAAAAGATATCTATCTGAACACTGTGCCAAAGCAAATCAAAAATGAAAAGCGTCTTGCGCGGATCTCTAGCCTTTCCACTTTGGTCTTAGGTGCGTTGCTTTTAGTTGCAGCATGGAACCCGCCTCAAATGATTATCTGGCTGAACTTACTGGCTTTTGGTGGTTTAGAAGCCGTTTTCTTGTGGCCATTAGTCCTCGGGCTCTATTGGGAAAAAGCCAATGGAACAGGTGCAATCAGTGGTATGGTCGTCGGTGGCGTCAGCTATGCCATATTGGCAAGTTTTAAAATTGAAATCATGGGCTTTCACGCTATCGTCCCATCACTGATTTTTAGTCTTATTGCCTTTTTTGTCGGTAATCTTTTTGGCAAAAATCCAGTACAATCACCAGCAAACGAACAGGTAACTAGCACTCACTGATTCCTATCTACTGATAGGTGAATTTGGCGTTACCTAATGTAAATGAACAAATGCAATGCTCTAGATAATTCGCGTCATAGATAGGCGGCAAACGAGCTAATCCCTAGGAGCATACACCAGTATGTGACTAGAGTTAGTGAGCGCAGCCAACAACGCTATGGCGTGAAGAATGACGAGCATTTTAGAAGAGAAAAAACAATGCCTTGGATACAAATAAGACTAAACTCAACTGCAAAAGATGCTGAAAACCTTGGCGATGAGTTAATCGAAACAGGGGCGGTATCCGTCACTTTTCAAGATAGCCATGACACACCCGTGTTTGAGCCACTTCCAGGGGAAACACGTCTTTGGGGTGATACCGATGTTATCGGGCTCTACGATGCAGAAACCGACATGAAACTTGTCGTCGCTCAACTAGAAAATAGTCCTCTACTGGGCACGGGTTTTATCCATAAAATCGAACAATTAGAAGACAAAGATTGGGAAAGAGAGTGGATGGATAATTTTCATCCAATGCGCTTTGGAGAACGTTTATGGATCTGCCCAAGCTGGCGTGATGTACCCGATCCAACAGCGGTTAATGTGATGTTAGATCCTGGTCTCGCCTTTGGTACTGGAACACATCCAACCACCTCATTATGTCTTCAATGGTTAGACGGCCTTGATCTCGAAGGTAAAACCGTGATCGACTTTGGTTGTGGATCCGGAATTTTAGCGATCGCTGCATTAAAATTAGGTGCCGCTCATGCGATTGGGATCGACATCGACCCCCAAGCTATCACCGCAAGCCGCGATAATGCGCAACGTAACGGTGTTTCAGAGCGTTTATCTCTATACTTACCGAAAGACCAACCTAATGACTTACAAGCCGATGTCGTGGTTGCTAACATCCTTGCTGGCCCATTACGCGAACTTGCCCCTATGATTAGTGTACTACCACGTCCGGGTGGGTTATTAGGTCTTTCTGGTGTACTCGCCAGTCAAGCTGAAAGTGTTGCGGATGCATACCGTTCAACTTTTGACATTGACCCTGTCGCTGAAAAAGAAGAATGGTGCCGGATTACGGGTGTCAAGCATTTTTAGTGATTTTTTTTATTAAAATCAGAGAATAATTTCTTTGAAAACAACGCCAGAATAGATTATCTTATAGCTCAAATATTGCTCAATAGCTGGCGATAATCTGTTCTGCACGAGATTTGAACAGCACAACAGTTATTTTAATAAATCGTTATGGAACCAACTTAACTATTTGTTAAATATAACTAATTTTATAATTGCAAACCTGCAAGATAAAAAAATTAGTGATAAATAACCGTTTGCTCAAAGTTTGTCCTTTCATATCTCGTAAAAAATGCGTAATATACGCGCCCTTGCAGTCACAGTATGGCCCCCATTTAGTTATGCGAATCGGACAATATCAGTTGAGAAACTGCCTTATTGCTGCCCCCATGGCAGGCATTACAGATAAACCGTTTAGGTCACTCTGTTATGACATGGGTGCTGGGATGACAGTATCAGAGATGCTTTCTTCTAATCCTCAAGTTTGGAAGACCGACAAATCTAGACTCAGAATGGTTCATCGCGATGAACTTGGGGTTCGTTCAGTGCAAATAGCTGGCAATGATCCCGATGAAATGGCTGCCGCGGCTCAAATCAACGTTGAGAGTGGCGCTCAAATCATCGATATCAACATGGGCTGTCCAGCTAAAAAAGTGAATCGTAAGCTTGCAGGCTCGGCACTGCTACGCTACCCAGAAATCGTGAAATCGATTCTTGAAGGTGTCGTCAAAGCAGTGGATGTGCCAGTTACCCTTAAGATCCGCACAGGCTGGTCACCTGAAGAGCGAAACTGCATAGAGATTGCCAAATTGGCCGAAGATTGCGGCATTCAAGCTCTCACTATTCATGGCAGAACTAGAGCCTGTCTGTTTAATGGGGAAGCTGAATATGACAATATTCGGGCAGTTAAGCAGACTGTTACCATTCCGGTTATTGCCAATGGCGACATTACTGACCCGCTAAAAGCCAGAGCTGTTTTAGACTACACAGGGGCGGATGCCTTGATGGTAGGCAGAGCGGCTCAGGGAAGACCCTGGATCTTCCGGGAAATCCAGCATTATCTGGACACAGGTGAAATATTGCCACCGATGCCTATGGCAGAGGTACAACGTATTATGCTAGCGCATGTACAGGAATTGCACGACTTCTATGGTCAAGGCAAAGGAGCCCGTATTGCGCGCAAACATGTTTCTTGGTACTTGAAAGAACATGCACCTGATGACCAGTTTCGGCGCTCATTCAACACCATTGAGGATGCCAGCGAACAGCTGGAGGTGTTGGAGGCATTTTTTGAAAATTTTTGCGTAAATAAAGATAAGAGCTGACAGAACTATGTTCGAACAACGCGTAAATTCTGACGTACTAACCGTTGCTACTGTAAATTCACAAGATCAAGTAACTCAAAAACCGTTACGTGACTCAGTCAAGCAAGCACTGAAGAACTATTTTGCTCAATTAAATAATCAAGATGTTAATGATTTATATGAGCTGGTATTGGCTGAAGTAGAACAGCCTTTGTTGGACATGGTTATGCAATATACCCGTGGAAACCAGACCCGTGCAGCCCTGATGATGGGTATCAACCGCGGCACTCTGCGTAAGAAACTGAAAAAATACGGCATGAACTAATCCTAGTCGGTTAATGCAGTATTTTTGTGAGCCCTCACTGTAATCCAGTGAGGGCTTTTTATTATCAAGCCGCAGATAGATTAAACTTCTGAACCGCTTGTTGTAGGTCTTGAGTTTGCTGTGCTAATGAGTTGGCTGCTGTAGCCACTTGCTCAACTAAAGAGGCATTTTGCTGTGTAACACCGTCCATCTGTGTAATAGCGACCCCAACTTGGGCGATCCCTTTGCTCTGCTCTTCTGAAGCTACGGTGATTTGCTCCATAATTGCTGTCACCTCATTAATTCCTTGTAAAATATGCTCCATCGTTTTGCCCATCTCGTTCACTAAACCAGTTCCTTTTTGTACACAAGTTCCTGAGTCTGCAATTAACCGTTCAATTTCCATCGCTGCTTCTGCACTGTGGCTCGCTAACTTACGCACCTCTGCAGCGACCACCATGAAACCGCGCCCATGCACACCTGCACGAGCCGCTTCGATAGAAGCATTGAGCGCTAAGATATTAGTTTGGAAACTGATATCGTTAATCATGTTGATGATATCTGCGATTTTTTGTGAACTTTGGGATATTTCACTCATAGTAACGACAACTGAATCAACAATGCTATTCCCTTTATTCGCGACCACGAACGCTTCACCGACTAGCTGATTAGCTTGAAGTGTGTTTTCCATATTCAGTTGAACTGCTGCTGTAATTTCCTCCATACTCGCTGCCGTCTCTTCTAACGCAGCGGCCTGCTCTTCGGTTCGAGATGAAAGGTCGCTATTACCGTTTGAAATTTCACTTGCCCCCAAATAAATATTGTCACTTCCTTGTCGGATTGTATTGACCGATTCACTTAAATCTTTTCTCATCCCTTCAAGTATTGGAAATAATTTTCCTACACAGCTATTTCCGAATGACTGTACAGGATGGCTTAAATCACCTTTTGCGATATCAATAAAATGCTGTCTCAGTAAACCTAGTGGTTTTTGCATCATTTCTGCCATATAGCGATCCGTAAAAATGAGCATGAAGATCCCTAATATTGCAGTGATGATCATAACCATTCGCGTAATATCCATCACGTTATCAACATGATTTCGAGCTTGGCTAATCAACTCTTCTGCTGTCTGGTTGAATTTTTGAATTGAAGAACCAAACGCTCGGCTCAATGCGGGAGTGATATTATGGGCGTGGGACAAATATTTATTGGTATCACTTTCCATACTAAGGGCTAATTGAGGCTTTACCCCATCATCAAGTAGTGCTTGCCAGCTGCTAATTACCTGCTCTGCAATTTCAGGAGTCATTGGCCCTGGGGAAATCAATTTCATCTGCTCTAAATATTTTTCCATATTGGACATTGCCTCTTTGACGGGGCCATAGTCCACTGTTTTTCCTTCACTTTTACTTTCCATTACCCGGGTTAACCGTGTAACAAAACGGAAATATTGGTCATTTCCCTGACTGATCACCGTCATTTGTTGTACTAATTGCCTATCAATATCGTTTCCATCAGCAATGCGTGATAGTGACCAACCACTATATACATTCGTTCCCCCCAAGATCAGACACAAAATACTTAACAATACGAAGACCACAGTGCGAATTGAGTAATTTCGAAGTTTCTGCATAGAATTTCTCTTTTGGTGGGATAATCTGACAATATTTAACTTTATCGGCGTTATAGGAAAATATTTTAACCGCTAGATTTGGTTGTTCTTTATCCTAAATAGGTAAAAATACTTATATTTCAAGGGGGTTACTATTTGATTTTGGGAATCAGAGAAAATTAAAAATTTGAGATTAATGTGAGTAATTTGAAGTAGATCGCTAAATACAAGAATCCAACCTGAGTAAATGAACCATCTCGAATACTATTTTCATGTCTATCCTGACGTAAAAGCTACCATCCCCTCAGTAACATATACCCCCTAAGTCAACAATTTATTTCCACTTAAATCAAATAATTAGACATAGAATAAATTGGTTTAAATTAATTGATCTTGAAATTAATAATAATATAATAAGATTGATTATCATTTGCATTATCATTACAAAAAGGCAAACCGACTCCAATGAAAAACATTTCCTCCGTTGGAAACAATATGGTTAAATTTAAGCCAGATTTTATTTGTTTCATTATTTTATCAACACTTTCTTTTACAACTCATGCAGCCAATAAAGAGCTTAAATCATCGCAGCTTCAAGATGCTACCGATGCAATTGAGCTACAAGATAGTTATGCAAGGCCTGACTACTTTGAAATAGAACGTTTACGAGATACCAAGCAAATTATTGTTATTTCAAAAGAAGATATTCAAGGTAAAGGAAATCGCACAATCTCTGATGTGCTTAAATCCGTTCCTGGTATTAGTGTCGATACCTCTGGGCAAGGTAATATAGACTTGCGAGGACAAGGGGCTGAAATCTCACAACGTAACCTACAAGTATTACTTGATGGGGCTCCAATTACCACATTAGCAAATCACCCTTACACCACTAACTACGATATTATTCCCGTTGAACAACTTGAGCGTATTGAAATCATTCCCGGTGGTGGAAGCGTTATTTACGGCTCAGGGACTGCAGGTGGAGTCATTAATATCACGTCTAACCTGAGAAGTATGGCTAATCCCAAAACAAGTGTTTTATCTGAATGGAACTCAGAAGGATACCGTTTAAATGCTAATTTGGGAGTGCGGGTTAATGATAAATTTTCAATTTTAGGCACAGCCAGTAAACTAAATCGTGACCTTTACTATAAAGATACCTACCGTAATTCAGAATATTATTCATTAGGTGGAAGATGGGATCTCACTTCAGATCAAAGCCTGATGTTGCGAGGAAGCCATCTCACTGAAAGTTCCCAATACGTAAAAACGCTCACATCACGTAATATCAAAAAGTATGGTAAAGACTACGTTCCACCAGACAAAACCGTCACTGTCGGTATTGATGAAAATGGTAAGTTAATTAAAAAAACAATCAGCGGTTATTTGACTGGTGACCGCGAGGTCGATAGCTATAATTTAAGTTACCAAAATGCATTTACGGATAAACTCAATTTTGCTACTGATGTTTTCTACACTGATGGTTTTTATACTAATAATGCCAACTGGGAACAAAAAGTTAATCAAAAAAGCCACGGAACAAAAATCAAATTAGATATCGGCTATCTTGATGATAGTAACCTACTTTTGGGCATAGATTATTCCAAACAAAAGGCTTCTATTCATTATATTGGAAGCTATAAAAAGGACAGTAAAGGCCGATATTATGGGGTTCCTCATAATTTCGATTATGATAAAACCACAAAGGCAATTTATGTCCTTAACAGCCTGAAATCAGATCAATTTGTTTTTACTCAAGGGCTAAGACGTGAATTGGCGGAATGGTCATTTGATAAAAGCGGTACGGTAAATGGATCAGGTACTTCAGACCGTTGGAATACCGCTGCAGAACTTTCTCTTGCTTACCTTTATCGCGATACAGGTCGAGTTTATGGGCGATATGAACGAGGCTACACCCTTCCCGATGGCTTGCAAATCAGTGACCAATCGGTCGTTAATGGTGAAAAAATTTACACGCCGACTAAGGCAGAAGATGAGAAATATGACTTATTTGAGGTCGGCTTAAGAGATAAATTAGCGTTTAGTACTGTCAATGTCACGTTCTGGACATCCAATACAAATAATCAGTTAAATCGCATTTATCTCACTAGCGTCAATGATGCGAAGACAATGAATTTGTTAAAAACTCGCCGCTGGGGAGCCGATGTTGACTTCCAGCAAACGCTCGGTGATTTCACCTTCCAAGAATCATATTCATGGCTCAGAGGACGTTCTGATTATAACAACCATGGCCGCCAATTCTTGGAAGAAAACGGCAAAAACACCATTGATTACACGAAAAGTGGTTTAACTAAAGTGCCAGAGCACTCCGTTAAACTAAAAGTAAAATACGACTTTACTGAGGATTTATCAGGAGATATTCAGTACACCTATTATGGTTCGTACAATAACTTCCTTTCTGATGCCAATAAAGAAGAAGATGGCGTTGTTAAATCACGTGAGCTCATTGACCTGAGTGTTCGTTACACACCGATTGAACACATTGAATTATATGGTGGAGTCACTAACTTAATGAATAAAACTTACTACGACTATGTTACTGCAGGCTACGGCTCATTGATTCCTGGAAATGAGCGCTCATTCTTTGCAGGTATCAAAGCCACCTATTGATTTAAACAGGAAATGTTTCAGTGACTATAAACCCGTTTTTTCGTTATAAACTTGCTTTAGCACTGTCACTCGTTATCCATATCATTGCCATTATGTTTATCGCCCTACAAGCAGGTAGGGCGGTACCTATGGTCGAAGGTGAGGAAACGATAACGCTATCTCTAGGGGGACCAATGGGCTCCGCTGGGGGCTCAGGAGAACAGAGTAGTAAGAGACAAGCGCAATTACAAGAAGTTATATCAGAATCCTCCTCGAAGGCTGAAGCTGCTTCGCAATTGAAGCAGCTTAGCAAGTCTCAACCTAATGAAAGTAAAATACCCTCAAAAACCCAACTTAAAAATTCATTAACTCCTGTTAATGTCCCCGTTGATAATACAATTGAATCACCTTTGCTCACACAGAAAACCAAAGTAAATATAAAACCGGAGATCAGTCAGCCCGTACAAGGAAAAAAACAAGAAAAACAAAGTAAATTACTGAACAATGACACTCGAAATAACACAGAAAATCAGCTTATTGCCAATAAAATAAGCCATGAAACACAGCAAGACTCACTAGAAACAGCTAAAGAAACACCATCCAATTCAGCGGCTAAAAATCATTCTTCCACCACCTCATCAACTTCAGAAAGTAGTCAAGGTGGTAAAGGGAATAATATATTATCGGGTAATAACCAATTCGCTGCTAATGGTGATGGAAGTTATACCGCACTCGGTTCGAGTGGTATTTCCTATACAATTTTACAGGATGCGACCCCTAAGTATCCAAAAGAGGCTCGCTCCTTAGGCTATACAAAAGTGGTTAAAGTACAAATTCGGTTATTAGTTGGATTAGATGGCCAAGTTGAATCCGTTGAAATATTAAACAACAAGATCCCTGATTTAGGTTTTAAAGAAGAAGCGGTGAAAGCGATTAAAAAAATGACCTTTAAACCCATTATTTATCAAGGACAAAATATTAAAATGTACTTTAAAAAAACGGTCATATTTCAATACTAGCTTACAGTCAGCCATATTGTTGGACAGAAAAAAGGTACAGCGAACCCTCACTGTACCTTTGCAGTTATTTTACAGCTTGTATTTTGAAAAATTAACGGTATATCGGTAACAAATTAAACTGCGCTAACAATTGGCAAATAATACCAAAGACACCAAAAGCGATTACGGCATAGATTAACCCCTTTCCGCCCCACACTTTAAATTTAGATTCAGGAAAACGCTCTCTTACCTTTAATGCCATAACTGCAGGGCAAATAATCGCCCATATACATGCCGCCATACCTGCATAAGCTATTGCGATCAAAAAACCATTTGGGAATAACATGCAAAGAATAAGAGGAGGCAAGAAGCATAATAATGCAGATTTCATTCTACCTGATGGGTTATCTTTAAAATTTAGCGAAGCAAGAATGTAATCAAATAACCCAATTGCGACACCTAAGAATGAACAGAATACAGCACTAATAGAAAACCACAGTAAGAATGTCGCAATATTTTTGCTATTCAGCACTGCATATAATGATTCAATAAATGCGTCTAAATTACCGCCTTTATTAATAATTGTTAAAAACTCTGCCCGTGGTAGATTTCCCATTGTCCCCATGATCCAAAGAAAATAGAGAACCAGTGCTAATACACAACCGATAACACAACTCTTAACAACCTTTCTTTCATTCTCATGATAAAGCTTATATAGACTACAAACATTCCCATGATAACCAAAAGAAGTAATTGCATAGGGGATAATAATAAAGACAAAAGGTAGCAATGCTGTTTGTCCGCCCTCAACCGGTGAAGTTAATAACAAATCTGTTTTTACAATAAAAAATAACCCAGAGAAAGCCAAAATAAATAAAACTATTTTAATAAATAAAAATAATGATGTTAAACGGCTTGCTCCAACACCACTCCACCAAATACTCGCACCTAATATTAATGTAAAGATAATAAATATTAACCTTAAGTTGATGTTGTATCCATAAATGGCGGCGGCTTCTTTAATCACTGAACCTGCGGCTGATATATAGGCATATATTAATATGTAGAGTACAAATATTAATGCCATATTAGCTATATAGCATGCCCATTTTGGTAATAATTCTTTAGATATGAAAAAGTAATTCGTTCCTGATCCATATTTCGATATACATTCTAAAATATAAATCCCTGAATGAAACATAAAAAAGCAAACAACTAACAAGATAACTACAGAGTTAATAAACCAAGCTCCAGCCATAATAGTGGGCAAACTAAACATACCCGCCCCTATCATGGCACCGCCTAGCACAAAACCCCCTACCATTATGGAGGGTTCTTTTTTGGCTGCCGAATTATTCATGGTGTTTACCTTAAGAATAAGGATGAGGTTCCCGCATTGCACGGGAACCATAAGAACGACCTATTATTTAATTGGTTTTAATCTTGCAGTAAAGTGCCTTAATACTGGTGGTTCATATTCGAAATCAAGACCTTTCAGAGTTGCGAATTTATCTTTTAACCCAATGAGAGCATCTGCAATGTAATCCATATGGTCATTGGTATATACGCGTCTCGCAATAGTTAATCGCATAAATTCCATGTCTGCATGTTTTTGTTTGCCCGTTTCAGGATCACGGCCTAATAAGAATGAACCAATTTCAACCGCACGAACACCAGACTCCAAATAAAGTGCGTTTATAACAGCTTGCGCAGGGAATTGGTCACCTGGAATATGTGGAACCAGTTTTTTACAGTCGACGAATACTGCGTGCCCGCCTGTAGGATATTGAATTGAAATACCACCTTCGCGTAAGCGGTCGCCTAAGTATTTAACTTGCCCTATACGATAATGCAGATATTCTTCACCAGCCCCTTCTTCAAGACCCTGTACCATTGCGGCCATATCACGACCCGCTAAGCCACCATAGGTCACGAACCCCTCCATTGGAACACAGCGTTGTCTTGCCAGTGTGAAGATTTTTTCGTCATTTTTAATACAAACCAACCCGCCGATATTTAATAGTGGGTCTTTTTTCGCTGACATCGTTAATGCATCAGCATACTTGTACATATCAAGAATAATTTCTTTAATTGTCGAATTTTTATATTTAGGATCACGCTCTTTAATAAAATACGCATTTTCACAAAAACGAGCCGAGTCCATGACAACAAAGATATTATGTTGTTTAGCAATCTCATAAACTTCTTTCAAATTCGCCATTGATACTGGCTGACCGCCCGCACTATTACAAGTTACAGTAGATACAATTGCAACAACGTTTTCTGCACCATGCTCAGCAATATTATCTTTTAATTTTTGGATATCAAAATTGCCTTTCCAATCATCATAAGTATCCGAGTCATAGGCTTTTTCGGTAACAATATTAATTGCCTTACAACCGTTTAATTCAACGTGTGCTGCTGTTGTATCAAAGTGGAAATTAGAAATAAATACCGGTTTTTTAGCACCGCCTTGTTCCTGTTTTACTTTCAATAAAACAGGGAATAACATATTTTCAGCACCGCGACCTTGGTGAGCAGGAATGACATAATCATAGTCAAACATCTCTTTCACTTTATCTTTTAAATCATAATAGTTACGAGATCCTGCGTACGCTTCATCACCAGTAATCATTGCTGCCCACTGGTGGTCACTCATCGCATTAGTACCTGAGTCAGTTAATAAATCAATATAAACCGCACTGCTTGGTAGTAAAAATGGGTTATATCCTGCTTCTTTTAACGCCGCTTCGCGTTCTTCTCTTGATGGAATACGGATATTTTCTACCATTTTAATACGGAATGGTTCTACGATTCTTTTAGCCATGATAATACCTTTAATTTTTCATTAAATAATAGAGATTTAACCCATAGTGAAATAAGTTAAAAAAACTTTAAGAAAGGAAAATAGAAAGGTTATTTATTTGGGAAAAAGAAGGCTAAAGAGATATCAATATTGAACCATTTCTTCATATAGAAGAAATACCTTGAAATAAGAGATTCGTTTAACAAGAACATACTATGACTCCTATCAACGAGGAATTAGTACAACCGACAACTATTATATATATAACAGTTGTATTACTAAAGTAATCGCTATTGTCATAATATTGTACCTCTATCACATTATTAGTAAGAGAGGCTGGAACAACTTGACTCAAGTCACAGTCTTAATTTATTTATTAAATAAGAGTTTAATTTTATTAAGTTTAGTTTAACTACATTAGTAAAAAATACATATACTTAATATAACAACATAATTAAATACATTAATTTAACTTAAATAAAAGATAACTTAAATAAAATGGGTAAAATAGTTTTATCCTATTTTACCCATTATTCAAATAATTAATAATTACTGAGCATCTTTACCGTATTTAGGTGATCTAGGCCCATATAAGATACCATTAGGCTTACCAGCAGATAATAACCTAACACTTGTTATACCTGCAATTGCATAGCTTTTATCTGTCATTGTATCTACGATTTGGTTAACAACAGCAGACACTAACGCCCCAATAATACCATTTGACGAGGAATTATTTTCAGCACTCGATGCAGTTGCGGAGCCACTCCATAGTAACGCCCCTGTTCTAGCATCAACCAATTTTGCATCCGCTGTAACGCGAGTATCACTGGAAATAACCTGATAACTTGTTCCGTATTCAGTGATATTCAAATAAAGTACCGCATCATTACCAAAAATTTCACGTAATTTTGCTGGAGGAACAGCCTGAATATCACCCGCATTTGTCATCCCGTTTTGCTTAAAAGTTTCCTCAACAACAGCAACAGGGAACACATAATAACCCGCCTCAGCTAAAGGAAAGGTCGCTTGTGATAATAAACCATGACTTGCCTGTATCTCTGGTGAACTATTTTGTGGTAATAGCACCAGAATACTTTTTGGTTTACTTTGATTAAATGCCGTGTAATCAACTTTAGTTGGCTGAGCACATCCCGTTAATAACCATGTCATCACCAATCCGCAGACTATAAGTAAATGTTTCATTTTACTTTTCCTTTATTTTTCATGAGAAAATCCATGTAAGCCGCAGATTCTGGATACAATGCTTTTTCTGCAGTGAATTCTTGCATTGCAAGATCAACCGCTCCGGTTGTTGAATACAATAACCCTAAATGTGCATGTAACCCTGGCGGAGTTGCCAAACCTTTTGCTTTGCTCATTTCCAAATTCTTTTTCAAAGCTTGAATTTGTTCTTGGGGGCTAGTTTCTGTTTGTTGATAATATTGGTAAACCGTTGTTTGATAACCATCCCAGTTATATAATGGTTTTGGTTCATTGGCACAGCCATTTAATAAAATCGCACCGGCCATAACAGCCAATAATTTAATTTTCATCGTATTTCCTTATTTAGCTGGCTGCCATGCACCGCTTTCAATACCCGAAACTAAGTTATTTACAGCTTCCCTAATGGCTAAATCTAATACTTTTCCATTCAATGTTGAGTCATAACTAGCGGTACCACCAAAACCAATCACTTCCCTATTTGATAATTCATATTCACCAGCACCTTGTGAAGAAAATACCACTTCAGATGTTTGAACATTAACAACGTTTAAATTGACTTTGGCATATGCTACTTGTGATTTACCACGACCTAAAATACCGAATAACTGGCGATCCCCAACTTCTTTTCGCCCAAATTCAGTAACATCACCAGTAATCACATAAGTTGCACCTTTTAACTGTTGAGACTGACCATTAATGCCAGCTTCTTCTTTAAGCTCTTGCATATTTGCACGGTCTAATACATTAAAACGACCTGTTTGCTGTAAATGTGTCATCAAAATGGTTTTAGATTGATTACCTAAACGATCTACACCATCAGAGAAAATACCATTCATATAACTAGAACGATTATCGAATTTCCCTATTGATATTGGGCTTTTTGGACCTGAATATTGAGTATTATATGTCGCAACTTTTTCTACAGCTAAAGAGCGAGAAGATTCTTTAGCGCAACCACTTAATAATGCACTTGCAATAAAAATAGATGCAATACTGATTTTGGATATATTCATTTAGCTATCTCAATTAAAATAAAATTAGAATTAGAATTAGAATTAATTTTTGCACTGTTATTTTGCATTAAATGAAGAATAGGATCTAGTCAATACTACCTATTTTTTACCTTATGTTTAGCTTAATTTTCAATTACGATAATATTCATAAAGTCACTAAGGTTTACTAAAATAAAATCAACCGTTTGATTAAACATGGATAAATTTAAAAAAATAATTTAATTAGTAATCTTTAGTGATGATATCGAATATCACCCTCTATAGATAATAATATATATTATTATCTATATTTCTTTTATTTTATTTGTTTTTTTCTGATTAAAGGTAATATTTCCATATAATTAATTAGAATTGATTAATTTTTATCTATTTTTCAATCTACCATTGAAAGGCCCTCTTACTCATCTTAACTCGAAAATTTTTACCGCAAGCTATCCCCATCTCCGCATTAAATCAACCTTTTAAGTAACCAATATAAAAAAGGATAGAGTTTCCCCTATCCTTCTTGAATGAGAACACGCTAAATCACAATCGCATATCAATGCAAAGATTGATAAGTAATAGGCGTTCCCTTAGTCAGGTTACTTTCATTAGAATAACTACTTTCTATTTCAATCAAGGATTGGTCCGTCATATTATATATTTTGTTATACAAAGGATATTCAGGGCGATAACGGATCTCTTTCGTTGCAATATCCATCATTAAGTATTGTTGTGAACCTCTAACTGAATTCGAAACAATTACCCCCTGATTACCAACTTTTAAGCTGTTCAAATGGTTATAACCGCTTTCTGCAATAACGTCAAAATCACCATTAGTCTGGAATTGCATCAAAGAAAATAAACGGCGTGAAGGCTCCTGAGCAACCACAAAAATATCGCCATGACGATTTTGTGCTGATTCATTAATTCTGACAGGTAGCCATTTACTACTAATAACCTGTTTAGTGGGGATATCCATAATAACTTCTAGCGATCCCATTTGATTACCATAGCTGTACCACATTACGATTTTATCTCGATAAGTCGCGTAGGAGAAATTTGAATTACCCGCAATTTCCTCAGGGAATAATGATTTAGCTAAATCACGAACATTCATAAAATGTTCCCATGTCATTCCTTTATCTGTGCTAATAAAGATATTTTCATTATCCGCAACCACATAAAAAGGAGAACCTTTAGATTGATAAATTTTACCCATAATTAATGTCGAAAATAGAGTACTGGGCTTATCTCCCCAAGGAATTAATTCACTTACCGAAAAGTTGGTTAAATTAATAGTACGGTAGCCATCCCTTAGCATGATTAAGCACTCATTTCTTTCACAAACAGCATTATAGAAGCTTTGGTCACCATACGTAATAAAATGGACACCTTGATTATCTGCAAACAATATCTGGTAATCATATTCACTCAACGTTTCATAAGGACTATAAGAATAATAATAGCTAGAACGGCTGCTTTTTTGAGCTATTATTAGCATCCCCTTTTCAGATGGAAATGTCGTTGCGAAATCATAGCTACCTATTGCTACACTATTTTCATTATGGTTTTGCCATTGCCAATCTTCCGTGCCACCACGAATAAAAATAAAAAGAGTTAACAATAAACTGAATGAGAAAATAAACATTAAAATAAGGAATCGTTTACTGAGAAATGGGTTCATGAACGCACCTCCGTCACATAATCTGTTTTACCGTGCTGCCGACGAAGTTGTTTTAAAAAATATTGAGATTGATAATAGGCATTACCGCGTTTTGACACTTTAAAATAAATCGCCACACATAAAGCAATAAGGAAGCTTATTCCGAGTAAAATAGTTCCTGAGAAACTGATAAACATGACACCAGTATCAATAATATTCATCCAGTCCCAATAATCCCAATAGCCGCCTTTTTCAAAGGTTTCACTAATAGATGCCCAACCAGCAACTAGAATGAAAAGCGCTAGAATACAAAAAATAAAACCCCATAAACCAATATAGAACCCTCTTTCTTGTGGAGCACCTTTACCAATCAGACTATATGCTAGTCCGTCTTGATGATTGAGAATGCCAAAAACCACTTGTTCCTTTGAATTTTCCTGAATGTTTTTATGTAAAACCTCAAGTTCATCCCCCTGCGCAATAAATAGTTTATGATTATTAAAAAGAGGCTCATTTGCTGAGACTAAAACTCCCATGTGTTTTTTATTAATCTGTAAATTAACTTTATTGAGTGTTTGGAGAGTATCTCCTGCAGCGATCGTAAGGTTGTAATTTGCAGTGATATTTACCTTGCCTTTTGTAACTGATAGTGATGTTTTATCAACATTAATTTCAGCGGCTTTATGTAACTTTACAGGCTTAGATTTAGGATTTTTGATACCGTCGATTTCAATATATGAAGTTTCTTCAAACAGTTTATATTTCCCAGCAATAAGTGAATCTAGCGCTTTCAAAATTAACTTTCGTTTTGGACTTAAAATATGCTTTGTTTGTGCGAGTGCTAAGCCAAAAAGAACGATCCCAGAGAAAGCAGCACAACCCAAAATGGCCACTAATATGATCATCAAGAAACTGTCGTCTGCCTCAGTAAAACAGTAATACACCGCAGGTATCAGGGCCATTAAGGCTAACGAAATTAAGTATTGTTTTCCTAATGAACGATTGAAGCTAACGGTTCTATCAGGCTCAAGCCGGCCATGCTCTGCATGGTAAACCCATTCAACCCAATAGCTTCCATCATTCATCTCTTCTGCACAAATAACCAAAGAGTCACCTTGCTGTATGCGCTCTAAAAAAATTTGGCTATTTGAAAAATCATCCTGATTAAAGAAAAATACTTTTTCAGAGGCAATCAATCTTACCATCCCCATTGGACTGACATTTTGATAATCACATTGAGTAAGACTGACATGGAAATATTGAACTCGCATGAGTAAATGCCTATTTCGCTAAGTAAATTTAACATTATGATAATAAATAAAGGTATATAGCCCTAGTAAAACTTACCTTATAATAAAATAATTCAGACAATGACGAGCATCCTAAACTGTTATTTAACTCAGGTTAATCATTAGAAATAGGTGTCTCCTACTAGCAAAGCCGGCAATTACTGATAAACTTGCATTCAATACAAAGTTTGTGAGTGAAATGTGGCAATAAAGCAATTTTACCACTCCTTCCTTTAACAATAATTTTGAATAATAGCGATGACATCACAACCTGCATATAAGCAAATTCAGTCTTACATTTTACGCAGTATTGATTTAGGTATTTTTAAGCCTGAAACTCAAATACCGACAGAATTAGAGCTATGCGCTCAATTTAATGTAAGCCGTATGACGGTGAATAAAGCCATTTCAGAGTTAAGCCAAAAAGGGATCCTAAATCGTATTGCAGGGAAAGGCACATTTGTTGCCACCCAAAAACATGAGCTTCCGGTTACAAAAGCATTTGATATTTTTGATGAAATCTCAACGAGCGGTAACAAATATAGCGGTCACCAATTACAACTTAAAACTATTTCCGCATCAGCAGAAATCGCGCTACAGCTCGGAATTAGCGAAGGAAGTGATGTGGGCTACTGTAAAGTTCTTCATTTTGAAAACGATATTCCTTTAATGTTAGAAGAACGTTATGTTAACCACGCCATTGTGCCTGACTTTGTGAAGCAAAAATATGGCGATACAGAAACACCTAGCGGTTATTTGCAACGCCATTTTCCTGTCAGTGAAATGGAACATACCATTGAAGCCGCATTAGCCACAAAGTCCATCGCTCAATCATTATCAATTAAAGAAAGCTCACCTTGCTTACAACTTAGTCGACGCACTTGGACGGGTAGTACCCTAATTAGCTATGTTAAAATGATCACCGCTGGTTCGCGCTACAAATTAAAATTACATTCGCGAATTGAGAATTAATGCAGAAATAAAAAAATGGGGCAAAATTGCCCCAAAGCGACTGATAAAACAAAAAATATCAAGCACATCTACATCACAATAAATTCGTTTTACATTCCTTGATAAATAGGCCCTTCCCCTCCTTGGGGAGCGGTCCAGGTGATATTTTGTAACGGATCTTTTATGTCACAAGCCTTACAATGCAGGCAGTTCTGTGCATTAATTTGCAGTTTTTCTTCACTTTTATTCCCTATAATTTCATAGACTCCAGCGGGGCAATAACGCGTCTCAGGTGCGGCATATTTCATTAAATTAATTTGGATAGGGACATTAGTATCAGCCAGTTTTAAATGACAGGGTTGTTCCTCTTCATGGTTGGTATTCGATAAAAACACGGAAGAAGGCTTATCAAAAATTAATTTACCATCGGGTTTTGGGTAGTTTATCGGTGTAAAACCTTTCGCTTCTTTTATTCCTTCGTGGTCCGATTGTTTTAATTTCAACGTCCACGGGCTACGCCCTTTTAATAACAGTTGTTCTGCACCAAATAGCATTGAACCAACTACTAACCCTTTTTTCATATAAGGCTTAAAATTCCGTGTTTGGTAAAGCTCTTGATATAACCAGCTCTCTTCAAATAGTTGGCGGAACTGCTTTTTAAACTGTAAATAATCAACCATTCCATTCTGGGTAGCACTAAAGCACGCTTCTGCCGCTAGTGCGCCACTTTTAACGGCACAATGGGTACCTTTAATACGGGCCGCATTTAAAAAACCTGCATCATCGCCAATTAGCACCCCACCAGGAAAGCTTAATTCAGGTAACGCGGCTAATCCCCCCGCCACCATCGTTCTAGCACCATAACTGATCCGTTCTCCACCCGATAAAAATTCACTAAAAGCGGGATGAGTTTTTAAGCGTTGAAACTCATCAAATGGCGATAAATAAGGGTTTTCATAATTTAGCCCGACGACCAAACCCACTGCGACTAAGTTATCTCCATAGTGATAAGCAAAACCACCGCCATAGGTGTGGTTATCTAGTGGCCAACCAACAGAATGGACAACTAACCCTGCTTGGTGTTGCTCTTTTGGAATTTGCCAGATTTCCTTAATTCCCAAACCATAGGTTTGTTTGCCACTCTCTGCGGCTAAATTAAAATGGTTGATTAATTGTTTACCGAGTTGACCTCGGCACCCTTCCGCAAAAAAGGTCATTTTCGCAAGTAAATTCATACCCGGTTGATACATCGCCGTTGGGTTACCTGATTTATCAAGCCCCATATCTCCGGTGGTGATGCCAATTACTTGGTTTGTCTCATCAAATAGCACTTCAGTTGCAGCAAAACCAGCAAAAACATCAACCCCTAATCTTTCAGCTTCAACAGCAAGAGCAGCACTTACCTGCCCTAAGCTGCCAATGAAATTACCATCATTTTTCAAACAGTTTGGTAATAAAGATAGGGGTAAATGACTTGCTTTTTTTTCTTTCAACCATAAAAAACGGTCATGGTTTACAGGTGTTAAGGGGCCTGAAACTTTTTGCTGCCAGCCTGGCAGCAATTCATCGAGAGCCCGTGGATCAATCACTGCACCAGATAAAACATGAGCACCTATCTGTGCGCCTTTATCAATTAAACAAACCGAGATATCTGTTCCTTTCTCTGCGGCTAGCTGTTTTAATCGTATTGCTGCAGATAACCCTGCGGGTCCACCACCGACAATCAGGACATCGAACTCCATCGATTCCCGCTCGGGAGCCTCGTTTATCTTATCAATCTTGTCGATAGCCATTCGTCCACCTCTTACTCTAATGCTTTGTCAAATTCCGGTAAGATCTCAAACAGATCGCCAACAATGCCGTAATCCGCAACTTGGAAAATCGGCGCCTCAGGATCACTATTAATCGCAACGATTACTTTACTTTCTTTCATGCCTGCAACATGCTGAATAGCACCCGAAATTCCTACTGCAATATATAATTCTGGCGCGACAATTTTTCCTGTTTGTCCGACTTGATAGTCATTCGGAACAAAACCTGCATCGACCGCAGCACGTGAGGCACCAACCGCAGCGCCCAATTTGTCAGCTATTGTTTCCAATAGTGCAAAATTTTCACCAGAGCTCAAACCTCTCCCTCCTGAAATAACCACTTTTGCAGAGCTCAATTCCGCACGACTAACTTGGGTTAGAGATTGGCTTTTTAACTGACTGCGCAAGGGAATATCGGCAAGGGAAATGGTTTCAATTTCAGCATTATTTTGTGTTTCATATCCCCCTGAAAATGCCGAACTACGCACCGTAATCACGACTTGTTGGCCATTATTTTGTACTGTTGCTAACGCATTTCCTGCATAAATAGGTCTAATGAAGGTTTGAGAATCAATAACTTGAGTAATGTCTGAAATTTGTGCTACCCCTAACGTTGCAGCAACCCGTGGGGCTATATTTTTCCCAAATGTCGTCGCAGGAAACAGTAAATGGGTATATTCCTTTGCAATATTAACCACGGCGTGAGCCATCGGTTCTGCGAGTTGGTTTTTCAAGTTATCTGATTGTATTTCTAGAACTTTACTCACACCTTGTATACTCGCAGCTAGCTGAGCGACCAATTCCGTCTCATCTCCTGCAATTAATAAGTGCAAATGATCACCCGCGGTAAGAAGCTGTTTTGCAGCGTTAATACTATGATAAGTAGAATTTTTTATTGTTTGATTATCATGCTCGACAACCACTAATACAGATATTTGGCTCATGGATATTTTCCTCGATTAAATCACTTCTTTCGCTTGCAATGTACTGACTAGCTCTGTCGCACTGCCTAACAATGTACATTGCCCTGCCCGTTTTTTAGGCTCTGAGACACTAAGCGTTTTAATTTGCCTTAATAGAGCAAAATTCATATCAGCAATATCGATAATATCTAACGTTTTTTTCTTAGCTTTCATGATATTAGGCAAAGTTGCATAACGAGGTTCATTGAGCCTTAAGTCCGTTGTGATAACCGCGGGTAATGGCATCTCTAACGTTTCTAACCCGCCATCAATTTCCCTTGTAACCTGCAGTAGTTGGCCCTCAAGCTTAATTTGTGAGGCAAATGTCGCCTGCGGATAATCCAATAATGCGCTAAGCATTTGGCCTATTTGATTACAATCATCATCAATAGCTTGTTTGCCTAATAAAATAAGATCCGGCTGTTCCTTTTCCACGATTCGTTGAAGTAAGCGCGCAATATCCAGTGGTTCTAAAATTAATTCTCCAGGCCTCTGGACTAAAATGCCACGGTCAGCCCCAATCGCCATCGCACTGCGTAATGTTTCTTGATAGCCAATATCACCAACGGAAACAGCAATAACTTCTGTCGCTTTTCCCGCCTCTTTTAAACGTACAGCCTCTTCGACAGCGATTTCATCGAAGGGGTTGATGGCCATTTTGACATTCGCCAATTCAACGCCTGAGCCATCGGCTTTTACTCTTATTTTGACGTTATGGTCTATTACTCGCTTCACTGCGACTAAAATTTTCATAGCAACTCCTATCCCAATTCTTCAACGATTATTGGGTATGATGATGTTCTAAAATCGTTTTTTAGGTTGAGAGAAACCGTAACAGTGATATTCACACTGCTACTGGCTATCTCAATTTTTACTATTTTTAATGCTAGTTTTTGATGAAATGGTTATTTACTTGTGGGTAATATCAATCGGTCTGCCACTGACATAGGCCATTTTTTAATCGCAACATAGTAAATAACACTGGTTGCCACCAAGCCCACAATCCATGAGATATCAACACCACCGAGTTTTTCGACTAAAGGCCCGGTATAAAACCCTGTTGAAATAAAGGGTAACTGTATTAACACACCCGCAATGTAAGTGAATATCCCAACTTTATTCCAACGCCCATAGCGGCCATTTGGGTTTGCAAGTTCAGGGACGTCGTAGCGGCCTTTAGTGACCCAATAGTAGTCAACCAAGTTGATTGCGCTCCAAGGGGTAAAGAATGCAAGCAAAAACAATAAGAAAGCAGAAAAGAGTTTTAAAAATGAATGCTGGCCCGCTAGTCCAAGTAAGGTTGAGAAACTGACCATTAAAATAATAAAGAACAACCTTTGCCCACGAGAAATTTGGCTTTTCCCACGGAAGCCACACCAAATTGCCGCCATAGACATAAAACTGCCATAAGCATTCAGTGCAGTTATCGTCACTTTTCCGTAGAAAATACTGATATATAACAGAGCCGCTATCAAACCAGTACTACCTAAGCCCACAATATACGAGACTTCGTTACCCGCAAACTTATTGCCGGCAAGCGCTGCGGCAAAAACCCCTAAAATCATTGATGCTTGCGTACCAATGACTGTACCTGAACCTACGGCCAAAAAGGCTTTGATTGTCGGAGTTTTAGTCGGTAAATAACGTGAATAGTCCGCAACATAAGGCCCAAATGCAATTTGCCAAGAAGCAGACAATGACATCGCTAATAAAAAGTTAGTCCAGCTAAAATGACGGTTTTCCAGTAAAACCGAAACATCATTCATATAAAATAGACGGAAAAATAGATAGAAGAACGTAATTATGCCGATAACACTCGCTACTTTCCCTAAAATATGGATGATGCGATAACCACAAATTGTGATGCCGATAATCACCACACCAAAAATAATAATTCCAACCCAATCCGTCACATGTAATAACTGACCGACCGCTTGCCCTGCCAGCACGGTACCACTGGCAGAAAACCCGACATACATCATGCAAACTAATAAAATAGGGATGACCGCACCGTATACGCCAAACTGTACACGACTCGAAATCATTTGTGGTAACCCCAATTTTGGCCCTTGCACCGCATGCAAGGCCATCACGGCACCACCTAACAGTTGGCCAATAAATAAGCCAATTAATGACCAGAATACATCCCCACCCAGTACGACTGCCAAGGCTCCGGTTACAATTGCAGTTATTTGTAAATTAGAGCCAAACCAAAGTGTGAATTGGCTTGATAAAGTGCCGTGGCGCTCGGACTCTGGAATGTAATCGATGGAACGCGCTTCGATTAAAGGTACATTCTCCTGCCGGTTTTTTTGCCCTGTAGCGATGTCGTTTGAAACTGTCATGGTAACTCCTCTTTAAGCAAGGCTGGCTTAAAGAATGAACCAATTAATCGTAATGGAACCGCAATAACTACAGTTGTAAGGTACAGTTATTAAGCATTACGCTGGGTGATGTTTTATCTGTTATTCACCCTAAATAACTAATTGAAATACATTCTTAAACCTGATTGTTGTTGTGTTTTTAATTCCATGATCCTGTTGTCAGGTAGTGCTTCCTATAGTGCTCCATAAACCAGTAAACGCCTGTCCCGCTTACTCGGCTCAATACTTAAAATAACTTAGTGGGCATCTAAAACGGCACGTGAAATAATAATTTTTTGTATTTCTGATGTGCCCTCAAAAATCCGTAAAATCCGTGCATCACGCACATAACGTTCAAGGGGAAGGTCACGAATATAGCCGTAGCCGCCATGAAGCTGTAATGCTGCATCCGTAACAAAACCCGCGCACTCAGCGGCAAACAATTTCGCCGTCGCAGATTGCAAACTAAAACGCTCCCCTGAATCACGCAATTCTGCAGCTTGCCAAGTCAACATGCGAGCAGCCTCCAATTGCGTGTGCATATCCGCAATACGCCATTGAGTTCCTTGGTATGCGGCTAAGGGCTTTTTACCAATTTGGCGTTCTTTTACCCAACCTAAAGCACTTTCCATCGCAGCCCGAGCTATACCGAGTGACGTTGCGGCCACTTCAACACGCCCTTTATCTAAAACTTCCATCGCGGTATGGAACCCTTTATTTTCCTCTCCCAATAATGCCGATTCCGGTAGCCAACAATTCAGCGCTAATTCATAAATCGTGCTACCCCGTAATCCCATGGTTTTTTCAGGTTGAGAAAATGCCACGCCTTCCGTGCCTTTAGGGATCATAAATGCGCTGATCCCGCGGGCTCCCGCTTCTACATCCGTTTTCGCATACAACACGATAAAGTCAGCCTCTTTGGCGTTAGTAATATAGTGTTTATTACCCCGAATACGCCAGCCACTATTTTCACGAGTTGCCACGGTTCGCATATCTGCAGGATTAGAACCTGCAGCCGGCTCAGTTAAGCCAAATGCACCTAATAATTCCCCTGCAGCGGCTTTTGGTAACCAATAATTTTTTTGCTCTTCAGTACCACCAATTAAAATCGAATCTGTCGCCAAAAAATGTGCCGTTAGAGCCGATGAAGTCGAAGCACAAGCGGCAGCAACAGCTTCGACTACCTGACTCATCGCCACACTGCCAATACCAAAACCGCCATACTGCTCAGGTAAATTAATTCCCCAGCAGCCCATTTCCCCCAACGCTTGTAAACTTTCCGCACAAAAGGTTTCTGTCTCATCGTATCTTTGTGCATTCGGCTGTAAAATGTCATGACAAACTTTTTCTATCGCATCCACAACCGCTTGTTCTGTTTCATTAATATCAAAACTCATTGCATCGTCTCCGCATTTTTAATGGTTGTTCTCGCTGGCTTATACACTAAGTTTGCCTCACCTAATTTTGGTGCACGGCGGGTTGAATGAGGTTTATTTCCATTGAAAAAAACCGGTTGAGAAACCAAAGGCGTTCCCCCATCATTCAGGTGCGTCAGAACTTGCCTCACTTGGGCATGCTCACTTTGTGTTGCTTGGTGTAAATTATGAATTGGTGAAGCAGGAACGCCCGCGTTTAATAAAATGTCACATACCTCTTCAACGGTTTTTTGGCGTGTCCAACTTTCAATCTCTTTTCTAAGTTCAGCTTGGTGCTGTGTTCGACTCGGGTCATTAAGGTAGCGTGAGTCATGGCATAACTCTGGTTTTTCCATGCATTCGCAAAAGCGTTGGAATAGCTTTTCACTCGCAATCGCGATAACCACTAAGCCATCTTTTGCCTGATAAGTATCGAATGGCGTAGATACTGGATGGCGGTTACCCACTAGGCTCGGAGCCTTATCATGAGCAAATAGGTTTGAAAGCCCAGTTAACTGCATGCTCAGTAAGACATCCACCATCGCTACATCAATATACTGTGCCGCTTCGTCATGACGCTCTCTCGCAAATAACGCACTACTTATCGCCCATGAGGCAAACATCCCTGCACACACATCGCCAATTGACTCACCACTGCGTGTAGGCCCTGTTTCTGGGAAACCAGTGACACTCATTAGGCCTGACATCGCTTGTGCCACGATGTCATAAGCGGGATAACTGGCGAGTGGGCTGTTTTGCCCAAATCCAGAGATACTGGCGTAGATTAATTTAGGGTTGTGCTGCTTTAGGCTCTCAAAATCGATACCGAGTCGTTGAGTCACACCAGGACGAAAGTTTTCAACCACCACATCACTTTCTTTGACTAGCTGGAATAAAATCGCTCGGTCTTCATCCGCTTTAAGATCCAATTCAATACTGCGTTTACCTCGGTTAATTAAACCGTAATAAACACTTTCCCCATCAATGAATGGCCCTAAATGGCGGCTGTCATCACCGTGGTTAGGCACTTCAATTTTGATCACTTCAGCACCAAGATCGGCCATCATACCTGTGCAATAAGGGCCAGCTAACACTCGGCTTAAATCGATCACTTTGATCCCCGCCAGTGGCCCTTGTCTTTTCTGAGTCAACGCAGCATTCATACTGAATTCCTTTTATTCCAGAAAGATGCCAGCTCAACTTCAGCTGGCAAAGGACATTACTTCACCATCGGCAAGTTCAAGCCTTGCTCTTTCGCACAGTTAATGGCGATGTCATAACCTGCATCTGCATGACGCATTACGCCCGTTGCAGGGTCATTATGTAAAACACGAGCTAAACGCTTATCAGCGGCGTCCGTTCCATCACACACAATGACGACGCCTGAATGTTGTGAGAAACCCATACCAACACCACCACCGTGATGTAAACTGACCCATGTTGCTCCACCTGCGGTATTTAATAGTGCGTTCAATAAAGGCCAGTCTGATACCGCATCAGAGCCATCTTTCATAGATTCCGTTTCACGGTGAGGGCTAGCCACAGAGCCTGAATCTAAGTGATCACGGCCGATCACGATTGGGCCCTTTAACTCACCACTTTTCACCATTTCGTTGAAAGCACGGCCTAATCTTTCTCTGTCTTTTAAACCAACCCAACAAATACGTGCAGGAAGCCCTTGGAATGCGATACGCTCACGTGCCATATCGAGCCAATTATGTAAGTGCTTGTCATCTGGTAATAATTCTTTTACTTTTTGGTCTGTTTTATAGATATCTTCTGGGTCACCTGACAACGCAACCCAACGGAATGGGCCAATACCTTCACAAAACAGAGGGCGAATATAAGCAGGAACAAAGCCTGGAAAATCAAAGGCATTACTAATGCCTTCATCTTTTGCCATTTGGCGAATATTATTGCCGTAGTCAAAAGCCGCTGAGCCACGCTTTTGCATCGTTAACATCGCATCCACTTGGACTGCCATGCTTTTTTTCGCTGCTTTGGTCACTTCAGCAGGTGCGGTTTGTTGTTTTTCACGCCATTGGTCGAGTGTCCAACCCTGTGGTAAGTATCCGTGTACAGGGTCATGGGCGCTAGTTTGGTCAGTGACGGAGTCAGGAGTGATATTGCGTTTCACCAATTCACTGTAAACATCAGCCGCATTACCTAATAGCCCAACAGAAACTGGCTGGCCATTTGCTTTGGCTTCCTCGATATATTGCAGTGCTTCATCTAATGTCGTCGCTTTTTTGTCCACATAACGAGTTCTTAAACGAAAATCGATACGGCTTTCATCACATTCCACCGCTATCATGCTAAAGCCCGCCATGGTTGCTGCTAATGGCTGTGCTCCGCCCATTCCACCTAAACCGCCCGTTAAGATCCAACGCCCTGCTGCGTTACCATTAAAGTGTTGTTTGGCCAGTGAAACGAACGTTTCATAGGTGCCTTGGACGATCCCTTGAGAACCAATGTAGATCCAAGAACCAGCCGTCATTTGGCCATACATCATTAGGCCTTTACGATCTAACTCATTAAAGTGATCCCAATTCGCCCAGTGAGGAACAATATTTGAGTTTGCGATCAATACGCGGGGCGCATCTGGATGGGTAGGGAACACTCCGACGGGTTTACCTGACTGCACGAGTAATGTTTGGTCATCTTCCAGTGTGGTCAGCACATCTAAAATTTTGTCATAGCATTCCCAATCACGTGCCGCTCGACCGATACCGCCATAGACCACTAAGCTTTGAGGGTGCTCAGCAACATCAGGGTCTAAATTATTTTGGATCATGCGATATACCGCTTCTGTCAGCCAGCTCTTACAGGTTTTCTCACTGCCACGTGGTGCGCGGATCACTCGAGTTGAGTCAGTACGATTTAACATGGTTGTATCCCCTATCATCCATTTTTAATTAACTTTAAATTAACAATTTTATTTATAATAATCTGCGAGATACCCAGTTAGTGACGATGCACCTGTGTTTTAAAATTAATTATTTGATTAAAAATCAATAGATTAATTTAATATCAACTTACTCGAGACTATCTATTCATTGAGGGTATTTATCTATGGCTCAAATATATATACATTTACGTCACAAAGTATATACATTTAAATTTGAAATTTTGTAGGAAGTGTGAAGGTTGGAACACAAGAGAAGTTATACAACAACAAGTAGCTGTATGTTTCTAGAGAAAAAGTTGTATATACATTTGTTTTTATGCATAGAAACAAGTAAATAGCGAAATTGCGAGTCACTTCACAGAACGTTGCAACTATGTATAGCAAGAAAACCCATGCGTACCGCTCAAAATGGTGTACACCAGAAACAATAACGGGTTACCTGCATCAACAGATAACCCGAGCAATCAGAAAAAGTGAATGATGATTTAATTTTCTAAATCATTCGCGTTGTGGCTAGGCGGCAAAATGAGGATAGCTTGGGGAGCATACATAAGTATGTGACCCAAGTAGCCGAGTGAAGCCAACAACGCCACAGCGTGAAGGATGACGAAAATTAGGAGCATACATTAAGTATGTGACCCAAACAGCCGAGTGAAGCCAACAACGCCACAGCGTGAAGGATGACGAAAATTTTAGCCGCCTAGATAGGCGCTTCGTACTGCCTCATTCGCTAGCAACGCTTTGCCACTATCTTCCAACACAATATGCCCATTTTCCAACACATAACCACGGTCTGCGAGTTTCAACGCTTGGTTGGCGTTTTGTTCGACAAGGAAAATTGTCATTCCTTCTTCGCGTAGCTGCTGAATCGTATCAAAAATTTGCATAATGATAATGGGAGCAAGGCCTAAGGATGGCTCATCAAGTAAGAGTAACTCTGGCTGGCTCATTAAAGCACGGCCTATCGCTAGCATTTGTTGCTCACCGCCAGACATCGTTCCTGAACGCTGGCTTCGACGCTCATACAGCCTTGGAAATAGCTTATAAACTCGCTCAATACGTTCTTGGTACTGTTGGCGATCGGCAAAAAAGCCCCCCATTGCGAGATTTTCTTCCACTGTCATACGAGAAAATACACGCCTCCCTTCGGGTACTAATGCAATGTCTTCACGCATAATTTTCGAAGTGGGCAATTGGGTGATATCCACGCCTCGGTAGATGACTTGGCCTTCCGATGCACGTGGATCGCCACAAAGCGTACTGAGCAAGGTGGTTTTCCCTGCACCATTTGCTCCAATTAAGGTCACAATTTCACCTTTTTGGATATTCAAACTAATTTCATGTAGTGCTTGAATTTTTCCATAATGGGTAGAAACTTTTTTAAACTCTAGCATCAGTAAGCTTCCCCCAAATAGGCTTTTATCACATCAGGATGTTGACGGATCTCACTCGGTGTCCCATTCGCTAATGGCGTTCCTTGATTCACGACATAAATGCGATCTGAAATTCCCATGACTAATTTCATATCATGTTCAATTAAGAGAATTGAAACATTATGATGAGCTCGTAACTCAGCAATCAAGTCATCCAAATCATTGGTTTCTTTAGGGTTAAGACCTGCTGCTGGTTCATCTAACATTAATATTTCAGGGCGAGTGACCATACAGCGAGCAATTTCTAACCGACGCTGCTGCCCATAGGCTAAATTACCCGCTTGTCGATTGGCAAAGGGGAGTAAATCAACACGCTCAAGCCATTTTACCGCATTATCAAGCGCTTCAGCTTCTGCCCGACGAAACGCAGGGGTTTTCAATAGCCCAGAAAAAATGCCACTTTTTAAATGTTGATGTTGCGCCACAAGTAAATTTTCAATCACCGTCATTTCTTTAAATAACCGCACATGCTGAAATGTTCGGATGACGCCAAGGCGAGCAATAGACTGCCCTGTCAGCCCTTCAAGGTGTTTTTCACGATATAAAATCGTGCCGCTGGTCGGCTTATAAAACCCCGTTAAACAGTTAAAAATGGTGGTTTTACCCGCCCCATTCGGGCCAATCAGTGAAACTATTTCCCCTTGATTAATGGTTAACTCAACATTGTTGACGGCAAGTAACCCACCAAAACGCATTGTTAAGCCATTAACTTGTAGCAAAGGCGTTGTTATATGGCTCATACGCCCTCCCCTTCAGGGACTTTTTTCACCTGCATTTGACGACGTTTCATCGGTAATAGGCCTTGTGGTCGCCAGATCATCATCAGCACCATCAATGCCCCTAATAACAGCATGCTGTATTGGTTAAGGTCACGCATCATTTCCCGTGATACGACTAAGATAATTGCGGCTAAAATCACGGAAGTTTGTGAGCCCATTCCCCCTAAAACGACGATGGCTAACACAAATGCCGACTCCACAAAGGTAAAAGATTCTGGGCTGATAAAGCCTTGTCGTGCGGCAAATAACGTCCCTGCAAATCCCGCAAAGGCCGCACTAATAGTAAATGCGGTTAATTTTATTCGAGTTGGGCTTAGCCCTAATGAGCGACAGGCAATTTCATCTTCGCGTAATGCTTCCCATGCACGACCTAATGGCATACGCAGTAAGCGATTGATAACAAATAAAGTTAAGACTACTAATAACAAGGCGACAAAATACAGGAAAATAATACGGTCACCAGGGCTGTAATCTAAGCCAAAAAAGTTATGGAAGGTATCCCAGCCATCTTTAGCGGTACGGCTAAATTCCAAACCAAAGAAAGTCGGTTTCGGTAATTGACTGATCCCATTTGGCCCGCCAGTGATTTCGGTATTATTCAGTAATAAAATACGAACAATTTCCCCAAAGCCGAGCGTCACTATTGCAAGATAGTCCCCCCGCAACCTTAGAACAGGGAATCCCAATAAAAAACCGGCTAACGCAGCGGTTAACCCTGCAATCGGTAAACTTTCCCAGAAACCAAAACCATAGTAATGATTTAATAAACCAAAAGTATAAGCACCAATGGCATAAAAGCCGGCATACCCAAGAACCAGTAACCCAGATAACCCAACAACCACATTTAACCCTAAGCCTAACATCACATAAATTAATGTCAGGGTGGCAATATCCACGCTTCCGCGAGAAACAATAAACGGCCAAATAATTGCGGCAATAATAATTACAGCTGCAAGAATCTTTTGCTTGGCTGTCGAACCATCAAAATCAGGGATCGCCCACGCCTTTTTAGGAACTCCTTGCCATACTTTATTTAATGTCGGACGAACCAACTGGTAAACAAAGATGACAATAATACCCGCAATGATCCAGTTCCAACGTACAGAATCCCCAACCGTAACAACCAGTTTTGTGCCATCAAGAGCGAGCTGCAACCCCATCATGAACAGAGCCAATACGAAAAAAGTCACTGAAGCCACAATGGCATTAATCCAATTTTCTTTTCTCATACTTTTTCGACCTCCGGGCGTCCCAGAATGCCGGTTGGCATGATTAACAACACACCAATCAATAAACCAAATGACACAACATCTTTATATTCTGTACTTAAATATGCAGAGGTCATCGCTTCTGCAACACCTAAGATTAAACCACCTAACATGGCGCCGGGAATGCTCCCAATTCCCCCTAATACCGCCGCAGTAAATGCTTTCATTCCTGCCATAAAACCAATATAGGGGTTAATCACACCATAAAATTGCCCCAATAGCACACCAGCCACAGCAGCCATTGCAGCACCGATAACAAAGGTCAATGAAATGACGCGATCGGTATTAATGCCTAATAAGCTAGCCATTTTAAGATCTTCTGCACAAGCTCGGCAGGCTCTTCCCATTTTTGAATAGCGAATAAATAGCGTCAAAGCTAACATCGCAAGCACGGTAACCACCCAGATGGTCAATTGCATCTTAGTCACCGTGGCTTCAAAACCATCGCTTTCACCGAGAACCCATTGCCCTGTAATCAAACTGGGTAGGGCTAAATCACGCGAACCTTGTGACAAACTGACATAGTTTTGCAGGAAAATAGACATTCCGATCGCAGAGATCAATGCAATCAATCGCTTAGAATGACGGACCGGCCGATAAGCAACCCGTTCAATACTCCAACCATAGGCACTAGAGACCACAATTGCCGCAATGAAGGCCGCAGCAACAAGGATCCAACCGATATCAATCCCAAGCATCATTAAGCCTGCGATCACAATAAAAGAGACATAGCTACCAATCATGTACACTTCGCCGTGGGCGAAGTTAATCATCCCAATGATGCCATACACCATCGTATAGCCGATAGCTATCAGTGCATAAGTGCTACCGAGGGTTAAACCATTCAGAAGTTGCTGAATAAAATACAGAATTTGATCTGACATAAGACTATCCTTTCGAACTACTTGTCCTCTATAGAGAACAGAAGCCGGAAGCAAGTGACTTACTTCCGGTTCTTATTCACTATGCTGGAACACTGCTGAGTACTATTTTACAGAGGTGGAAGTCCCATCTTTGTGCCACTCAAATACACCAAACTCAAACCCTTTCAGGTCACCGTTTGGCTGCCAGCTTAATGTTCCCATGACAGTTTCGACCGGATTTGCTTTCAGGTCTTTCACTAAATCTTCAGGCTCAATACTGCCAGTACGCTCCATTGCCGTCGTTAAACCTTGGATAGCAGCATAAGTTGTCCAAACAAATGGCCCTGTTGGGTCTTCTTTCTTCGCTTTGATGGCATCAACAATTGGTTGGTTAGTCGCAACTTGGTCGTAACGTTTTGGTAAAGTTACCAACATGCCCTCAGAGGCATCACCTGCAATATTTGATAATGAAGAGTTACCGACGCCTTCAGGCCCCATAAAGCGAATATTCAAGCCAGCTTGCTTCGCTTGGCGTAAAATTTGCCCCATCTCTGGGTAATATCCCCCAAAGTAAACAAAATCAACATTCTCTTTCTTCAATTTTGCCACTAAAGCGGAAAAGTCTTTGTCACCCGCCGTTACCCCTTCAAACATCACTTCTTTAACGCCAGCTTTATTGAGGCTTTCACGTACAGAACGGGCTAAACCTTCCCCATATTGTTGTTTGTCATGCACAACAGCAATACGAGTTGGTTTGATATCTTCCATAATAAACTTAGCTGCAGTGGGTCCTTGGTCCGAATCCAAACCGGTTGTACGCAGAACCATTTGATAACCACGTGTGGTTAAATCCGCATTAGTTGCAGCTGGGGTGATCATAATGACACCTTCATCCTCATAAATATCGGATGCCGGCTGTGTTGAAGAGGAACATAAATGCCCAATAACATGGCGGATACCATCGTTAATCACTTTATTTGCCACCGCAACCGCTTGTTTCGGGTCACAGGCATCGTCATATTCTACTGCCACTAATGTGTTTCCATTAATGCCACCTTTAGCATTAATATCTGCGATCGCTTGGCGTGCCCCTGTAAATTCCATATCGCCATATTGAGCTACAGGCCCTGACATCGCGCCAACAACCGCTATTTTAATTTCCTTTGCCCATCCTGCTGAACTGAATGCCATCGCAATACAGCCCGCTAATAATGCTTTATTCATATTCTTCATTTTATCGTCCCCGTCTTCGTGGTTCTGAGTGTTTGTGTTTGATTTGTAGTAGATTATTATAGTTGACAGGTACAATGCCTGAGATTTCAAAATACAGCGAATAAGGCTATATATTTCATAACATTAAACAAGATAATTATGCTAAATAGCAAATGTATATGGCAGGTTTTTACATTAGAAGCAGAATAAAAAACTGATGTGTTAAAGTAGGTTTTTTGTAAATACTAGTGTTATATTCGGGTTAAATTTAAATTAATCCGAGTGAAATTCGGAAAATTCAGTATCACCAAATTTTTCTCTCTAAAATCAAAAAATCGGTTGTAGATCACTCTGGCAGGATGAGTGACTGCAACTCTTACAGGGAAACAAACAAAATATCATGAGACTTACTATTATCCCGCTGGTCAATCCTACTGAGCAACAATATCTGGACTTACATAAAATCTGGCCTGACCAGAGTCCTTTTGAACTAGCCAAAATGTGCAAAGCAGGTGACTTATTCTATGCCGCCCGTTTTAATGAACGCCTTCTTGGAGCTGCAAAAATTACGGTGGATCATAACACTGCCACTTTGCAGGATTTTTGCGTACGAGAGGTCACTCGCCGACGCGGTGTTGGCTCATATTTATTAGAAGAAATTTGCCAAGCTATTCCTGACATTACACTATGGAAATTTGATATTAGCGGGGTAGCCCTACAAGAAAAAGAAGCGGTGCGGCTATTCTTGGCTGCTAATGGCTTCAATACCACCGCACAACCTGATATATGGGGAAAAACAGCATGAAGTTAAATAAAATTCATCATGTTGCTATTATTGCATCCAATTTTGAGGTCAGTAAGGATTTTTATTGCCGTATTTTGGGGTTAAATCTACTTGAAGAACATTTCCGCCCAGAAAATAATTCATGGAAAGCGGATTTAGCCTTTGGTGAACATTACCAAATTGAATTATTCAGTTTTGTTAATCCGCCAGCAAGGTTGAGTTATCCTGAAGCCACGGGGCTGCGCCATTTAGCCTTCAGTGTTGAAGATTTAGATAAATGGGTAGCTTATTTAACTGAGCAAGGTGTGGCTTGTGAGGCCATACGCATCGACCCCTATACCCAAAAGCGTTTTACATTTTTCACAGATCCCGATGGCTTACCGCTAGAGTTATACGGTGATTAATTGAACAATAAAAAATGTAAAAGTAGAAATGATTATCTGCATTTATCCACCTCTTAACGGGTAATAAATGCAGATAATTTTAGTGAACAACGAATTGGCCAGTCATAAATTACATTTCGCTATCTTCGTCTTCTTCCATCGCCAAACGTAACTTCTTGATTGCGTTCTTTTCAAGCTGACGAACACGCTCTGCAGAAACACCGTATTTATCAGCGAGTTCTTGCAACGTCGTTTTGTTGTCATCGTCTAACCAACGAGCTCGGATGATATCCTGACTGCGCTCGTCCAAAGAATCCAACGCATCTGCTAAGCGGTCAGTTGCATGGCTTTCCCAGTTATCATCTTCAATTGAACCGGCAAAGTCTGATGCTTTGTCTTGTAAGTATAAGACTGGGGCTACAGGGCCACCAAAATCACTGCTGTCATCGTCATCTGACATATCAAATGCCATGTCTTGTGCAGCCATACGTGATTCCATTTCACGCACATCTTTAGTACTTACCCCTAACTCTTGGGCAACCATATCAACTTCGTCCTGGTTAAACCAACCAAGACGCTTTTTATTCTTTCTTAAGTTAAAAAATAGCTTACGTTGCGATTTTGTTGTCGCGACTTTGACAATACGCCAGTTACGTAAAACATATTCATGAATTTCAGCTTTGATCCAGTGAACCGCAAAGGAAACAAGACGAACGCCAACCTCAGGATTGAAACGACGCACCGCTTTCATCAGGCCGATATTACCTTCCTGAATTAAGTCAGCTTGTGGTAAACCATACCCTGCATAACTACGAGCAACATGAATAACAAAGCGCAAGTGCGATAAGATCAGTTGCTTTGCAGCATCCAGATCACCATGGTAATGCAGCCGTTCAGCAAGTTCCTTTTCTTCCTCAGCGGTGAGCATCGGGTAAGCATTAGCAGCCCGAACATAGGCTTCAATACTTCCTTGTGGAACAAGAGCTAATGATTGCATGTCTTTGGTCATTCAGATCCTCAATAAAATAATAGGAAACAGATTAGTTTGTATTGATAACCGCATTGGTTAGCCATGAGGTAAACATTTTTAGTCTACCAGTTTAACCGCGTTAAATAAATTATATACAAAATTTGTTAACAGTAGGTCAATGTAGGACAAAACAATTCAGACTAAGTTCATTTTTAACGAAAATTTGCAATAGAATCAAAGAGTCATGATATAATCAAATCATGACTCTTGAATAAAAATGATGAAAAAACAACATATTACTCAGGTGTAAAGTGTCGTAAATGTTGAAGTGTTGCCAACCATGCCGCTATCCAACCAACCATAGCGGATAACAGTAGAATCAATAAAGACTCTTCCCATAACAATCCTTCAATCTGAAATTGCGTACCAAATACACTGGCTACTTTTGCCACACCGTCCGCTAACTGCCAAACAAGTAGAAAGGTCATAATTAGGGAAATAATGGCACCTAATGCACCCAATACAAGGCCACCATTTAAAAATGGCCTCATGATAAACCCATCAGTAGCACCAATTAACTTCATCACATTAATCGTATCGCGGCGAGCAAAAATATTGAGCCGTACGCTATTACCTATCACAAGGAATAGTGACACAATCATTAAAACCCCAATGACAGAAGCGACTTTCCCAACCAAACCCGTTAGTGCAGCTAACCGCGCAAACCAGCTATCATCCATGCGAACTTCTTCAATGCCATCGACTTGGCTGACTCTATCACGCAGTGTTGTTAATACATTAGAACCTTCAAAATCAATTTTAGGCGTAATTATTGCGACTGCAGGCAGTGGGTTTTCCTCTAGCATATCGAGTGCAGTACTAAAACCGGACCAACTGCGAAACTCACTCATGGCTTGGTCACGTGAAAGGTAATTCACATGGTCAACCCCATCAAGAGCCTGCAGTTGTGTTACTACATTTTGCCCACCTTGTTCATCAAGAGATTTATCAAGATAAACAGTGAGTTGTGGTGTTGGATACCATTGCTCCGCGGCTTGCGAAACGTTTTTCCACACAATATAACAAAGGCTCGGTAATGTGAGTGAAATCGCAATAACCATGATAGTCAAAAAGGTGGCCAAAGGCTGTCTTAGCATGTCAGCGAGCGCATTCAACCACGAGTAACGCCACTGCTCTTTCCAACCGCCTTTTAATGCTTTACTTTTCGATTGCTTGGCTCGTTCCGGCTTGCTTTTACGGACATTCTTAGCCATGTTGACCTCCAAGCATACGACCTTCACTCAATGTAAGAACACGGCAGTTACGACGCTCAATCAATGCAATATCATGGGTCGCCATTAAAACGGTCACCCCTACACGATTGAATTCTTCGAATAAACGCATGATTCCTTCAGACAATTCACCATCAAGGTTACCTGTTGGTTCATCCGCTAATAACATCGTTGGCTTATTCACCACCGCTCGGGCAATACCGACACGTTGTTGCTCCCCACCAGATAACTGAATTGGGAAGTTTTTCGCTTTGTCCAATAACCCAACTTTATCCAATGCAGCGGAAACTCGCCGACGAATATCCTCGGTACTAGCACCAGAAATGATTAGCGGCATTGAGACATTGTCATATACCGTTCGATCAAATAACAGGTGGTGATCTTGAAAAATCATCCCGATCTGCCGGCGCAGAAACGGGATCTCTCGATTTTTCAAGCGGCTGATATCATGACCATTGAATAAAATATGACCCGCACTTGGGCGTTCAATTCCACAAATCAGTTTAAGTAATGTACTTTTACCTGCGCCTGAGTGGCCTGTTAGAAATGCCATTTCTCCAGGTTGAAGATGAAAATCAACCCCTTGGAGTGCTTGGCGGCCACCGCGATAAGCTTTACTAACGTGTTCAAAGCGAATCATCGAAAATTATTCCTCTCGGGCAAATAGAGCCTCGATAAAGTCATCTGCTTTAAATGGACGTAAATCTTCAATACCCTCACCAATACCAATATAACGAATTGGAATACCAAATTGGTCGGCAATAGAGAAAATTACGCCACCTTTTGCTGTGCCATCGAGCTTAGTCAATGTTATACCTGTTAAACCGACCGCATCATCAAAAAGTTTTGCCTGACTTACCGCATTTTGTCCAGTACTTGCATCTAGCGTTAACATAATTTCATGGGGAGCATTTTCATCGAGTTTTTTCATCACCCGGACAATTTTTTTCAACTCTTCCATCAAGTGCGATTTATTTTGTAAGCGCCCAGCGGTATCTGCAATTAAAACATCAACCCCTTTCGCCTGCGCTGATTGAATCGCATCAAAAATAACCGATGCAGGATCTGCGCCAGTATGTTGAGCGACCACAGGGATCTTATTGCGCTCTCCCCATACTTGAAGTTGCTCAACGGCTGCTGCACGGAAAGTATCCCCCGCGGCTAACATGACGCTTTTCCCTTCCGACTGATATTGACGTGCTAATTTACCAATTGTTGTCGTTTTCCCGACCCCGTTAACACCAACCATAAGAATAACATAGGGTTTTTTGTCTTCAATCACGAGTGGTTTATCCACTTTCGCTAAAATATCAGACATTTCCTCACGCAATTTGCCATATAACACTTCTGCATCCTTGAGCTCTTTACGGCTCGCATGTGCCGTTAAGTTATCAATGATTTTGCGAGTGGTATCAACCCCGACATCAGCAATCAATAGCTGCTCTTCAAGCTCTTCAAATAAGTCATCATCAATTTTTTTACCTGAAAACAGCCCAAAAAAACCTGAACCTAAATTCTGGCGAGTTTTTAATAACCCTTTCTTTAGCCTAGCAAAGAAACCTTCTTTTTTAGGTTTTTCTTGCTCTGTTGGTAAATTATTTTTTTCTTCTTCTAAACGTAAGCGCTCAGCTTCAGCTTCTTCCTCTGCAATTCTCGCATCTTCGGCGGCTTGTTCTTCCGCTAAGCGGGCTGCTTCTGCTGCTTGGCGTTCGCGTTC